>NZ_DAMBGD010000006.1:0-167843 GCF_032060985.1 Mobilicoccus sp.
TCACCGAGGTCGGATCCAACTAACCGAGCCTCCACGAAACCCGGGGCGATTCAGAGTGGTGTACGACGGACCTGAGTGAGCGCGCCTACGACGTGGGCGCGGTCACCGGGTGGATCCTTCGAGTGATCTCTCACAACCGACTCGAAGAAGGACACACCGATGACCGCTGTACCCAGTATCGACCCCGAGCACTTCCTGCGCGAGCAGCTGGACCAGGCCAGTCCCGACCTGATGCGGGATTTGCTGAACACGTTCGTCAACGCCCTGTTGGGCGCTCAGGCCGACGCGGTGTGCGGCGCCGGCTACGGCGAACGCAGTCCCGAGCGGGTCAACTCCCTCAACGGCTACCGCCACCGGGACCTGGACACCCGCATGGGCACCCTGGACGTGGCCGTACCCAAGCTGCGCACCGGTTCGCTGTACCCGGACTGGCTGCTGGAACGCCGAAAGCGAACCGAGCGGGCGCTGACCAGCGTGGTAGCGACCTGCTACCTGCTCGGGGTCTCCACCCGCAGGATGGACAAACTGGTGCAAGCCCTGGGGATCACCGGATTGTCGAAGTCCCAGGTCTCGGTGATGGCCAAGGACCTCGACGAGCACGTGCAGCAGTTCCGCACCCGGCGCCTGGCCGCGGCCGGGCCGTTCACCTTCGTGGCCGCTGACGCCCTGGTGCTCAAGGTCCGCGAAGGCGGCCGAGTCGTTCCGGTGCACGTGCTGGTCGCCACCGGCGTCAACGCCGACGGACACCGCGAGATCCTCGGTGTGCAGGTCACCTCAAGTGAGGACGGCGCCGGCTGGCTCGCGTTCTTCCGCGACCTGAGCGCCCGCGGGTTGAGCGGGGTCAAGCTCGTCACCTCCGATGCCCACGCCGGCCTGGTCACCGCGATCGGGGCCACGTTGCCCGGGGCGGCCTGGCAGCGCTGTCGCACCCACTACGCCGCCAACCTCATGGCGGCCACCCCGAAGTCCTCCTGGGGGTGGGTCAAGGCGCTGCTGCACTCGATCTACGACCAACCCGACGCCCAGGCGGTACACGCCCAGTTCGACCGCGTCATCGAGGCCCTGGCCACCAAGCTGCCCACCGTGGCCGATCACCTCCAGGACGCCCGCGCAGACATCCTGGCCTTCACCGCCTTCCCTAAGGAGATCTGGCGCCAGATCTGGTCGAACAACCCCAACGAGCGTCTCAACCGCGAGATCCGCCGCCGCACCGACGTGGTCGGCATCTTCCCCGACCGCGCCAGCATCATCCGCCTCGTCGGCGCCGTCCTTGCCGAACAGCACGACGAATGGGCCGAAGGCCGCCGCTACCTCGGCCTGGATATCCTCACCCGAGCCCAGGCCCTGGACACCGTCATGGAGGAGGTGAACGAACCCGAAATCCAGGCCCTCACAGCCTGACCAACACCCCAACCGAGGGATCAACCTCGTACACCACCCAAGCGGACTTGACCGCCCTGCGTCACGGCTCGGTACTCCTGACGCTGTCCCGAGCCGGAACGTGTGCCACCACCGGCAAGCGGGCTACTGTGGACGATGCGGCCGAATTCGGGCTGTCCGCTCAGCGGGTGCTCGGCCCCGTTGCTGGGGGCCTCAAGTAGGTGTAGACGGTCTCGCGGCTGATGCCGAACTCCTTGGCCAGCGCCGACTTCTGCTCACCCGCGGCGGCGCGTTCACGCAGGTCCGCGGCCTGTTCGGCGTTCAGGGCGGGCTTTCGGCCGGTGTAGACGCCGCGCTGCTTGGCTGCGGCGATGCCCTCGCGCTGGCGCTCCAGGATCAGCGCGCGTTCGAACTCGGCGAACGCGCCCATCACTGACAGCAACAGCGTGGCCATCGGCGAGTCCTCACCGGTGAAGGTGAGGCTCTCCTTGACGAACTCGACGCGCACGCCCCGGGCGGTCAGGGCTCGCACGATCCGGCGAAGGTCGTCGAGGTTGCGCGCGAGCCGGTCCATCGAGTGCACGACCACGGTGTCGCCGTCGCGGACGAAGGCCAGCATCTCGGCCAGCTTCGGACGGTCGGCGTCCTTGCCCGAGCCCTTGTCCTCGAAGATGCGCTCGACCTCGATGCCGTCGAGCTGGCGAACGGTGTTCTGATCGGTGCTGCTGGCCCTGAGGTACCCAACTCGCATCGCCGCCCGCCCTTCCCGACCCTATGTGTCAGGTTGGACTCTATGAACCCACCCGACTAGCGTCAAGGAACCGGCGAACGGACTCTATCTTGACGCTGCTTGGTGGCCGGCTGCTCTGTGGCGTTGGGGTGTACTGTGACTTCGTCTGCTGAATGGCGGGGTTCTTCGGTCGCTTCGTGGCGGGGTCAGGTGACACCGATGACCAGGGTGCTCTGTGCGGCTTCGATGACGTCGTTGGTGATGGTGTCGAGTTCGTTGATCTTCAGGACCCGCTGGATCTGGGGGAAGAGGCGTTCGAGGAGCCGGAAGTTGCCGCGGGTGATCCGTGCGATGGCTGCGATGGCTTGGGCGTCGGTGAAGTCGTCGGGGTCGAGGGTCTTGCCGAGGGATCGCCAGTGTCGCTCGAGGACGAACAGCAGTTCGTCTTGTCCCAGGGGCCGGTACTGGTGGGCGAAGCCGACTCGGCTGTAGAACTGGGGGTAGTGGCTGAACTGCTTCTCCAGGCCGGGCATGCCGATCAGGATCAGGGCGATGCCGTCGCGGTCGTAGCGATCGCGCAGCAGTTCCAGCGCGGCGGGACGCAGTCGTTCGGCCTCGTCGACGATGATCAGCTCCACGTAGTTCCTGCCGTGTCGCCATCCCCAGGCCTCGGGAGTGGCCGTGCCGGGAGGTACGAGGTGCTGCTCGATGCACATGTTGGTGCGGGTGATGGCTTGGGTCAGCTCGTCCTTCAGGGTCCGCGGGGTGGTCAGCACGCTGGGGGTGTAGAGCACGGTGCGGCTCCGGTTCAAGGCGGCGTAGATCTTGGCGTCGTTGTCGGAGCGCGGCCCCCAGTAGGTCAGCAGGTCATGAGCCTTCTCGTAGTGTGCGTAGCGGCGTGCGGAGAGTGTCTTTCCTACGCCGGCTGATCCGAAGCACAAACCGATGGTGTGCCCGCGGCGCACGGCGTCGGCGAACTCGGTGAAGCGGCGGTGCTCCTTGGTGACGATGAAGCGCTGGGGCGAACTCGGTGAAGCGGCGGTGCTCCTTGGTGACGATGAAGCGCTGGCTCACCTGAGGTCCTCCTTGTAGATCTTCAACGCCGACCTCGGCGCCGGAGCCGGTGCTTCGGTGATCCGTGGCGTCTCGGTAGGTGCGGCCACGAGGGCGATGCGTTCGTTGATGCCGGCTCGCAGCGCCCGGCGGCGGGCGTTGCGCGCGGCCTGGATCTCCTTGAGGCTGACCTTCTGGTCGTGGTGCTCTTGGTTGACGGCCTTGCAGACGAATTCGTCGTGATCGAAGACGCGGATCTCGGTGATGTCGCGGGGGTCGTAGCGGATCACGACCGAGCGTCCGACGTAGCCGGCCAGAGTTGGCGAGACGTAGCGCAGGCCCTGGAAGCGGATGCCATCGCGGCGCACGACGCGGGTCTTGGCGACGGTTAACAGCAGTCTGTCGAGGTCTTCCAGGCTCTCGGGCATTCGGGGCAGCCAGCCATCGGCGATCCACGCGCTGCGCGGGGAGGTTCCGAGCTCGCTGTGCGTGCGGTCGTTGTAGGTGGCCACGAACGCCTCCAGGGCGCTTTCGAGGGCGGCCAGGGACAGTTTCGGTGTCGGCCAGGGGTGCCCTTCGGTGATGTGTCCGGGCAGGGTGGCGAGTAGCTCGGTGTTGATGGTGCCGAAGAACCGCTCGATCTTGCCCCGTCCCTGGGGTCGGGCGACGGTGGAGTGGATCAGTCGGATGTGGAGGTCGACGGCGGTGTGGGCGAGCTGGTCACTGGTGAAGTCGCTGCCGTGGTCGACGTAGAGCACGTCGGGCAGGCCGCACATCGGCCAGGCCGGGTCGGTCTTGTGCCAGATCGCTTGGCGCAGCGCCAGGGCGGTGTTCATCGCCGACGGTGCGCCCAGGAAGACTGTGTAGCCGCAGACCGCCCGGGAGCAGTCGTCGAGGATCGTTGTTAGCCATGGCCGTGCGGGCTTGCCGTCGGTGCCCACCACCAGGATGTCGAGCATGGTGTGATCGGATTGCCACATCGCGTTGGGCAGCTCTGCTTGCCGGCGTAGCACCAGCTCGTGCTTGTCGCGGTAGGACGCTGCGCCCTCCAGGGCGAGGGTGACCATGCCGGGATCCAGGGTCCGCACGATGTCCCATACCACCGAGTAGGAGGGGACCGGCCACCTCCGGGCGGCGCAGATGCCCGTGACTTTGCGATGGATCGTGGCGATGGCCGGCCGCGGCTTGCTCAGTGCCAGGCCCTCGATCAGGTCGACGAGGTCGGGCGGAAGGCGGCGGGAGCCGGCGTCCGCCCGTGAGGCTGTCTCCAGTCCGGCGTAGCCGTCGGCGCGGTAGCGGGCGTGCCAGCGCTCCAGGGTCCACAGCCCTACATCGGTCTCGCGAGCTAAGCGCGCGAGGGGCACCTGGTCCTCGACGTGGAGCCTGAGGATTCGCCACCGCGCTCGAGCGTCCACGACGCACCTACTGCACGACGTTCTCGCGCCCGCGCTCGGCGCGCTGAAGGGCGCGGTAGACCGTGGAGCGGCCCACGCTGAACAGCTCGGCCAGCTCGCCCACGGTGTGCTCGTCGGCAGCATGTAGCTGGACGAGGTGAGCTTCTTGCCGGGGGGTGAGTTTCGGTGACTTCCCGCGCAGCCGGCCCTTGGCCTTGGCGACCTTCATCCCCTCGCGGGTGCGGGCACGGATGAGGTCGGCTTCGAACTCGGCGACCATCGCCAGCACGTTGAACAACAGTTTCCCCATCGGGTCGGTCGGGTCGTACACCGATCCGGCGATGCTCAGCTTCACTTCCCGCGCCGCGAGGTCGTCGGCGATCTGGTGGGCATCACGGACTGAACGCGCCAGCCGATCGAGCTTGGTGACCACGAACGTATCGCCGTCCCGACAGGCAGCCAGCGCCTGCCGCAGGCCCTCACGGTCGGCGTTGCGGCCCGTGAGCCCGTGATCGACGTAGATGCGCTTGGGATCGACGCCGAACGCCGCGAGTCCGTCACGCTGCGCGGTCAGGTCCTGCTCGTCGGTGGAGACTCGGGCATAGCCGACCTTCAAGGGGGACATGCTCCCCAGTGTGTCATATAGCCTCCCTTCACCGGACAGTTCACCGGACGGGTCTTACGGGACAGCCCGCCAGGCGTGCCGCCGTTCCTCTCGATCAGTAGCGGTGGTGTCCGGTGAGGGTTCCCCTTACGGGCATGCGATCTGGGCTGACGCCTGTGACCGAGTGTTCAGTGCGCGCTGTATAGTTCAGTCCATGCTGACTATTGCTTCGCGTCTCGACGTGATGAACCGCCTGGGTCGTGCACTGGCCGACCCCACTCGATCCCGGATCATCTTGACCCTGCTCGACCATCCCGCTTACCCGGCGGAACTGGCCCGAGATCTGGACCTGACACGCCCGAACGTGTCCAACCACCTGGCATGCCTGCGCGATTGCGGGATCGTCGTCTCCGAGCCCGAGGGTCGTCGGACACGATATGAGATCGCCGATTCGCACCTGGCGCAGGCGCTGACGGCACTGGTCGATGCCACCCTGGCAGTGGACGAAGACGCCCCGTGCATCGATCCCGCCTGCTCGCTTCCCGGATGCGACGCAGCTGGGGAGGGCGCATGATCCTCACCTCGGTCTTGCAGGCGATGGGCCTGTTCGCAGCGACCAACATCGACGACATCATCGTGCTCTCCCTCTTCTTCGCGCGAGGGGCAGGCCAGCGCGGCACTACCGCCCGCATTCTGGCCGGCCAGTACCTCGGATTCGCCGGCATCCTCGGTGCCGCGGTCCTGGTGACCATCGGTGCCGGAGCATTCCTGCCCTCGGCAGCCATCCCGTACTTCGGTCTCATCCCTCTGGGCCTCGGCCTCTGGGCCGCATGGCAGGCCTGGCGCGGAGACGATGACGACGATGACGACGAGGCCAAGGTTGCCGGCAAGAAGGTCGGCGTGTGGACCGTCGCAGGCGTCACCCTTGCCAACGGCGGCGACAACATCGGCGTCTACACCCCTGTCTTCCTCAGCGTGGAACCTCTCGCAGTAGTCGCCTACTGCATCGTCTTCCTCGCGCTCGTCGCGGTCCTGGTGGCCCTGGCAAAGTTCGTCGCCACCCGCCCCCCGATCGCCGAAGTGCTCGAACGCTGGGAGCACATCCTCTTCCCCATCGTTCTCATCGGCCTCGGAATCGTGATCCTCGTCAGCGGCGGAGCCTTCGGACTCTGACGTAGCGGCAGCGATCCAAACGGCCCCGACCGGGCGCACCCCTCTCGGTTCAGACCGCGACACCTACCTGCAGCCAGTCCTGCGTGATCACGGCAACAAGACCGCCACGGAGCGCTGCAAAAACCCCGCCACCAAGCGAACGAAGCCACAAGTCCGGCTCCGGCGGCCATGAGCAGGCCGCCGCCCCCTGGTTGGTTGTCGCGGCTGGATGTCATCGGTGGTCTCGCTCTCGTGGTCGGCCGTGTGTCAGCAGCAGTGGCGGGCCTCGGCCCCGGCGTGGTCGGCCCGGAGGCGGCCAAGCAGGCCGGCGGTGAGGGCGGCGCCGAGCTGGAACGCCTCAGCCACCGTGACCACCTCGGCTTCGGGGTGCTCGGCGAGCCAGCCGGCGGCATCCTCGGGGGAGGTGAAGTAGTGCACCTGGTTGCAGAACGAGGAGCGGATAGAGCTGATCTGGTCGGGGTTGACCAGGGACACCGCGGCGGTGGCCGGCTCGAGGCTGGTGACACCGGAGGTGGGGTCGACGGTGACCCGGATCGTGTCACCGCTCGCCGGGGAGGTCGACACGACGGTCGCGGCGCGTTCGAGCAGTGCGGGGAAGATCAGGGTGTCGAGGGCACACCAGGTGTAGAGCTCCTCGCCGGCCACGGTGAACCGGTGCGCGGTGGGACGCAGGGTGAGGCCCTGGCCGACGATCCGGCCCTGGTCGTCGTACTCGGTGTCCGGCACGGCGGCCAGACCACGGCGTACGTCGTCGAGGGGGCGGCCCGATGCGGCGGCGAGCTGGTCGAGGGTGACGAGGTCGCCGTCGACGAGCAGCCGCAACAGGGGGATCAGCAGGCCGGGGTCGAGGCCGGTCTCCTCGGAGCGGGTGAGCCGGTCAGTCAGGTCGGTGCTGAGGTTCGACATTGCGATTCCTCCACTTCTGGTAGATGGGTGGCGTGCGCTGTCTGGCGTGCGCTGTCTGGCGTGCGGGTCAGGCGCAGCAGGACAGTTTCGAGACGTCGGTGCTGAAGGCCTTGGCGACGATCCGGATACCCTCGGTCATGGTCAGGTAGGGCGCCCAGGCGTCGGCGACCTCGGTGATGGTCTTGCCCAGGACGTGGACGCCGGCGGCGGCGAGCTCGCCGGCGTCCTTGGCGACCGCGGTCAGGCCGAGGATCTCGCCGGACTCGGCGTTGGCGACCATTTTGATGAACCCGCGGGTGTCGCGGTTGACCAGCGCCCGGGGCACGTAGTCCAGCGGCAGGACCCGGCAGTCGCAGCGGATCCCGGCCGCGAGTACCTGGGCCTCGGTCATCCCGACTGCGCCGATCGCGGGGCTGGTGAACGTCACCCTCGGCAGTCGGGTGTAGTCCACCGACCGGTCGGCGGCGGCGAAGGCGTTCTCGGCGACCAGCGTGCCGTGGGCGGCCGCGACGTAGACGAACTCGGGGTGCCCGGTGACATCGCCGGCGGCCCAGATCCGCGGGTTGGAGGACTGCAGCTGGTCGGTGACCACGATCTCCCCGGCCTCGCCGGTCTTCACCTCCACCGAGTCGAGGTTGAGGCCGTCGGTGACCGGACGCCGTCCCAGCGCAACCAGGACCTGGTCTGCGCGGAACTCCTGCACACCGCCGGACACCTCGGCGATGGCGACAACCTGCCCCGTGGGTGCGTCACGGGCGACCTTGGTTGCGACCGCGCGGCGGACCACCCGGATGCCCTCGGTGGCGAAGACTTCCTGTAGCGTCTTGGAAACCTCCGGCTCCTCCTTCGACGCCAGCCGCGACCGCACCAGCAGGGTCACCTTCGATCCCAGCCGGGCGAACAGTTGGGCCTGCTCCAGCGCCACGTACCCGCCGCCGAGCACCAGCAGCGACTCCGGCACCTCGGTCAGCTCCATCGCCGACGTCGAGGTCAGGTAGCAGACCTCCTCCAGACCCTTCATCGGCGGGGCCCACGGCTTCGCGCCGGTGGCGACCAGATAGTGGGCGGCCTCGATGACCTCGACACTGCCGTCAGGTGCGGTGACGTGGAGCAGCGGCGCGTCCGGGGTGCCCGCGAACGAGGCGTCGCCCTGGCGGACCTGCCAGCCGTAGGAGTCGGCCACGTCGACGTATTTCTCTCCCCGCAGGGCCTCGACCAGGTCCTGCTTGCCGCGGACCAGGCCCGGCATGTCCACCGGTCCCGCGTTGGTGGCGATGCCCGGGAACCGGGTGCTCGCGTCCCCGGCGACGTGGCGTGCCTCAGCGGCAGCGATCAGCGCCTCCGACGGCACGCACCCAGTGTTCACGCACGTGCCGCCGAACGTGCCACGCTCGACCATCACCACCGACTTCCCCAGCCCGGTCGCGCGGATCGCCGCAGCGAACGCTCCGCCACCTGACCCGATCACGGCCAGGTCGTACTCCGAACCCATCGCGATACCTCCCCGGTTGGTTGGGAAACTCATCCGATGCGGCAATACTGGACCTTCCAGTACAGGGGAAGGTCAACTGCGACCTGCAACACATTGGAGAACGAGATGCGGATCGGTGAGCTCGCCGAGACGGCCGGCACGACGACGAAGACCCTTCGGTTCTACGAAGACCAGGGGCTGTTGCTGCCGACCGAGCGCACCGCGGCCGGCTACCGTAACTACACGCCTGAGGCAGTTGCCCGGATCGACTTCATCCACCGGGGCCAGGCGGCCGGGCTCACGCTGGCCCAGATCCGACAGATCCTCGACATCCGCGACCACGGCCAGGCCCCCTGCGGCCACGTGCGCGACCTGCTTGACGCACGCCTGACGGACATCGAGCAACAGCTCGCCCAGCTGACCGCGCTGCGCGACACCATCGCCGAGCTGCGCGACCAAGCGGCCCAGCCCGAACCCGAGTCGTGCAGCGCCGACCAGGTCTGCCGCTACCTGTAACAGTGACCAGATCGACTGACCGCTCCAGTGGGCCCTTGACGTGCGTCAACTCCTAATCACGCCGGCGGCGGGTCGGGAAACATGTCCTGGCGCCGTGATCTTCGCGGCCTGCGTGAGGGACAGGTGCACGACAACCCCGAAGTTGGCATAGCCGCCGTAGCCGCCGTAGCCGCCGTAGCCGACGTGGACGGCTTCGAACCAGCGCTGCTCAGGCGGAAGTGCCCGGAGCCGGTCGACGAGGTCGCTGGCAGGCCGGTCTGCGGCCTCGTGAGGTTCCCACGGGCCGAGCAGGTCGCGGAGGAGACAGCGGCCTGCACGACCAGTGTCGCTGTGGACCCATCGCACGGCGCGGGTCTCGAGTGCGGTGACCACGACCCGGGCGGGCAGCCGATCCCTTGTGCGTGGCCGCACCGCATACGCCTCGCCGACCGCGATATCGCGGCGGCGCATCAGGCGCTGTCCTCGTCGCCGGCAGCGGGATCACGCAAGGGCCGCAACCCGGCCCCGACCCCGGCAGCGAAGCTGTACCGGCCGAGCATGTTGATGTGGACGTGGCCCAACGGCGACAGCCGGGCGACGTCTTCGTCGGACAGCTCATGCCCGGCAGCGCGCAGACTCGCCACAGCAGCGTCGATGTAGCGGGTGTTCCACAGCACCACGGCGTTGACGACCAGGCCGAGAGCGCCGAGCTGGTCTTCTTGGCCTTCGCGGTAGGACTGGCGCAGCTCACCGCGTTGGCCGTGGAAGATCTTCCGGGCCAGCCGGTGCCGGGATTCCTGCACGGTGAGCTGGCGGTGCACGCTACGCCGGTAACCCTCGTCGACCGGGTCGATCAGCGCCAGCAGGTGCAGCGTCTTGGCGATCCGTCCGTACTCGGCGAACGCCTGCCCAAGGGCGGACGGGTGCCCGTCGCGGCCCAGCATCCGCAGCAGGTCGTAGGCCCGGACCCGGTGGGTGATCAGGGACCCGGCCACCCGAAGCATGTCTGGCCAGTGCGCTCGGATCTTGTCCAGGTTGACCTTGTTCCGGGCGAGTCCGTTCACCAGGCCGTAGTCGCCGGCCGGTGCGCCGGGCAGGTGGGCCCGCCAGAACCGCTGGTCGGAAAGGTCAGCGATTCGCGGGGAGAACCGGTAGCCGAGCATCCGGAACAGCCCGAACACGATGTCGGAGTACGACGCGGTGTCGGTGGCCACCATGTCCGGTTTCGGCCCGGCGTCGAGGTTCAGCAGTGCGTCCAGAATGTGTAGCGAGTCGCGCATCGTGCCCGGTACGACGACGGCGCCGATGCCGGCGACCTGGTCGTTGACCGCGTTCAGCCAGGTCACGCCGCGGCGCAGCCCGAAGTAGCGAGGGCTGGGGGCGGCGTTGATCGTCTGCACCGGCACCACGAACCGCAGCCCGTCGACCGAGGAGATCAAGCCACCGCCCCACAGCTGGGCCACACCGACACCGGCCTGGGCCTCGATGAGCCGGGCGTTGGCCGCAGAGTGGGTCTCGGCGCGCAGGTAGTTCTGGTCGACGTGGGAGAGCCGGTCGCGGGTCAGCGCCGGCACCGCCGGCTTGGTGACCGGGGTCAGTCCCACGTTGCAGGCCTCGGCGACCAGCAGCGCCGCCACGCTCACCGGCAGATCCTCCATCCGGGTGCCGAGTTCACCGACGTGGACGTACTCGTCGAGGAACCCCGTCCACGCCTGCACCTCCAACAACAACTCGGGCAGGTCGACCTGCGGCAGCATCGCTGCGACCGTCGCACGCAGCTCGCTCAGTGAGGATGGTTCCCCGATCGCCTCCAGCCGCTCGACCGAGAGCCGCACCCTGCCCTCGGCTCCGGCCGGCACGATCCGGACGCTGGCATCGGGGCCGGCCGCCTCGAGCCGCTGAGCCAGGGTCTGCCACGCGATGTCCAGCGCGGCGGCCAGATCGGCCAGGTGCTCGTCGACTGGGTCGGTCAGGCCGAGGCCGGTCAGGACCTCGCCGCTGACAGCCTGCCAGGCGGTGCCGTCGAGCAACCGCGCTCGGGGGTCGGCCCAGCGCAGCGACGGGGCCGCGAACACGTCGCGGCGGCGAAGTGCCCGGTGCAGCTGCTCCAGCACGCACAACACGTAGGCGTCACGATCGACCGCACCCGCGGGCAGGTCAGGATTGGTGAACACCGCCCGGCGCCACGCCGGCATCACCACAGCCTCGGCAACGTCGGCATGGGTCAACGGCCGCACCGACGTCCGGCGCCGCGCAAGGTCCGGCAACCGGCGCACCTCCCGCAACAGGTCCTGGCCCGCAGGAGTGGCCTGCAGCGGCAGCGCCTCGGCCAGCGACTCCAGGAACGGACGAACCACGCCGTACTTGGCGGCCAGGGCCTCCCGCATCGCGGCCTCACCCGAATAGTCGTCCGGTACCAGCTCGTCGACCAGGGCCGCGGCAGCGGTGACCTGCTCACGGGGGGCGACCCGCTCGACCACGGCCCACGCCGCCGCGACATCAAGCTGTCCGCCGGCGTCAGCCTCGTCCAGTGCGTCCAGCAACGCCCGCGCCGTACGGGCCAGCGTCACCGAGGCCCTCTCAAGACGCGGCATCCACGCCAGACGCTCCGAGGCCGACGATCGCCTCGCCGCGCTGATCAACCGGGACGCCATCAACACGTCGAACAAGTCCAGCGCATCGTCGACCGCCGCGGTCTCCAACGCCTGAGCCGTGGCCAACAGCGTCGCGGTCCGCCGTGGCTCGGCCAGCAACCTGATAGCCGGCGCCTTCGCGGTCAGCCCGTACCGCGCCAACGTGACCAGACGGCTCGGCGGCACCGTCGGCGTCACCGCAGCCCGCGCACCCACGCTCAACACATCCGAGACCCGGTCCATCGCCGCGGTCATCGCCCTCCCCGACGTCCGCGTCGGTGACCGACGCAGCCGCTCCAACTCCGAGAACCGCTGCCCATCGGCGACCCGGAGCAAGCCCAGCAACCTCCCGGGCATCGCCGGATCTGCACCGGCCGCGGCCGCGGCAAGGGTCCGGTGCATCCGGTCCGTGGCATCCTCTCGGACACTCGCGACCAGTCGCGCCAACACGCTCGCTCCCGGCAGCAGCACCCGATGCCGACGCAGCCACGCCACCGACTGATTGAACAGCGCCAACTGGCCCTCGGTATGGGTCCATGCACGGCCTGCCACGAACTCCCGTAGCCCGGCCGCCACACTGGGGTCGGAGAAGTCCCGGAAGCCGTACAAGTCGCGGATCTCCCGCCGATGCTCATGCTGGGTCGGCAATCGTTCCGTGTAGCGCTTCACCACCGACGGGTCCTCGATCCCCAGCTGAGCCCCGAGGTAGTCCACCACCGTCCACGGCACCTCGAGCGGGTCCGGTAAGAACGTGCCGAGATACCGCACCGTACCCAGCTGCAGCGCGAAGCCCAGCTGGTTGTGGGAGTTCCGTCGCTTCGCGATCAGATCCAGATCCGCGTCGTCGAGGAAGAAGAACCGCTCCAGCTCTGGCCCCGACGGAACACCGTTGAACCGGCCGAACGCCGCCACCTGCTCATCGCTCAAGAACTCCACCGGCATGGGCGAAGAACCTAGCCGTAGGCCAGCCCACCCGGCACCCGCCTAGCGTTCAATCCTGTTCCGATCCTCCTCGACCCCGATGTCGATGCGGCTCGACACGTCGGCGGCCCGCTCACCCGAGGAGGCGTGCTCGATGGTGCGGCCGGACTGCGACACCTCGCTCCCGGGGAGACGCTCCAGGGGTGGGGGCACCGCTCGGCGACGTGGTCGCGCGAGCCGTCGGTCGCCGAGCTCGACGAGGTCAGCGGGGCGCACCCGGTCGTCCTCATCAGCGGCGACGGTCACCACGGCTGGGCGAACACGCGCGCGGTGGACCTCCTCGGCGTGGCCCACCGGCCGGGCGTCATCGAGGAGGCCGAGTGGTTCGGGGTGTTTCCGCAGCTCATGGAGCTCCCGGGAGTCACCGCGGCGATGGAGGCGCGGTACTCCGACGTCGTCGCCCGAATCAACGCCACCGGGATCACCGGCGTCGTCGACATGGAGTTCAGCGACTCCTTCCGGGCCTGGCCGCGCCGGTTCGGCGGTGCTCACGGTTCGCCGGTCGACACGGTCCGGGTCCGCACCGCGACGTACGCCGAGGGTCTCGAGGCCGTGCTCGGGGCCGGGCTGCGCAGCGGGGCACGCCTGCCGGGCGGCGGTGGGCTGCTCGAGATGGGGCCGCTCAAGATCATCAGCGACGGTTCGCTCAACACCCGGACCGCCTACTGCTGCGAGCCCTTCGCCGACGGCGCCGACTTCGCCGACCCGTGCGGGGTCCAGAACGTGCCGCCCGCGGAACTCCTCGCGCTGCTGTCCCGCGCCCACGGCGCGGGCCTGGAGGTCGCCGTGCACGCGATCGGGGATCGAGCGGTCGGGGAGGCCGTCGACGCGTTCGAGGCGACCGGGGCCCGCGGCTCGGTCGAGCACGTCCAGCTCATCCGGTGGGGGGACGTG
This sequence comes from Mobilicoccus sp., assembly GCF_032060985.1. NCBI lineage: Bacteria > Bacillati > Actinomycetota > Actinomycetes > Micrococcales > Dermatophilaceae > Mobilicoccus > Mobilicoccus sp. The sequence goes on from NZ_DAMBGD010000006.1 coordinate 13,715, forward strand.
CCGCGGATGGCCGCGCTCGGGATCCGGGCCTCGGTCCAGCCGGCCCACCTGCTCGACGACCGCGACGTCAGCGTGCAGTGCTGGCCCGACCGGCTCGACCGGACCTTCGCGCTGCGGACGATGCGCGAGGCGGGCGTCGCGCTGCGGTTCGGCTCGGACGCGCCGGTCTCCCCGCTCGACCCGTGGCTGGAGATCGCCGCCGCCGTCCACCGCTCGGCCGACGCCCGCGACCCCCTGCACCCCGAGCAGGCGCTCACCGCCGCGGAGGCCCTCGCCGACTCGACCGACGGGCAGGGCACCCTCGCCCCCGGCGCACGCGGCGACGTCCTCCTCCTCGACCGTGACCCCCTCGCCATCCCCATCACCTCCCGCGAGGCCTCCGCCGCGCTGCGCGAGACCCGCGTGGCGGCCACCGTCGTGGCCGGGCGGCTCGTTCACGGGTGAGGCGACCTCACCCGGGCGGGGCCTGCCGCACAGGGGCGCGTCATCCCTCGCGCGGACGACGGTTCACGAGACACACTGGCAGCGCGGGCCGGCTCAGGGTGCCGGCGGAGACGTTCACGACGAGAGGCGGGATCACCATGCCGTTCTGGTACAACATCGCGACCGGCCAGGTCGAGGAGGAGGAACACACCTCCCGCAAGGACAACCTCATGGGCCCGTACCCGACGCGCGAGGCCGCCCAGAACGCCCTCGAGAGCGCCGCGGCGCGCACCGAGGCCTGGGACGAGGAGGACCGCCGTCGCCGCGAGGAGGAAGAGGGCTGAGCGGCAGGCGGGTGACTCGGCCGGAGACGAGCCGGCGCGTCCGCGGCCCGGACACACGACAGCGGGTCCGCACCCCGGGGGTGCGGACCCGCTGTCGTGTGTGTCGTGGGCGGCGTCGTCGGCCGGTCTCGGGTGACTCAGACCTCGGTGAGCCGGTGGAGAGCGGCGTCCCACCGCCGCTGGAGGTCGGAACGGTCGGCCGAGTCGTCGAGATGCTCGTGGCGAAGGGTGAGGAGGGTGCCGTCGCCGTCGGGCTTCATCTGCAGGTCGACCAGGGTGGCCGGTGCATCCTCGTCCGCGTGCCAGGAGACGCGGATCTGTTCTTCGGGGTGGTAACTACGGGTCACGCCGCGGGTGCCGTCGGCGGCGTGCCACGGGTCGCCCTTCGCGCCCAGGGTCGCGCCCTCGCCGAGGAAGGCTTCGATGCCCTCCCGGGTCGTGAGCCGCGCCCAGACCTCGCCCACGGGGCGGGGGACGTTCTGGACGACCTCGATCGCGTCATCGCCAGCGGGCGACGTCGCCTCCGTGTCGTGCTGAAGAGACATGGAACCTCCTCGTTGACATCCCGTCGAGGCCGTCCCTCGACGGGGGATGCTCGTCCCACCACGAGACCATCCGGAGCGGCTCGGCGTCCATGACTTTGGGCCCGGAATCCCCTCGTTCTCGACACGCGAGACGACCTCGCGGCCCCCGGCGCCCTCTCGGGCCCCGTCCTCGTGGCGGGACGGCGCGTGACGGCCCCGGGGCCCGCCCGTCGAGGCCCGACCCGGGAGCGGTCCCACCGCGCGCGCCGCGCGGGCGTCCTTCGAGGGTCGCTCGGCGGCATCGGGATTCGGGTTGATCGACCGACCCTGCCCGCTGGTCGGACGTTCCGGCCCGAACGGATCGGGGTCCTTACGATGTGGCTCCGAAGGAGGTGGCCATGGGCGCGATCGACGCCGTGAGGTCGAGAACCTGGAGTGGGGTGGCGTGGCGGACCGCCGGCGTCCTCGCCGTGTCCCTGCTCGCCGGCGCCGGCGTCATGACCCTCGCCCTCGGGGGCCTCGACGACCTCGCCCCGGGCACGACCGATCTGCTCGCCCTGCCGGTGTTCGTCGTCCTCGTCGTCGCCGGGACGACGGCGATCCACCACGCCACCCGACGGGGCGAGGTCTGGCGGGGACGCGCGGCCCGGTGGTGGTACGCGGCGCTCGTCTCCCTCGTGACGATCCTCGCGATGGGCGTCGTCGCGGTCGTGACGGCGATGCTCGAGCCGGCCGAGCCGGGGGTCGAGACCTCCTCGACGCTCGGGGTGGCCCTCCTCGTGTGGGTGTTCGTCGTCCTCGTGACGGGCCTGCCGGCCTGGACGTTCCTCCTGGGCGTCGCGCTCGGGCCCGGAGCCCCGCCCGATCCGGACGGGTCGACGTCGGGCACGGGGCGGCGAGGGCGGGAGACACGGCGGACCGTGCGGGAGACCGCGTCGCTCAAGGCCGACGAGGGGGCGCACGATGGTGCGTCGCCTGAGACGCAGGAGGGTCGATGAGGCAGGATTGGGCCATGGATCGGCAACAGGAATACGTGCTGAGGACCATCGAGGAACGCGACATCCGGTTCATCCGGTTGTGGTTCACCGACGTGGTCGGCACCCTCAAGTCGGTCGCGGTGGCGCCGGCGGAACTCGAGAGCGCGTTCGAGGAAGGCCTCGGTTTCGACGGCTCGGCCATCGAGGGGTTCTCCCGCATCACCGAAGCGGACATGCTCGTCAAGCCCGACCCCGCGACGTTCCAGGCCCTGCCGTGGCGCGGCGACCCGCCCGCGACCGCACGGATGTTCGCCGACATCGCCAACCCCGACGGCTCTCCGAGCCCCGGCGACCCCCGCCAGGTGCTGCGTCGCGCGCTCGACAGGGCCGCCGACATGGGGTTCACGTTCTACACCCACCCCGAGATCGAGTTCTTCCTCTTCGAGCCGCCGATCGTGCCCGGCGCGCCACCTCGCCCCATCGACCAGGCGGGGTACTTCGACCACGTCGCCGACGGACGCGGGCAGGACTTCCGCCGCGAGGCCATCGGCATCCTCGAATCCATGGGCATCTCGGTGGAGTTCAGCCACCACGAGGGCGCGCCCGGACAGAACGAGATCGACCTGCGCTACGCCGACGCCCTGTCGACGGCGGACAACATCATGACGTTCCGCACCGTCGTCAAGGAGGTGGCGGCCAAGGCGGGGTGCTATGCCTCGTTCATGCCCAAACCGCTCTCGGGGCACCCGGGCTCGGGCATGCACACCCACCTGTCGCTGTTCGAGGGTGACCACAACGCCTTCTACGAGGCCGGCGCGCCTTACCAGCTCAGCCGCATGGGACGGCAGTTCATCGCCGGTCTCCTGCGCCACGGGTCCGAGATCACGGCCGTCACCAACCAGTGGGTCAACAGCTACAAGCGGCTGTGGGGCGGCGGCGAGGCACCCGCGCACATCTGCTGGGGTCACAACAACTCGAGCGCCATGGTGCGCGTCCCGCTGTACAAGCCGGGCAAGGAGAACAGCTGCCGCATCGAGGTCCGCACGATCGATCCGGCCTGCAACCCCTACCTCGCGTTCGCCGTGATGCTGAGCGCCGGGCTCGCCGGCATCGAGAACGGGTACGAGTTGCCGGAGGAGGCCGAGGACGACGTGTGGAGCCTCACCGACGGCGAACGGCACTCCCTCGGCATCGTGCCGCTGCCGTCCTCGCTCGACGAGGCCGTCCAGGCGATGGCGAAGTCCGACCTCGTCGCCGAGGCCCTCGGGGAGCACGTCTTCGACGTGTTCCTCCGCAACAAGCGGCGCGAGTGGGCCGACTACCGAGCCCAGGTCACCCCGTTCGAACTCGAACGCCTCCTGCCGATCCTCTGATGTCGGCACGTCCCGAGTCCTCGACCGGTCTGTTCGCCCGGCTGGGTTTCGACGACACGCGTCGGGCCCGCACGTTCGCCTCCTCCCCGGTGTTGGCCGACCTCGTCGACACCGAGGACGACGGCACCGGCCTGCTCCGGGCCATCGCCCACACCGCCGACCCCGATCTCGCCCTCACCGCCGTCGTGCGGCTGCTCGAGGCCGCGGCCCGGCCCACGACCGGATCGAACCCGGGTCTGGACCCCCGGACCGAACTCCCCGCGCTGCGCGCCGTGCTCGCGCGTCACAGCGACGAGCGCGACCGGCTCCTCGCTGTCCTCGGCGCCTCGGCGGCCCTCGGGGACCACCTCGCCCGGCATCCGGTCCACTGGCGGGAGGCCGCCCATCCCCGCAGGCTCGACGCCGGCGCGCGGGTGGCCGACCTCGTGGCCGCGGTCTCGCCCGCCGCACGCGGAGCGTGCTCGGGCGCCGACGCGCTGCGGATCGGCTACCGGGCCCAACTCCTCGGCATCGCGGCGCTGGACCTCGTCGCGGTCGACCCCCTCGCCGTGTTCGCGTCGACCGCCGAGGCCCTCGCCGACCTCGCGGGCGCGGCGCTCGAGGCCGCCCTCGCCGTGGCAGCGGAGGACCACCCCGAGGACGCGGCGCGCTGCCGCCTCGCCGTCATCGCGATGGGCAAGTGCGGCAGCCGGGAGCTCAACTACATCTCCGACGTCGACGTCATCTTCGTCGCCGAACCCGCCACGGGCGGTCACGGGTCCGGAGACGGTGCGACGTCGCCGGATGCCGCGGAGTGCACCGAGGCGGAGGCGATGGCCTCGGCCACCCGCCTCGCGACGGCGATGATGAAGGTGTGCTCGGCGCACACGGGCGAGGGCTCGCTGTGGGAGGTCGACGCCGCGCTCCGCCCCGAGGGCAAGCAGGGCCCGCTCGTGCGGACGGTCGCGAGTCACGCCGCGTACTACACGCGCTGGGCGAAGACGTGGGAGTTCCAGGCGCTGCTCAAGGCCCGCGTCGCCGCCGGGGACGCGGAGGTCGGGCAGGCCTATCTCGACGTCGTCTCGCCGATGGTCTGGGACGTCGCCTCCCGCGACCACTTCGTCGAGGACGTCCAGGCGATGCGTCTGCGCGTCGAGGCGCACGTTCCCCGCGGCGAGGCGGATCGCGAGATCAAGCTCGGCGTCGGTGGGTTGCGTGACATCGAGTTCAGCGCGCAGCTGCTCCAACTCGTCCACGGTCGCAGCGACGCCTCGTTGCGGGTGCCGCGCACGATCGACGCGCTCGAGGCGCTCGTCGCCGGCGGGTACGTGGCCCGTGAGGACGCCGCCCGGCTCGCCGAGGCGTACCGCTGGCTGCGCAGCCTCGAACACCGCATCCAGGTGTACAAGATGCGGCGCACCCACCTCATGCCGACCTCCGAGGCCGATCTGCGACGCGTGGGGCGCTCGCTCGGCATGCGCACCGACCCCGCCGCCTCCGCCGTCGCGCGGCGCGACGAGGAGACCCGCGAGGTCCGCCGGATCCACGAGTCCCTCTTCTATCGCCCGCTGCTCGCGGCCGTCGCGAAGCTCTCGAGCGACGAGGCGAGCCTCTCGCCCGATGCGGCACGCGACCGCCTCGCGGCCCTCGGCTACCGCGACCCCAAGGGCGCGCTGCGTCACCTCGAGGCGCTCACGGCCGGGCCCTCCCGGACGGCGGCGATCCAACGCACCCTGCTGCCGGTGATGCTCGGCTGGTTCGCGGACGAGGCCGACCCGGACATGGGGCTGCTCGCCTTCCGCCAGGTCAGCGAGTCCCTCGGGCGCACGCCCTGGTACCTCAAGATGCTCCGTGACGAGGGGCGGGCGGCCGACCGCCTCGCCCACGTCCTCGCCCGGAGTCGCTACACCGCCGAACTCCTCGAACACGCGCCGGAGTCCGTGCGGATGCTCGGCGAGGCCACCGGCCTGCACCCCCGGGAGCGCGAGGCGATCGTCCGCACGATGCGCAGCGCGGTCTCCCGCAAGGACGACGCCGAGTCGGCGATGAACGCGGCCCGCGTCGTGCGGCGCGAGGAACTGTTCCGGATCGCCCTCGCCGACCTCGTCGGCGAACTCACCCTCGACCAGGTGGGCGTCGGTCTCACCGATCTCGCCGAGGCGCTGCTCGAGGTGGCCCTCGAGGTCGCCGTCGAGAAGGTCGCGGCGGAGCGGGGCGCGCCGGTGCCGGCGGACCTCGCGCTCGTCGGCATGGGCCGCCTCGGGGGCCGCGAGATGGGGTACGGCTCCGATGCCGACCTCGTCGTCGTCCACCGTCCCCACGAGGGCGCCGACCCCGGTGAGGTCACCGCCGCGGTCAACGCGGTCGTCCAGGAGATGCGCCGCGCGACCCGCGCCAGCGGCCCCGATCCCGCCCTCGAGATCGACGTCGACCTGCGCCCCGAGGGCAAGAACGGCCCCCTCAGCCGCACCGTCGACAACTACGCGACGTACTACGCCCGGTGGTCCGACGCATGGGAACACCAGGCGTTGCTGCGGGCCCGGCCGGTCGCCGGGGACGTCTCCCTCGGTGAGGAGTTCGTCGCGATGGCCGACCGGGTGCGCTACTCCGCCGACGCGCTCGCCGGCAGCGCGCTGCGCGACATCCGCCGTCTCAAGGCGCGCATGGAGGCCGAGCGGCTCCCACGCGGCGCCGACCCCAAGACCCACCTCAAGCTCGGCCGTGGGGGTCTCTCCGACGTGGAGTGGACCATCCAGCTCGTCCAGCTGCGTCACGCCCACGCCGTGCCGGGCCTGCGGACCACCTCCACGCTGCCCGCCCTCGCGGCGGCCACGGAAGCCGCACTCGTCGAGGAGGGAGATGCCGCAGCCCTGGCCGAGGCCTGGCGACTCGCGTCCTCGATCCGCAACGCGACCGTGCTGTGGCGGTCCCGGGGCACCGACAGCGTGCCCGCCAACGCCCGCGACGCCGAGGCCGTCCACCGCATCCTCGGAGGCCCACCCGGCAGTGGGGTCCAGCTGACGGAGCGTTACCTCCGCGCGGCCCGGCGCGCGCGCAGCGTCACCGAGCGGCTGTTCTACGGCCGCGAATAGACGGCGGTGGGTGGAGCCGAGCGCGGGATATGGCACCGTAGAGCCGCAACGGGAAGACCCGGCGCCCACGAGGCGTCCGGCGACGAAGACGAGGTGACGATGCCGATCAGGGTGTACCTGCTCGACGACCACGAGATCGTGCGCCGAGGGCTGCGCGAACTGCTCGAGCTGGAGGACGACATGCAGGTCGTGGGGGAGTCGGGCTCGGCCGAGGAGGCCGCCCGTCGCATCCCGGCGCTGCGCCCGCACGTCGCCGTGCTCGACGCCCGACTGCCCGACGGGTCCGGCATCGAGGTCTGCCGCACGGTGCGCTCGCTCGACGAGAACATCGCCGGGCTCATCCTCACGTCGTTCGACGACGAACAGGCGCTCACCGCGGCGGTGCTCGCCGGCGCCTCGGGATACCTGCTCAAGGACATCCGCGGCGCGGACTTCGTCGACGCCGTCCGCCGCGTCGCCGCGGGCGAGAAGCTCATCGCCGACAGCGACGTCGCCGACGTCCAGGAGCGCATCGCCGCGCCCGAGCCCGGCGACCCGCGGTTGCGCAGCCTCACCCCGCAGGAGCGCCGCATCCTGCTCCACGTCGCCAAGGGCATGACGAACCGGCAGATCGGCGCGGAACTGTTCCTCGCCGAGAAGACCGTGAAGAACTACATCACGGCCGTCCTCGCGAAGCTCGGCATGGAGCGACGCACGCAGGCCGCCGTCTTCGCCGCCACGCACGCCGACGAACTCGACGACCGCACCCGGGGCGACCGCTGACCGGCGCGCTCGAGGACGGCCGACCCGTCTCCGCCGCGGGGGCCGCACCTCGGGACGGCAGGGTCACCCGAGGTCGCTGACCGCCCACCTCCCGAGTGACGGCCGCGCACAGCGACATCCGGGGCCGCCTCACCACGCGGGGACCTTGGGCCCTGGGCCGTGCGACGGCCTACCGGAGAGTCTGGCGACATGAATCGTGGCCGCCTCGACCGTACGAATCGGGCACACCCACCCGTTCTCGACGTCGTCGCCGGTCTCGTCCGCGGGGCCTCGGCGGCGCCGGTGGCCCGTGCCGCCGTGCGTGAGGCGCTCGCCCGCGGAGCCCGAGTGCGGTTCGTCCAGGTGCTCGCTCCGCATGCGAGCGAGGCGGAGCGGGCTGCCGACGGTGCCCGCACGTTCGCCGCCGCGCTCAAGGCCTTGCGTGAGGCCAAGCGGGTCCCCGTGTCGTTCGAGTTGGCCGTCGGGGAGGCCGGGCCGCTCCTCGTCGACCGGAGCCGCAACGCGGAACTGCTCGTCGTCGGCGCCGACGTCCCCGGTGAGCCGTCGGGGCTCGCCCGGTTCTGCCTCGACCACGCCGAGTGCGAGGTCCACGTCGCCCCCTCGGGAGTCGTCCCGCCCGTGCCCACCTCCGGGGCCACCGAGGCCACCGAGGCCGCCGCCCCGGGCGCCGCTCCGGCTGCCTCCCCGCCCGTGGCAGCGCCCCTGGACGACGTCGACCGCGGTGGGCGTCGGATCGTCGACCGCGCCGGGCGCCGGGCCGCCGACGCCGACCGGCCGCACCACGCAGGCGTGTGAGCCTCGGGACGCGCCGCCGGTAACCTGACGGGATGAGCGACGCGGATCCCTCCACCGGCCCGGCCCTCCCCGGTCTCCCGACGCCGTCGATGCTGGACCTCGAGGACCTTCTCGCGGAGATCCGCACCCGCGCCCACGGCGCCACCCGGTTCCAGACGCGGCTCGCCTCGCTCCTCGACGCGGTCGTCGCGATGAGTAGCGAGCTCGACCTGCAGGTCGTCCTCTCCCACGTCGTCGAGTCGGCCTGCGCCCTGCTCGACGCGCGGTACGGCGCCGTCGGTGTGGTCGACCCGGCCGGTGGCCACCTCGTCGAGTTCGTCCAGCAGGGGATGACCACCGAGGAGGTCGCCCGGCTCGGCCACCCGCCACGTGGTGCCGGCGTCCTCGGTCTCCTGCTCTCCGATCCCGTCCCGCACCGCATCGCCGACCTCGGCGCCCATCCCGAGGCGGTCGGGTTCCCGCCGGGACATCCGCCGATGACGTCGTTCATCGGGGTCCCGATCCGCGTGCGGGGCGTCGTCTTCGGCAACCTGTACCTCACGGAGAAGTCCGGCGGCCGGCAGTTCACGGAGGACGACGAGTCGGTGCTCGTCGCCCTCGCCGCCGCGGCCGGGATCGCCGTGGAGAACGCCCAGCTCTACCGTCGTGCCCGGCGCGCCGAGCAGTGGTCGAAGGCGGTCGGCGAACTCACCCAGACCCTCCTGGAGGGGCGGAACGAACGTTCCGCCCTGGCCCGGACGGTCAAGTACGCGCGCGATCTCGGGGAGGCCGAACTCGCCGCGCTCCTCGTGCCCGACCCCGACGGCGGGCTCGTCGTGCAGGCCGTCGACGCCGTCGGCAAGGGCCTGGGGTTGCGTGGCAAGGTGCTCACCGACCACCGGTGGCGTCTGCTCATGGCGAGCCGCACCCCGGTCATGCTGCGGGTCGAGCCGGGGGACACGGACGAGGGCGACCTCTCCCACCAGGTGCGCGGGCCCGCGGGACTCGACGGGCCGGCGACGACGGCCGTCGTCCCGATGGCGGTCGGGCAGGTCGAGGTCGGGCTCGTCCTCCTGTCGTGGGGAGCGGCCGCGCCCGCGGACGTGGGGGAGACGATGGACCTCCTCACCGGGTTCGCCGACCGCATGGGCCTCGCGATCGAGGCGGCCCGGGCCCAGCGACACCGCTCCCACGCCGTCCTGCTCGAGGACCGTGATCGCATCGCCCGCGACATGCATGACCACGTCATCCAGCGCCTCTTCGCCGCGGGGCTCACCCTGCAGGCCGTGAGTCGCCACACCGAGGGCAGGGTCGCCGAACGCGTCGAGTTCGTCGTCGACGAACTCGACCTCGCCGTCAAGGACATCCGGTCGGCGATCTTCGAGCTCCACCACGGGTTCCCCCAGGGCGGGCTGGGCCCCGAGCTCGAGTCGGTCGTCGAGAAGGCCACGGTCGCCTTCGGGTTCGTTCCCGACGTGTCGTTCGAGGGTCGCCTGTCGGACATCGGGCCCGACCTCGTGCCCGACGTCGTCGCGGTCGTCCGCGAGGCCCTGTCGAACGTGGCGCGGCACGCCCGCGCCACCGACGCCCGTGTGCGGGTCGTCAACACCGGCGACGACCTCGTCGTCACGGTCGTCGACAACGGCGTCGGCCTGCGCCGAGACGCCGACCGCAGCGGCTTGGCCAACCTCGCCGGTCGGGCCGCGTGCCACGGCGGCTCGTTCTCGGCCACGTCGACCGAACCCTCCGGGACGATGATCCGGTGGTCGGTCCCGCTCGACGCCGGGCTCGACGCGGCGCGTGAGGGGCACGGAGACGACCCCACCGGCCGGCGCGCGGAGGCCGCCGACGAGCCCACCACCGACGCGTCGGTGGCCCGGGCGGAGGAGACGGCGGCGTCCCCGGGCGGGTCGTCCCGATGACCGCGACGTCGGATGCGCGGATCGGCGCGGCCCTGCAGGAACTGCGTGAACAGGTGGGACTCACCCAGGCGCGCCTCGCCGAGGCGATGGCCGCGCGCGGACACGCCTGGCATCAGCAGACCGTCGTCAAGACCGAGAAGGGCCTGCGCCCGCTGCGCCTCACCGAGGCCTGTGACCTTGCGACCCTGCTCCATGTCGAGGTCACCGTGCTCGCGGGCCTGGGGGAGGTGTCCCGGCCGGACCATCTCGCGCTGCGCGGCCACCTGGACCGGGCCGAGGAGGCCGAGCGAGCCGTGGCCGGGGCACGGGCCGAGTCGCAGGCCGCCCGAGCCTCGCTGAGGCTTGCCGCCCGCGGCGTGAGCGGGTTGCCCACCGACCTCGCGGCGAGGCTGGCGGCCGTGCTCGAGGAACCGACGAGCGAGCCGGCGGCCGGGGCACGCGGGGACGAGTGACCGCTTCCCGGCGCGACGTCCGAAGAGTGAGACGTCCTCGTCTTTGTCGACAACCGATCACCGCCCGACACACCGCGACTCGCGCCTCGTGTCGATGGGTCGCCCCGACCCTGAGACCGGGCGGGGTGGTTCTTGCGATCCTGAACCCGGGCGCACGGCCTCCTGACCGTCGCCGAACTCGAGGGAGACGACACGCCCTCGCCCACTCGAGCGAGGGGCGAGGGCGTGTCGGTCGTCCCGACGGGATGTCGGGCCTCCGGCGTCCTAGCGCGGCACGACGGCCACGGGAACGGGGGAGTGCCGCACGATCTTCGTGGCACTGGAGCCGAGGAACACCTGCGCGATCGGGCTCGTCGAGGAGGAGCCGACCATGAGGAGGTCGCCCTCCTGCCAGTCCGTCTCGTGGAGGGCCTCGTCCCAGGTCCGTCCGATGAAGATCTCACCGCTGTGCACGACGCGGTCGAGACCCGCGATCGCCTCGTCGAGCGCCCGGCCGGCCTGCACCCGCCACTCGTCGAGGACCATCTGCGCGTCGCCGCTCACCTCGGTCGGGATCATGCGGCGCGGCTCGACGCCGAACGTGACGACGCGCAGGGGGACGCACGCCGCATCGGCGAGGATCTCGGCCCGTTCGAGTGCGGTGTGCGACGACGCCTCGTCGCGGAACGCGCACGTGACCCGCTCGAGCCCGGCGTTCTCCCCGCGCCGCACGCGATACCCCCGCGGCGCGAGGGCCACCGGCACCGGGCTCGAGTGGAGCAACCTTCCGGCCTTCGACGACACGTCGATCCGGCCGATCGGCGCCTCGCTGCCCGATCCGAGGAAGATCGCGACCGCCTGTGTCTCCTCCACCGCGTCGAGCAGCGCCTGGGGGACCGACCTCGCGGTCGACGCGACGACGTCGCCGTCGATGCCCGCGGCGTCGAGATGACGGCGGGCCTCCTCGACGGCGCGTTCGCCCTCGCGCTCGGCGGCCTCGGGATCGCGGCGACCGATGCCACCCCATCCCGAGGGCATGACCGACAGGACGTGCAGCCGCGCGCCCGTGGAGCGGGCCAGACGACAGGCGAGTTCGACGGCGCCCGAGTCCCGGTGGAACGGGCTCCAGCCCACGACGTAGGTCGAGGTCATCGGTGGTCCTCCTCGGGGATCGGTGAGACGGGTTCGTCGGCGGCGTGGGGATGTTCGGCGGCGCCACCGCGTCGGGCCAGGGCGGCGTGCTTGCGGCCGTACACGAAGTAGAAGGTGAGGACGATCGCCAACCACACGAAGAACGTCGCCCACGTGTGCCAGGACAGACCGTAGAGGACGTAGCCGCAGGCGGCCACGGTGAGGATCGGCGTGACGGGATAGCCCGGCACGCGGAACGGGCGGTACAGCTCCGTGTTGGTGCGGCGGAGCACGATGACGCCGACGGCCACGACGGAGAACGCGACGAGGGTGCCGATCGAGACCGTGTCCCACAGGTACCCCGCCGGGACGATGCCGGCGATGATCGCGATGACGATCGAGACGATGATCGTGTTGTAGTTCGGCGTCATCGTGCGGGTGTTCACGTGCGCGAACTTGGGGGAGACCATGCCGTCGCGTCCCATGGCGAACAGGATGCGGGTCTGCCCGTAGAGGGTGACGAGGGTGACGGAGAAGACCGAGATCACGGCACCCGCCGCGAGGACGATCGCGGGGATCTCCGAGCCCGTGATGGTGCGCAGGATGACGGCGAGCCCGGCGCTCTGCTGCTCGGGGTTGCTGAACTCCTCGAGCGGCTGCGAACCGACGCCCGCGGCGGCGACGAGCAGGTAGACGGCGATGACGACGCCGAGGGCGGCCATGAGCGCCCGTGGCAGCGCCTTCTGTGGATCCTTGACCTCCTCACCGGCGGTCGCGACCGCGTCGAGGCCGATGAACGAGAAGAAGATCGTCGCGGCCGCCGCGCTGATGCCGTGCGCCCCGGCGCCCCAGAAGTTGTCGAACCGGTCGGCCTGGAACGCCGTGAAGGCGATGACGGCGAACATGACGAGCACCGACAGCTTGATGAGCACCATGACCGTGTTGACGAACGCCGACTCCGTCGCTCCGCGCAGCAGCAGCGTCATGCACAGGAACACGAGGACGACCGCGGGCAGGTTGATGAGGCCGACCGTGCCGTCCTCGAACGGGATGGGGGCGTACGACAACGCGTCCGGGAGGCGCCACCCGAACAAGCCCTGGGTGAGCTCGTTGAAGTACCCGCTCCAGCCGACGGCCACCGCCGAGGTCGACACGCCGTACTCGAGAAGCACACAGGCCGCGATGACCATCGCCATGCCCTCGCCGAGGGCGTGGTAGGCGTAGGAGTACGTCGACCCGCTGACGGGGATGGCCGCAGCGAGCTCGGCGTAACAGAGCACCGAGAGACCTGCGGCGAGACCGGCGACGAGGAACGAGACGAGCACCGCCGGCCCCGCATCCGGGACCGCCTCCTGCAGGACGAAGAAGATGCCGGTGCCGACGGTGGCCCCGACACCGAACATCGTGAGCTGGAAGGTGCCGATGGAGCGCTTGAGGTCGCCGGTGTCCCCGGTGTTGACCGGGGCCAACGGCTTGCGGCGCATGATCTGTTCTCGAAGCGTCATTCGCTTGCTCACTTCCCTGGACGTCGCGCAGCTGCGCAGTACGGGTGCAGCCTGCCAGGTCGGCGACGTCCAGGCCCTCGAAACGCGGAACATGTCCCGGGTCTCGTGAATCGGGTCCTCATCCCGTGCGGGGAGCACCGTCACCCGGCCCTCTCGGGCGACCCACGACGATCCCCGTGACGGGGCCTGCCGGTACCCGGAGATCTCGTCGAGGTGACCGGCACGTCGGGGCAGACGTGGACGGGGCGGCGCCCTAGCCCGGGGTCACCATCGCAGCAACGCCAGACCCGCCGCCATGCCGCCTCCGAACCCGGCCAGCAGGATCAGGTCACCGGGCTGCAGGCGGCCGGCGCGGGCCGCGTCGTCGAGTGTGATCCCCACCGAGGCCGCGCCCGTGTTGCCGTACCGCTGAACCGTGTCGTGCATCGTCGCCCGCGACAGCTTCAAGGCCGGCAGCAACTCCGCCAACATCAACCCGTTCGCCTGGTGCGGAACGAAGTGGTCGACCTCCTCCGGCGACACCCCCGCCGACGCGAGGAACTCCTCGACCATCGGCGGGAGCTGCTCCAGCACGAACTCCTTCACCGCACGACCCTGCATCGTGAAGTAGGCCAGACCCGTCTCGTAGTGACGGTCCTCCATCGGGATCCGACTCCCACCCGCCGGCACGATGATCCGGTCGTTCATGTCACCGAACGTGTGCAGCTGCGTCGCCACCACCCCGTGACCCTTCGACTTCGCCGGTCCCAGCACCACCGCACCGGCCCCGTCACCGAACAGCACGACGGTCCGCCGATCCTCCGGATTGAGGACCCGCGAGTACACGTCCGCCCCGATCACCACCGCGTGGCCCCCACCACCCGCGATCATCCGCGACGCCACCGCCGTCGCGAACACGAAGCCGCTGCACACCGCGTTCATGTCGAACGCCGCCGCATTCACCGCCCCCAACGCGTTCTGCACGTACACCGCCGTCGGCGGCTGGGGGTGATCCGGCGACGACGTCGCCACGATGACCGCCGTCAGGTCCTCCACCGCCACACCCGCCGACGCCACCGCTGCGCGTGCCGCCGCGATCGCCAGATCCGACGTCGCCTGATCGTCCGCCACCCAGCGGCGCTCCTTGATCCCGGTCTTCGCCGTGATCCACGCATCGTCCACGCCGGCCCGCGCACCCACCTCGTCGTTGTCGACGACCCGCTCCGGCACGTACGACCCCGTACCCCACACCGCGATGTCCATCTCAGCTCCCTTCGCCGCCACCAGTCTCCCCACACCGCCCTACCCAGAGGTAGTGGTTCGTGGTGAGGCTGGACACAGGAGCGCCGTCGTCGGACGTCGCCCTGGGATGCCGAACGGGGCGGGTGCCGGGTCTGTGACCCCTACCCGCCCCGTTCGGCGTACGCGGTGCTCGCGCCCTGCTGCTGGTCACCGGTCAGATCTGTGCTGATTCCTGCGACCGGGCGATGACGCGGTTCCTATTCGACATCGACCCTGCGCGACGCCCGGCAGGATCCTCGCTGCGCTCCGGTCCTACCGGGCCCCGCTCCGGGATCAGATGTCGTAGTACATCTGGAACTCGTACGGATGCGGCCGCAACCGCAACGGCGCCACCTCGTTGTCCCGCTTCCAATCGATCCACGCGCGGATGAGGTCCTCGCTGAAGACCTCGCCCTCGAGCAGGAACTCGTGGTCCGCCTCGAGGGCGTCCAGGACCTGCTCCAGCGTGCACGGCACCTGCTCGATGTCGGCGTGCTCCTCCGGGGGCAGCTCGTACAGGTCCTTGTCGATCGGCTCCGGCGGCTCGATGCGGTTACGGATCCCGTCCAGCCCGGCCATCAGCTGTGCCGCGAAGGACAGGTACGGGTTGGCCGAGGGGTCCGGGATGCGGAACTCGATGCGCTTCGCCTTCGGCGACGCCCCCGCCACCGGGATGCGGATACAGGCCGAGCGGTTACGCGCCGAGTACACGAGGTTGACCGGTGCCTCGAAGCCGGGCACGAGGCGGTGGTAGGAGTTCGCCGACGGGTTCGTGAACGCGAGCAGCGCCGGGGCGTGCTTGAGCAGACCACCGATGTACCACCGCGCGATGTCCGACAGACCGCCGTAGCCCTGCTCGTCGTAGAACAGCGGCTCGCCGTCCTTCCAGAGGGACTGGTGCGTGTGCATGCCCGACCCGTTGTCACCGAAGAGCGGCTTCGGCATGAACGTCGCGCTCTTGCCCGCGTTCCACGCGACGTTCTTGATGACGTACTTGAACTTCATCACGTCGTCGCCCGCCTGGAGCATCGTGTTGAAGCGGTAGTTGATCTCCTGCTGGCCGGCCGTCCCCACCTCGTGGTGGCTGCGCTCGACCTCCAGGCCCACGTCCGCGAGCTTCAGGCACATCTCGTCACGGATGTCGGCGAAGTGGTCCACCGGCGGCACGGGGAAGTACCCGCCCTTGAACGCGGTCTTGTACCCGCGGTTGCCGCCCTCCTCCTCGCGCCCCGTGTTCCACGCCGCCTCGACCGAGTCCAGCTTGTAGAACGTCGACTGCGCCGAGTTCTCGAAGCGGATGTCGTCGAACACGTAGAACTCCGCCTCCGCGCCGAAGTACGCCGTGTCGGCGATGCCGGTCGACAGCAGGTAGGCCTCGGCCCGCTGCGCGATGTTACGAGGGTCACGCGAGTACGGCTCGTCCGTGAACGGATCCACGATCGAGAAGTTCATGATGAGCGTCTTGCGCTCACGGAACGGGTCGAGGTATGCCGTCTTCACATCCGGCACGAGCTTCATGTCCGACTCGTGGATGGCCTGGAAGCCGCGGATCGAGGACCCGTCGAAGGCCTGACCCTCGGTGAAGAAGTCGAGGTCGACGCTCTTCGCGGGCACGTTGAAGTGCTGCATCACACCGGGGAGGTCGCAGAAGCGGATGTCGACGAACTCGACGCCCTCATCCTCGATGTACTTGAGCACTTCTTCTGGAGTGGTGAACACGGCGATCCCTTCGCTGCTCGACGAGGACGGGAGTCCCGCCCACGTTCTGTCCCGCGCAGGTTAACCAGTGGCCGTTAACCGATCGTCACCGCCATGTTTCGGCGATGTTTCGTGTCGCGGGCCGCCCGGTAGGGTGACCGGCATGATCGACCGTCGCGACATCGGCTCCTGGCTCTCCGGACCTCCCCGCGACACCGCTCCCCAGAGCTACCCCGGGGCCGACCTCGGCCTGCCCGAGCACGGACCGGGCTCGATGTCTTCGTTCAGCAGGCGCATCCCCGCGCTCCTCATCGACGGCGTCGTCTGCCAACTCCTCGCCATGACGCTCCTCGGGTACCGGCAGGGGCAGGGCGGCCTCGCCGCGTTCCTGCCCAGCCTCGTGTTCCTCGTCATGCATCTGCTCATGGTCGGCAGCGGCGGCTACACCATCGGCCACCGACTCCTCGGCCTCCGCGTCGTCCGCACCGACGGCGGCTGGGCCGGGCCGGTGGCCGCGCTCATCCGTACCCTCGCCGTCGCCGTGCTCGTCCCCGGTCTCATCTACGACCGTGACCGGCGTGGGCTCCACGACCGACTGGCCGGCACCGTCCTCGTCCGGGCCCGCTGACCCCCCACGCCGGGCGGACCCCCACACGCCGAACGCCGCACCCCCCGAGGCGGGAGTGCGGCGTTCGGCGTTCGGTGTCGCCGTGGACGATCAGCGGAACTGACCACCGCGGCCCATCGAGCGGACCCGGTTGGGGTCGATGCCCTTGGGGATCGGCGGACGCTGGGCGCCCAGGGCACGCAAGCGACGGTCGACCTCGGTGACCTCGGTCTTGGTGAGCGACTTGGGCAGCTTGCGCATGCGCTTGACGACGTCGCGGGGCGCGACGACGATCTCACCCGTCTTGGGGTTCGCGTCCCCGGAGCCGATGCGGAACAGCGTGACGGGCACGTTGGGCGTGAGGCGGTTGACCTTGCGCTTCTCGTTGAGCAGCAGCTTCGAGGCCCGGCCCGTCGGTCCCTCACCGATGAGGACGACCCCCGGCAGACCCACGGCGCGGAACACCATGGCGGCGTCGTGGAAGTTGGCGCCCCGGCCCCCCTCGACGGCGACCGGCTCCTCGCTGTAGCTCCACCCGCGGCGCAGACCCTGGAGGACGGCGCCGCCGGCACCAGGGCGGCCTTCGAGCGCGCCGTAGGCGGCCCGCTCGGCACGACGGGTGAGGAAGATGAACGCCGCGAGCACGCCGAGCGGCAGGAACACGAACGCCAGGTACACCGGACGGTCGATCGCGAGGCCGATGAGCAGGCCGACGGCCGTCACCGCGAGGGCGATCCCGACGAGCTTGGCCATGATCTGTGGGTCGTCGTGCTTGGCGAGTCCGTAGATCTGCCGAAGCTTCTCGAACCGCGGCTTCTTGGGTGCCTTGACGGCGGTCGCGCCGCCGCGTCTGCCGAAACGGGCCATCGTGTGGTCGTGCTCCTTGGTTCTCGGTGGTCAGCGCGAGCCGGCGGTGACGCGACGCTCCAAGAGCGTCGCGGCCTCCTGGCGAGCAGGTTCGTCGGCGTTCTGGGCGAGGTGGGCGAGGTGGTCGGGCAGGGCACGTCCGGCGCGGCGCATGGCCTGCGCCCACAGCCGACCCGCGCGGTAGGAGGAGCGGACCAGGGGCCCGGCCATGACGCCGAGCATCCCGACGCCCTCGGCGAACTCCGACCAGGCGATGAACTCCTCGGGCTTGACCCACCGGTCGATGGGGTGGTGCAGCGAGGAGGGCCGCAGGTACTGCGTGATCGTGAGGATGTCGCAGCCCGCGTCGTGCAGGTCGCGGATCGCCTGCGCGATCTCCTCCTCCTCCTCACCCATGCCGAGGATGAGGTTGGACTTCGTCACGAGGCCCTCCTCCTTGGCCATCGAGATGACCTTGAGGGACTTCTCGTACGTGAACGCCGGGCGGATCGCGCGGAAGATGCGCGGCACCGTCTCGAGGTTGTGGGCGAACACCTCGGGCCGGGCGTCGAAGACCTGGCCGACGAGCTCGGGCTTGGCGCCGAAGTCGGGCGGGAGGATCTCGACGCCCGTGTTCGGGTTGAGGGCGTGGACGGCCCGGATCGTGTCGGCGTACAGCCCGGCCGCGCCGTCGGCGAGGTCGTCGCGGGCGACACCGGTGATCGTCGCGTACCGCAGGTTCATCTGGGCGATGGACTCGGCGACCTTGCGCGGCTCGTCGAGGTCCAGCGGCCCGGGGCGCCCGGTGGCGATGTCGCAGAAGTCGCAGCGGCGGGTACAGGTGTCACCGCCGATGAGGAACGTGGCCTCGCGGTCCTCCCAACACTCGAAGATGTTGGGACACCCGGCCTCCTGGCACACGGTGTGCAGGCCCTGGCCCGACACCCGTTTGGTCATCGCCGCGTACTCCGGGCCCATCTTCGCGGTGGTCCGGATCCACGACGGCTTGCGCTCGATCGGCGTCTCGGCGTTTCGCGCCTCGACGCGGAGCAGTCGACGACCCTCTGGTGCGACGGTCACGAGTAGTCCTCTCCGTGGTGGGGGGCTCCCAGGGTACTCGGGGGAGCTGTGGGGGTCCGGCACGTCATGGACACGCGTCCGGACCGCCGAAGAACGTCATGCGGGGGCGACCGAGGCTCGGGCCTCGTGCCGGGAGACCGGATCGAGAACCCGGTCGAGGTGGGCCTTGGCGAGCGGCAGGACCTCGGCGACGGTGACGTCGCGCCCGAGCTCCAGCGACAGGTTGGTGATCCCGGCGTCGGCGATCCCGCACGGGACGATGACGCCGCCCCAGGACAGGTCGCAGTCGCAGTTGAGCGCGAAGCCGTGCATCGTCACCTCGTGGCTGACGCGGATGCCGATCGCGCCGATCTTCCGCTCGGGTCGGCGCTCGTCGGCGGCGATCCACACACCGCTACGGCCCTCGACCCGGCCGGCCTCGACGCCGAGGTCGGCGCAGACGCCGATCATCGCGTCTTCGAGGCGTCGCACGTGGGCGACGACGTCGACCGGACCCGGGAGGTGCACGATCGGGTACCCGACGAGTTGACCCGGGCCGTGCCAGGTGATCTTGCCACCGCGGTCGACCTCGACCACGGGCGTGCCGTCGAACGGGCGCTCGTGGGGCTCGGTGCGCTTGCCGGCGGTGTAGGTCGCCGCGTGTTCGAGCAGGATGACGGTGTCGGGGAGCTCACCCGCGACGACCGCCGCGTGGACCTGTCTCTGGTGCTCCCACGCCTCGACGTAGTCGACGAGGTCGGGGGCGAAACCCATCTCTTCGTAGCGCACGTCGTTCACTCCTTGTCGCGGCCGACCAGCCAACGGGCGGCGGAGGCGCCGTCCGGGTGCTCGAACGTGAAACCCGACTCGAGCAGGACCGCGGGCTGGACCCGTTGACTCCCGAGGATGTCCTCGGCGAACTGCCCGAGCATCGCACGGACGGCGAACGCGGGTGCCGGGACCACCGCGGGCCGGTGGAGGACGTCACCGAGCAGGGCCATGAACTCGCCCTGGCGGACCGATACGGGCAAGGCGATGTTCACCGGGCCCGTGATCTCCGGGTGGTCCACGAGCCACAGCAGGGCCCGGACCTCGTCGGCGACGGTGACCAACGGCCACCACTGCTGACCGTCGCCGAGGGGTCCACCGAGGCCGAACTTCGCGAGCGGGAGCACCTTCTCCATCGCGCCGCCGTCGGGCGAGAGCACGATGCCCGTCCGCGCGAAGGCGACGGGGGAACCCCCCTCGAGGGCCGGACGCATCTCCCCCTCCCAGGCCCGCACGACGTCGGCGAGGAAACCCCGACCGCCCTCGCTGTCCTCGGTGAGCACGTCCTCGCCCCGGTCGCTGCCGTAGATCCCGACCGCGGACCCGCTCACCACCCGGATCGGGCGGGCCTGTGCGAGCACACCCTCGGCGAGGGTGCGGGTGCCGTCGACGCGGGAGCGGCGGATGACCTTGCGGTACTCCGGCGTCCACCGCTTGTCGGCCACTCCGGCCCCGGCGAGGTGGACCACGGCGTCGACGTCGGCGAGCACCTCCGGCTCCAACGGCTCACCCGGTGTCCACCGCCGCTCGGCGCCGGACCTCGGATCGCGGCGCACGAGATGGACGACCTCGTCACCCCGGGTCACCAGCGACTGCGACAGCGCGGACCCGATGAGGCCCGAGGCCCCAGTGATCGCTACCCGCATCTCCACTCCTTCGTCGTGGTCCTACCGGAACACCCCCTACGGGGGCTCCCATTCCGCCCGATCCCGACCGGCACGACCGCCACACGATCGACACGCCGGGAACGGAGCGGGGCGGTGGATGCACCCACCGCCCCGCCTCGTTCACCACACCTCACGCGGCTCCCGGCGGGCGCGGCTCGCTGCACTCGTGCGACCCCACCGGAACCCGCTACATCGTCAGACCACTGTGTTTCTCGCGGTCTTCCTCACGCGGCTCCAGGCGGGGTCGGCTCGCTACGCTCGTGCGACCCCACCGGAACCCGCTACGTCGTCAGACCACCGTGTTTATTGCGGTCTTCCTCACGCGTGCTCCGGCGGGGTCGGCTCGCTGCGCTCGTGCGACCCCACCGGAACCCGCTACTTCGTCAGACCTCGAAGGCGCCTTCTTCGAGGCGCTTCTTCAACGTCGACAGGAACCGGCCCGCGTCCGCACCGTCGACCGCGCGGTGGTCGTAGGTGAGGACGAGGTACTGCATGTGCCGGATGGCGATCGAGTCGTTGCCGTACTCGTCCTGGACGACGACCGGACGCTTGACGATCGCGCCGGTGCCCAGGATGCCGACCTGCGGCTGGTTGATGATCGGCGTGTCGAGCAGCGACCCGTTGCTGCCGATGTTCGTGATCGTGAACGTGCCGCCACCGAGCTCGTCGGGGGTGACCTTGTTCGTGCGGGTGCGCTCGGCGAGGTCGGCGACCTTGCGGGCGATCCCCGCGATGTTGAGGTCACCGGCGTCACGCACGACGGGCACGAGCAGCCCGCGCTCGGTGTCGACCGCGATCCCGAGGTGCTCGGCACCGTGGAAGACGATCTCCTCGCCCTCGACGCTGCTGTTGAGCACCGGGAACGCCTTGAGGGTCTCCACCGTGGCGAGCGCGATGAACGGGAGGTAGGAGAGCTTGACGCCCTCCCGCTTCTCGAAGTCGGCCTTGGCGCGGGCACGCAACGCGGCGACGCGGGACATGTCGACCTCGACGACCGCCGTGAGCTGCGCCGACGTCTGCAGCGACTCGACCATGCGCTGGGCGATGATCTTGCGCAGACGCGACATCTTCTGGCTCGTGCCGCGCTTGTCCGACGGCTGCGGGACCGTGGAGGGCGCAGCCGAACCCGACGGCGCCGACTGCGGAGCCGGGGTCGACTCGGCGGGAGCCGGGGCCTCCTTCTCCTTCTCGGCC
Source organism: Mobilicoccus sp. (assembly GCF_032060985.1). Taxonomy (NCBI): domain Bacteria; kingdom Bacillati; phylum Actinomycetota; class Actinomycetes; order Micrococcales; family Dermatophilaceae; genus Mobilicoccus; species Mobilicoccus sp. The sequence continues at coordinate 35,331 of NZ_DAMBGD010000006.1, forward strand.
GCCTCCTTGGCGGCCCGCGCGGCGTCGAGGACGTCCTGCTTGCGGATACGCCCGCCGACGCCGGTGCCCTTCAGGGTGTTGAGGTCGACGTCGTTGTCCGCGGCGAGCTTGCGCACCAGCGGGGTGACGTACGCCGAGGCGTCGGTCTCCTCCGCCTTGGCGGGCGACTCGGCGTCGTCGGAGGCGCCCTTGGCCGGAGCCGACGTCTCCTCGGCCACCTGCTCGTCGCCGCTGCCACCGGAGGACGCCTTCGCCTCGGTCGGAGAGTCGGCCTTCTCCGGCTTCTCAGCCTTCTCCGGCTTCTCCTCCGGGGCGTCCTTCTCGGAGGTGTCCGTCGGCTTCTCCTCCGGCTCGGGCTCGGGCTCCGGCTCCTCGTCGGCGGAGTCCTGTTCGGCCGCGCCGGAGTCGTCGCCACCGTCGCCACCGATGATCGCGAGGTCGGCGCCGACCTCGACGGTCTCGTCCTCCTGAACGAGGATCTTCGTGAGCGTGCCCGCCACCGGCGAGGGGATCTCGGTGTCGACCTTGTCGGTGGACACCTCGAGGAGGGGCTCGTCGAGCTCGACCTCGTCTCCCTCGGCCTTGAGCCACTGGGTGACCGTGCCCTCGGTGACCGACTCGCCGAGCGCGGGCATCGTGACCTTCTCGCCACCGCCACCACTGCCGCCGGACGACGCCTTCGGCGCCTCACCCGAGTCCTGCGACGTGTCGGCCTTCTCCGGCTCGTCGGATTCCGCGGACGGCGTCGCCGGGGTCTCCTCGGCGGTCTCCTCGGACTCCCGCTGCGCGCCGGACTCGTCCTTCTTCTCCTCGGTGTCGCCCCCGGAGTCGTCGGACTCGGCGCCATCGCCGCCCTCGTCACCGCCGTCGGCCTCGGAGGGGTCACCGATGATCGCGAGGTCGGCGCCGACCTCGACGGTCTCGTCCTCCTCGGCGAGGATCTTCGTGAGCGTGCCCGCCACCGGCGAGGGGATCTCGGTGTCGACCTTGTCGGTGGAGACCTCGAGCAGCGGCTCGTCGACCTCCACGGAGTCGCCCACGCTCTTGAGCCAGCGGGTGACGGTGCCTTCGGTGACCGACTCGCCCAGAGCCGGCATGGTCACGCGTTCTGACATTTCTCGTGTCTCCTCGGGTGTGCGGTGATGTCGCGAGTCTAGAAGAGGGCCGCGGCTCCGGCGCGGGCGGCCGGGGTGGGCGTCGTGGTCTGGTGAGGTCGGGGCCGGGAGTGGCTCCCTTCGCTCCGGTGGGGCGAGGCGCCCCGGGGGCGGGATGGGATCCGGGATCGCCGGAGCCGATCAGGAGTGGGCGTGCAGGGGGCGACCGGCGAGGGCCATGTGGGCCTCGCCGAGGGATTCGTTCTGCGTGGGGTGGGCGTGGAGGAACTGCGCGACCTCCTCGGGCAGCGCCTCCCACCCGACGATGAGCTGGGCCTCGCCGACCTGCTCGCCCATGCGGGCGCCGATCATGTGGATGCCGATCACGGGGCCGTCCTTGCGGCGGATCACCTTGACGAAGCCCGCGGTGGCGAGCATCTGGGACTTGCCGTTGCCGCCGAGGTTGAACTCGATCGATTCCACCGCGTCCGCCCCGAACTGCTCCTTGGCGGTGGCCTCGGTGAGGCCCACCGAGGCGATCTCGGGGTCGGAATAGGTGACGCGAGGGATGCCGGACTCCACGAGGGGTTGGACGGGCAGCCCGGCGATGTCCTCGGCGACGAGGATGCCCTGGGCGAACCCACGGTGGGCGAGTTGGAGGCCGGGCACGATGTCGCCGACCGCGTGGACGCCCTCGACGTCGGTGCGGCAGCGTTCGTCGGTGAGGACGAACCCGCGGTCCATCTCGACCCCGATCTCCTCGAAGCCCAGGCCGGCCGTGACGGGACCACGCCCGACGGCGACGAGCAGGAGGTCGGCCTCGATGCTCTCGCCGGACTCGAGGGTGACGGTGACGGCGTCGTCGGACTGCGTCGCGCTCTGGAACCGCACACCGGTCTTCGCGACGATCTTGCGCTTCTTGAACGCCCGCGCGAGCGCCGTGGAGATCGCCTCGTCCTCGAGCGCGACGAGCCGGGGGAGGGCCTCGATGATCGTCACCTCGGAGCCGAACGACCGGTACACCGAGGCGAACTCGCAGCCGATGACGCCGCCGCCGAGGACGACGACCCGGGCGGGCACGGTCTCCAGCGCCAAGGCCTGCTCGCTGGTGACGATGCGGCCACCGATCTCCAGCCCCGGGAGGGACTTCGACGTCGACCCGGTCGCGAGCACGAGGTGAGACCCCTGGAGGCGTCGCCCCTCGACCTCGACGGTGTCGCGCGCGACGACCCGCCCCTCGCCCTGGACGTAGGTGATGCCGCCTGACTTGACGAGCCCCTGGAGGCCCTTGTGCAGGCGGCCCACCACGCCGTCCTTGTACGCGAGGACCCCGGGCATGTCGATCGAGTCGAAGCTCGCCCGCACACCGAACCTCTCACTCTCGCGGGCGTTGTCGGCGATCTCGGCCGCATGGAGGAACGCCTTGGTGGGGATGCATCCGCGATGGAGGCACGTGCCGCCGAGGAGGTCCTTCTCGACGAGGGCGACGGTCTTGCCGAGCTGCACGGCCCTCAGCGCACAGGCGTACCCGCCGCTGCCGCCACCGAGGATGACGATGTCGAAGGTCTCGGGGGCGGAGGTCGTGTCGGTCATGCGGGCGGCTCCTCATCGGGCGCGGTCTGCGGGACGGTACCGACGCGGTGGCGGCGGACCGACGGCGCCGCCGAGGTGGGGTCGGCGCCGACGGGCCCAATCCTCGCACGGGAGTTCTCCAACGGCGGCGTTTCCGGGACCCGGAGGGTGACACGGGCCACAGGGCCCGCCTCGGCCCGTCCTCCAGGGCCGGCACCTCCCGTCACCGCGGCGTCGGTCCCTCGGCGGGGCGCGCCGGCCGACGCGCCTCAGCGCCGGGCGGCGGCGAGGGTGCGGTCGAGCACGGCGCCGGCGACCGCCGGCGCGGCCTGCGGGGAGAAGTGCGAGCCGTCGGGCCGGGCGAGGGTCGTCACCTCCGGCACCGGGACCTCGGTGCGGGTACGGGGGACGGACGTCGTCGCAGCGGACCCACCGGGGCCCCCGGCCGCCGCACCGCCCGCTCCGACGACCGGCAGGCGGTCGTCGCAGGGCACGGCGTCGTCGCGGCAGTAGAGGTCGTCGGCGGAGACGACGTGGATGCGGGTGTCCCTCGCGGCGGCCTGCACGACGAGATCGTTCCACTGACGCCGGAGTTCGTCCTCGTACCAGAGGCGATGCAGGAACGGGTGACAGGCGCCCGGGGCGCAGCGGGAGGCGAGGCCGACCCCGGGGCGGTCGGTGAGGACGACGACGAGGGCGGCGCCCCCGGCGGTGAGGCGAGCGGAGTCGGCGAGGAACGAGGCGCGCTGGGCTGCCCAGAACTCGGGCGTCCCCGCCCGCAGGACCCGGCCGTCGTCACCGAGGCGGTCGGCGAGTTCGTACCGCGACCACCACAACACGATGCTCGGGTGGTAGGCCGCGACCGCGGTGTCCTGCGCCTGCCGCACCGCCTCGGTGCAGGCCCCGTCGGCGAGCGGCACGTCGTGCTCACCGAGCGCGGGGACCGTGAGCGCCGGGCAGCCGCCGCGGGCGGCGCCGACGACGGTGGCCCCGCGGGCGGTTCCCGCGTCGGCGAAGGCCGGGGTGAGACGACGAGCGACGCTGTCGCCGACGACGAGCACCGTCGGGCTCTCGGCCGCGGCGGCGGGCAGGGAGGCCGAGAGAGGGTTGAGCCGACTCGGGGCCGTGCCTCCGAGGAACGTCGAGACGACGAGGACGCTCGCGAGGGATCCGGCGGCGACCGGCAGCAGGCGCAGCGGGGCGACGCGGGTGAGGGCGCCGGTGCGCAGGGGCAGTTCGAGCACGTGATAGCTCACCGAGGCGAGGGTGATCGTGCCGGTGACGACGAGGGCGGACCGCAGCGGGTCGAAGGGACCGTCGCCCGGCAGCAGCCACACCACGAGCGGCCAGTGCCACAGGTAGATCCCGTAGGAGATCCGTCCCAGGTACGCGAGCGGCGGCAGGCCGAGGGTCCGCGCGACGACGTGGCCGTTGCCACCCGCCGTCGCCGCGGCGACGAGCACGGCGCAGGCGCACGCGAACGCGACCGCGCCCCCGGCGAAGTACGCGGGGGAGGGGCCGCCGAGCGTCGCGACGCCGAGCCCGATGCCGAGGAGCCCCGCCGCCATCAGGCCGACGTGGTGGCGCACGACGACGCGCTGGATGCGGGCCTGCGTCATGAGTGCGGCGGCGACGGCGCCGATGAGGGGCTGGAAGATCCTCGTGTCGGTGCCCATGTAGGCGCGTTCGGGGGACCCCGGCTCGTACAGCCACCACAGCCACGTGGCCGACGCGGCGGCGAGGACGAGTGCGGTGATCCCCCCGGCGAGGACGACTGCCCGACGACGACGACGTTCGGTCTCGATGCGGGAGGCGGAGTCGCGCACCACGGCGCGAGGGGCGTGGGCGCGAGCAGGGCTCCGGCGGGTGGCGCGTCGCCAGGCCAGCGCGCCGACCAGGCCGAGCAGGATCGGCCAGACGAGGTAGAACTGCTCTTCGACGGCGAGCGACCACACGTGCAGCAGCGGGGATCGGGTGCCGTCGTCGTCGAAGTACCCGGCGGAGGCGATGAACCGCCAGTTGCCCACGTAGAGCAGCGACCACAACGCGTCGGCGCCGATCGCGGGGCGCCGGAACGGCGGCGCGAGCGTCAGGCCCCAGACCACGACCGCGAGGACGACGACGAGAGCTGCGGGCATGAGGCGCAGCGCCCGGCGGGCCCAGAAGCGACCGAGGTCGATCCGTCCGGTGGCCGACAGCTCACGCAGCAGCAGCGTGGTGATGAGGAAGCCCGAGAGGACGAAGAAGACGTCGACGCCGAGGTAGCCGCCCTCGAGTCCCGGGACGGCGAGGTGGAACGCGACGACGAGGACGACGGCGATCGTCCGGAGGCCGTCGAGGGAGTCCACGCGCGCGGTGGACCGTGCGCTCACGCCGCGCCCTCGACGAGTGCTCCCACTCGAGCCATCAGTTCGCTCCTGCCCGGTCCGTGTCCTGCGTCGGGCCGTCGGCGGGACGCCCCGAGACCCAGGACGGTCACGAGGACGTCGAGGCGCGGGTGCGTGGTGTGCCCGAGGGAAGGCCCATCGGGGGACTCATCGTCCGAGGCGGGGTCGATCTGAGCGATGTGCCTGTGCTCGTGTGGGGTTCGCTGTGCGCTCGGGGGATTCGGACGACGGCGGGCTCGGGGTCGCGACGCGACACGGCCCCGGCATCTCGCGATGTCGGGGCCGTGGGCGGAGAGCGGTCATGCGGGCCGGGCGGACCGTCGTCCCGTCCGGACGGCCCGTCGGGACACGGGCCGAAGGACGGGGACGGCGGGGCCCGGGTCGGTCAGGTGCGGTCGGCCGTGTAGCCGCGGGCGAACTCCACGAGGGTGCCGACGCCGAAACCCGTGGCGCCCTTGCCCGTGTATCCCCACGGACCGCCCTCGTTGAACGAGGGCCCGGCGATGTCGATGTGGCCCCACGGCTGCGTCCGACCGGACTCGTCGTCGCCGGTCGGGGAGGCGAACTCGCGCAGGAACGCGGCGGCGGCGAGGGTGCCCGCGGTGCCGGTCTCGCCGATGTTCTTGAGGTCGGCCACGGTGCTGTCGATGTGGCCGCGGATCTCCTCGGCGATCGGCAGCGGCCACACCGACTCCCCGCCGTCGGCGGCGGCCTGGGTGAGCGCGCCCTGCAGGGCGTCGTCGTTGGCGAGGACGGCGGCGGTGCGCTTGCCGAGCGCGACGATCTGCGCGCCGGTGAGGGTGGCGATGTCGATGATGGCGTCGGGCTTCGCCTCGGCGGCGAACGCGATGCCGTCACCGAGGACGAGGCGGCCCTCCGCGTCGGTGTTGAGCACCTCGACGGTGAGCCCGCCGCGCTGGGTGATGACGTCGCCGGGGCGGGTGGCGGTGCCGCTCGGCATGTTCTCGGCGAGGCACAGGTATCCGGTGACGGCGACGGGCAGGCCGAGCTCGGCGACCGCGAGGACCGCGGCGGCGACCGCGGCGGCGCCGCCCATGTCGGACTTCATCGTCATCATCGACGCCGGGGGCTTGAGCGACAGGCCGCCCGAGTCGAACGTGATGCCCTTGCCCACGTAGGCGAGGGAGGCGGCGGCGCGGCGGGGCGCGTACGTCATCGTGACGAGACGCGGAGGACGGGCCGAGCCCTGCCCGACCGAGATCAGCCCGCCGAATCCGCCGGCGCGGAGGGCCTTCTCGTCCATGACCTCGACCTTGACGCCCTTGCCGGCCATCTTCTGGACGAGCTCGGCGAACGACTGCGGGTACAGCTCGTTGGGGGCGGTGTTGACGAGGTCCCGGGCCCAGCACTGGTGACGCGCGACGACCTCCGCCTCGGCGACGGCGCGCGCGAGGTCGTCGGTGGAGAGCTTGCCGCCGTCGGCGGCGCGGGTCTTCCTGCCGGTGACGACGGTGGCGGACGCGAGGGGGGCCGTGGCCGCGGCGCGTGCCTTCTCACCGCGGTGCTCATCGAAGCGGTAGGCCCCGAGGACGAGGCCCGAGGCGATCGCGGCGGCGTACTCCGGCGCGCCCACGGGGAGGACGACGGCGGCGGACTCCCGGCCACCGAGGGTGCGGGCCGCGGCGCCGGCCGCGCGGCGGACGGACTCCCGGGTCGGCTGCTCGCCCGAGGGCACCCTGCCGACGCCGGTGACGACGACGAGGGGGGCGTCGATCTTGGGCACCGAGGTGAGCGTGCGGACCTCGTCGGCCTTGCCGTTCGCCTGCAGGGCGGTGAGCGCCTCCTCGATGTGCGAGACCGCGGCGCCCGGCAGGGCGTCGGCGACGAGCAGGCGCGGGGCACCGCCCTTCGTCGCGGCGGGGGCGGCGAACACGACGAGCGCGTCGGCCCGGGTCGACTCGGGTGCGGTGGTGGCGAAGGCGAGCTTCACGTGGTCCTCCTGGGATCGGGTTCGACCGGCGGATGCCGGGCGCAGCGTGTCGACACGGCCGGGGCGCGGGGGGTCCGCGGGTCGCTCGTGGCGTGATGGACCTCGGCCGGGGTGCGCGTCCCCCTCGGCCTCCACCCTTCGAGGTGGGCGGGAGGGGAGGGGACGGGTTCGTGCCAACACCGAGAATAGCGAGGGGCTCGCCGTCTACGGTGGCCGTATGACGAAGACCGACCTCCTCACCTCACCGCTGCACTCCCGCCACACCGCGCTGGGTGCCAAGATGGCCGACTTCGGCGGGTGGCTCATGCCGATCGAGTACCCCGGCGGTGGCGTGCTCAAGGAACACGAGGCGGTGCGCGAGCGCGTCGGCATCTTCGACGTGTCCCACCTCGGCAAGGCCGTGGTGCGGGGGCCGGGCGCGGTCGACTTCTGCAACGCCTGCTTCACCAACGACCTGCGCAAGGTCAGCCCGCCCAAGGCGCAGTACACGATGTGCTGCGACGAGGCCACCGGGGGCGTCGTCGACGACCTCATCCAGTACTACAAGAGCGACGAGGAGGTCTTCCTCATCCCCAACGCCGCGAACACGACAGAGGTCGTGCGGCGCATGCGGGAGAAGCTCCCCGAGGGCCTCGAGCTGGAGAACCAGCACCACGACTACGCGGTCATCGCCGTCCAGGGTCCGCGGTCGGACGAGGTGCTCGAGACCCTCGGCCTTCCCACGGGCCACGAATACATGAGCTTCGACTCGACGGAGTGGAACGGCAAGCCGCTCACCGTGTGCCGCACCGGCTACACGGGCGAGAAGGGGTACGAACTCGTGCCGCGGTGGGAGGACGCCGAGGCGCTGTGGGACGCCCTCGTCGAGGCGATGAAGCCCTTCGACGGGTTGCCGTGCGGGCTGGGTGCGCGGGACACGCTGCGCACCGAGATGGGATACGCCCTCCACGGGCACGAGCTGTCGATGGACATCACCCCCAACATGGCCCGCGCCGGATGGGCCGTCGGCTGGAAGAAGGACGCGTTCTGGGGCAAGGAGGTCCTCGAGGCGCAGCGCGCGGAGAAGTCCTGCCGCCTCTCCTGGGGTCTGCTGGTCGAGGGCCGTGGCATCCCCCGCGCGGGGTGCCTCGTCAAGGACGCGGCCGGTGTCGAGATCGGGGTCGTCACCTCGGGCACGATGTCGCCGACCCTGCGCAAGGGCATCGCCTTGGCGCTCCTCGACCGTGGCGTCGCCGAGGGCGACACGGTGACGATCGACGTCCGCGGTCGCGACGTGGCCGCCGTCATCGCCAAGCCCCCGTTCGTCGAGGCCGGGGTGCACGACTGACGCTCCTCGGACCGTCGCCGTGCGGTGACGTCGCACCCGGGTGTGTCGTCGCACGTCGGGGCCCCACGAGGACGCCGGTCGCGGGTGTCGCTTGGGTAGGGTGACGATCGCGCCGCGCGGTTCATCCCGCCGGTGCATCGTGACCACGTGACGAAGGAACCTCGATGCCCCAGCGCCGTCCCCTCATCGCCGTGACCCTCCTGCCCCTCCTCGCCCTCGCGGCCTGCGGCGCCCCGACCGACGGTGGGGGAGCGCAGCCGGGAAGTCCCGCCGGTCCGGGGACGAGCGTGTCCTCGCCGCCCGCCGAGTGCCACAAGAGCCGGTTGGACGTCACCCACCCGGGCAGGCTCACGATCGGCACCGACAAGCCGGCCTACGAGCCGTGGTTCGTCGGTGACGACCCGAGCACCGGCAAGGGGTACGAGTCGGCCGTCGCCTACGCGATCGCCGACCAGCTGGGCTTCGAGAAGAGCGAGGTCACCTGGGTCGACGTGCCCTTCAACACGGCCATCTCCCCCGGCCCCAAGGACTTCGATCTCGACCTCAACCAGATCTCCATCAGTGACGAGCGGCGCAAGGCCGTCGACTTCTCCACCGGCTACTACACGGTGCGGCAGGCGGTCGTCACCTACAAGGGGTCCCCGATCGAGGGCAGGACGACCGTGCGCGACCTCGCCGACGCCCGGCTGGGCGCGCAGGTCGGCACGACGTCCTACACCGCGATCACCTCCCAGATCGAGCCGACGACGGCGCCGAACGCCTACGACACGAACGACCTCGCCGTGCAGGCCCTCAAGAACCACCAGATCGACGGGCTCGTCGTCGACCTGCCCACCGCGTTCTTCATGACCGGCGCGCAGCTCGAGGACGGTGTGATCGTCGGGCAGCTGCCGCAGTCCGGTGGGCGGCCCGAGCAGTTCGGTGCCGTGCTCGACAAGGGGTCCTCGCTCACCGCGTGCATCTCGCAGGCGGTGGATGCGCTGCGGGAGGAGGGCACGCTCGCCGACCTCGAGCAGACGTGGCTCAAGGACCAGGGCGCGCCGGAACTGCAGTGACGTCGGATCCGACCCCGGCCCCCGGTCTCGCGGTGGGCCTCGGCCCCGGCACGGGGCGGACAGCGGCAGGGTCGGCCTGGTCGCCCTCCGAGCACGAACGCCGGCGCGCGAGGTACCGCCGTTCCCGTGCGGTGAGGTCGGCGGCGATCTCGGCCGCGAGCACGATCACCGTCGCGGTCGTCCTGCTCGTCGTCCTCACGTCCTCACCCGGGTGGCCGCGGGTGCGGTGGACCTACTTCGACCTCGACAAGGCGATCGCCTCGTTCCCGGCCGTGCTCGCCGGATTGTGGCTCAACGTGCGGATCATGGCGGTGTGCGGGGTCGTGATCTTCGTGCTCGGTCTCGCGATCGCCGTGATGCGCACCCTGCGAGGCGCCGTCACCTACCCCCTGCGGCTCGCCGGGACGATCTACGTCGACCTCTTCCGCGGGCTGCCCCTCATCCTCGTGCTCCTGCTCCTCGGGTACGGCGCCCCGGCCCTCCGGCTCCAGGGCCTTCCGACGAGCGTCCTGTTCTGGGGGTGCGTCGCGCTCGTCCTCAGTTACTCGGCGTACGTCGCCGAGGTGTTCCGGGCGGGGATCGAGTCGGTCCATCCGTCCCAGCGCGCCGCGGCCCGGTCCCTCGGCCTCACCTACGGGCAGACCCTGCGCCACGTCGTCATCCCGCAGGCGATCCGCAGGGTGCAACCCCCGCTGCTCAACGACCTCGTCTCCCTGCAGAAGGACTCCGGGCTCATCTCGATCCTCGGTGTCGTCGATGCCGTCCGGGCGGCGCAGATCGAGACGGCCACCGACTTCAACTACACCCCCTACGTCGTCGCCGGGCTGTTGTTCATCGCCCTCACCGTGCCGATGGCGCGGTTCACCGACTGGGTCGCCCGTCGCCAGGGCTACCAGGGTGCGGGTGGTCACCTGTGAGCGCGGCGCCCCCGGCGGGCCCGCCGCGCCCCCCGACGACAGGCGAACCGCTGCTCTCGCTGCGGGGGGTTCGCAAGTCGTTCCCCGGGCCGCGGCGCGGTGAGCGGCACGTCGTGCTCCGCGAGATCGACCTCGACGTCGAGGCCGGGCAGTGCGTCGTCCTCATCGGCAGCTCGGGCTCGGGAAAGTCGACGCTGCTGCGGTGCCTCAACCTCCTCGAGGTCGTCGACGACGGGATCATCCGGCTCGAGGGGCGTGAGATCACCGATCCCCGGGTGGATGCGGACGACATCCGGTCGAGCATCGGCATCGTGTTCCAGAGCTACAACCTGTTCCCGCATCTCAGCGTCCTCGAGAACGTCACGCTCGCCCCCGTGCGCGTCCACGGTCGTCGGCGGGCCGAGGCGCGGGAGGCTGCCCTCGGGATGCTCACCCGCGTCGGGCTCGCCGAGAAGGCGCACGCGCGGCCCGACGACCTCTCCGGCGGGCAGCAACAACGGGTCGCGATCGCGCGGGCCCTCGTCAACCGGCCGAGGCTGCTGCTGCTCGACGAGGTGACCTCCGCGCTCGACCCGGAACTCGTCGGTGAGGTGCTCGATCTCCTGCGGTCGCTCGCCGAGGAGGGGATGACGATGATCCTCAACACGCACGAGATGGGGTTCGCCCGGCAGGTGGCCGACGTCGTCGCCCATCTGCACGACGGCGTCATCGCCGAGATCGGACCTCCGTCACAGGTCATCGACGCCCCCCGCTCCGAGGCCACCCGGCGCTTCCTCTCCCGCCTGCACGCCTGAGGACCTCCGGGGTCGGGCTGGTCCACCCGCCGTGGACCCCGCGACTCAGACCGCCGGCATCGGCACGGACAGGGCCAGGGCGGCGACGCAGAGCCCCGCGGCGAAGGAGATCTCGACGACGGCGCCGAGCACGTCCCCGGTGATGCCGCCGAAGCGGCGGACGCAGCGTCGCGTGGTCGCCGTGCCGGACAGCGTCGCGGTGAGGACGACGAGGGGGGCGGCCCACCAGGCGCCGCCGACGGCCGCGAGCGCGGTCGATCCGACGATGGCGAGGGCACCGAGCGCCGTCGCGGCGGCCCAGAGGGGGACGCTGCCCGCGACGGTGGCTCCGAGGCCGCCGGGTCTCGCCGCGGGCGTGCCGGGTGTGCACACGAGGGCGAGGACCTGCCGGGAGGCACAGAGGGCCACGACCCCGAGGACGACGGCGGCCGCCGGGCCCGCCGGGGCGAGGACGAAGAGCGACGCACTCGCGGCGATCTGGAGGAACAGCACGAGAGCGATGGCGGCCGCGCCGCTCGGGCCGACGTCGCCGGTCTTCATCACGGCGAGCGCACGGTCGCGGTCATAGCTCGCCGAGAGGCCGTCGGCGGTGTCGGCGAGTCCGTCGAGGTGCATGGCCCGGGTCGCCAGTGTGGTGCCGGCGATCGCCACGGCGGCGAACACGGAGGGCAGGAGGCCGATCAGCCCGGCGACGAGGGCGAAGCTCGCCCACACGGCGGCGACGGGGAGGGCGGCGAGGGGCGCGAGGAGCATCGCGTGACCGGCGATGCGTCGGTCGATCCGGGAGGGCGGTGTGATGGGGACGGCCGTGAGCGTCCCGACCGACATGCGCCACCCGTCGACGAACGTCGAGGCGCCACGGCGGTTCTCGGCCGTCATCGGCCGGACCTCGTTGCGAGGAAGGGCGCGATGCCCGGGGATCCCGAGAGGTCGATGACCCGTCCCGCGACGACGAGGAGGACCTCGTCGGCCACGGCGGCGACCGCGGCGTTGAGCCGGCCCAACTCGTCGCGGAACAGGCGCCCGGAGGCGGTGGCGGGCACGACCCCCAGCCCCACCTCGTTGCTGACGAGGACGACGTCACAAGAAGACTCGTCGAGCGAGGCCAGGAGTGCGTCGCGCGCGTCGGCGAGGACGGCGCGCGCCAGCAGCCGGTCCTCCCACGCCTGCGCGTCGTCGACGAGGCGAGTGAGCCAGGTGCCGAGGCAGTCGACGAGGATCGGGTGGCCTGCGGTGCGGAGCACGCCGGCGACGTCACCGGTCTCGAGCGTGGTCCACGACGGACCTCGCCGGGCCTGGTGGGCGTCGACACGCTCGGCCCACTCCCTGTCGGCGGCATCGTCCGGATCGGTGCGTCGGGGGACCGGGCCCGGCGCCACGTAACGCGCGGGTCGACCGGCGAACAGGCCCTCGGCGAGCACGCTCTTGCCGCTACGGACCCCGCCGAGGACGAGGGTGATCACCGCGGCCCACCCGCCCCGGCCGCACGCCGGGGACGGGTCCGACCCGGAGCGTCGGGGGGCTGTGCGAGCGCGACCCCGCGCCTCACTGCCGCGGGCCGCGGCGGCGACGCATCATGAAGATCATCGCGGCCAGCGCGATCGCGCCGACGCCCGTGATGAGCCACCACATCGAGCTCGCGGCGCTCGTGTCCTGGCTGACGCTCCGCTCGACGTCGGCGGGGTCGGACGTGCTCTTGAGCTCCCCGGGTGTCGGCGACGCGGAGGGGCTCGTGGCGTCGGCCGGCGCGACGGCGACGACCTGGCCGTGGAGTGGTGCGGCCGTCCCGCCGAGGGTGGCGGCCTGCGCCGGTGAGGTGAAAACGGCGGCGGAGAGGGCGCACACGGCGAGGGCGGGGGCCAGTCGTCTGCGGGAGGACGGACGGTGGGTCATGGAGGGTGACACCCCTTTCGCACGCGGGGGCGGGAGGGCCGTGCGCGTGCCTCGACGAACCTGGACGGCGAACCCGGGCGGGAGCTGCGGCCCACCGCGTCGCGGCACGCGCTGCGGGAGTGTTCCCGGCGACGGCTGGGATCCGCTCGGCTTCGTCGGTGTCTGCACCGTGTCACTGCGAACGGGCCTGCGCAACCGGGCGCGCCGCGCCTGACACACTGACCCCCGTGAATCCCGCACCACGCGCGCTCGGTCTCGCCCTCGGCCACGCCGCCGACCTCGCGTGGGGGGATCCCCGGCGAGGGCACCCTGTCGCGCTGTTCGGCCGCGTGGCGCAGTCCGCGCGGGACCACTGGCAGCCCGCCCCCTCCTCGCGCTGGGCGCGTCCCGTGGGAGCGGTCTACGCCGGGACGCTCGTCGGCGGATGCGTGGGCCTCGGGGTCCTCACCGACCGATTCGCCCGCCGTCGCGCCCTCGCGGAGACCGCCGCCGTGGCGCTCGCGACGTGGGCGGTGCTCGGCGGCACGAGCCTCGCCGCGGAGGGCGACACGATGGGTCGGCTGCTCACCGAGGCCGAGGCGGGCGACGGGGGAGGGGATCTCACGGCCGCCCGGGCCCGGCTGTCCCACCTGTGCAGCCGCGACGCCACCGATCTCACGGCCCCCGAACTCGCGCGGGCCGCCGTGGAGTCCCTCGCCGAGAACACCTCCGACGCCGTCACGGCCCCGCTGTTCTGGGGGGCGCTGGCGGGCGTGCCCGGCCTTCTCGGATACCGCGCGGCGAACACCCTCGACGCGATGGTCGGCTACCGCACCCCGGAACTCCGCGAGTTCGGCTGGGCCGCCGCGCGTCTCGACGACCTCCTCAACCTCGCCCCCGCCCGGCTGGCCGCAGTCCTCACGTGTCTGCTCGCCCCGGCGGTGGGGGGGACGCCGGCGCAGGCGGTGCGCGCGTGGCGTCGCGACGCCGCGGCCCACCCGAGCCCGAACGCGGGCCCGGTCGAGGCCACCGCCGCCGGGGCGCTGGGCGTGCGTCTCGGTGGCGCGAACACCTACGCGGGCGAGAGCGAGAACCGGGGAACGCTCGGGGACGGCCCCCCGCCGGGGGTCGCGGACCTGCCTCGGGCCGTACGTCTCTCACGGGTGGTCTCGGCCGGTTCGCTCGTCGCGTCCGTCGCCCTCGCCGCGGCCCTCGACGCCGCCCGATCCACGAACGAGCGAGCGGAGTCCTCATGACCGGCCTGCTTCTCGCGGGCACGACGTCGGACGCGGGCAAGAGCCTGCTCACCGCCGGCCTCTGCCGCTGGCTCGTGCGCCGAGGCGTCCGTGTCGCCCCCTTCAAGAGCCAGAACATGTCGAACAACTCGATGGTCTGCCCCGACGGTGCCGAGATCGGGCGGGCGCAGTGGGTGCAGGCCGTCGCCGCCCACGCCGTCCCGGAGGCGGCGATGAACCCCGTCCTGCTCAAGCCCGGGTCGGACCGCCGGAGCCATGTCGTCCTCCTCGGCCGCCCGCACGGAGAGCTCGGCACCGGCGAATGGGCGACGGGTCGCCGAGAACTCGCCGCCGCCGCCTTCGCCGCCTACGACGACCTGGCCTCCCGCTACGACGTCGTCGTCGCGGAGGGTGCGGGCAGCGCCGCCGAGGTCAACCTCCGGGGCGGCGACTACGTGAACTTCGGTCTCGCCAGGGCGAAGGGTCTGCCGGTCGTCGTCGTCGGTGACATCGACCGGGGTGGCGTGCTCGCCGCGATGTACGGGACGTGGGCGCTCGTCGACGAGGGGGACCGGGCCCACCTCGCCGGATGGATCGTCAACAAGTTCCGAGGTGACGTCGACCTGCTCCGCCCGGGCCTCGACGTCATCACCGACCGCACCGGGCTGCCCGTGTTCGGGGTCGTGCCGTGGCTCGAAGGGGCGTGGCTGGACGGCGAGGACGCCCTCGCCCTCGGTGGCTGGTCCCGTGCGGTCGACACCCATCCCGCGGCCGGCGGCTCACTGCGGGTCGCCGTCGTCGGCTTCCCCCGCCTCTCCAACGCGACGGACGTCGACGCGCTCGCCGCCGAGCCCGGCGTCGACGTCACGGTGACGGCGGATCCCGACGTCGTCGCCGGCGCCGACCTCGTGGTCCTGCCGGGCAGTCGCGCCACCCTCGGGGACCTGCGATGGCTGCGTGAGCGCGGACTCGCCGAGGCCGTGGTCGCCCGGGCACGCCGGGGAGCCCCGGTGCTCGGGATCTGCGGGGGCTACCAGATGCTCGCCCAACGGCTCCACGACCCGGACGGCGTCGAGGCGTCCGGTGACGAGCGCGACGGCACCGGCCTCGGACTCCTGCCGACACGAGTCGATTTCGGCGGCGAGAAGGTCCTCGGCACCCCGACGGGGGAGTGGCGCGGGCACGAGGTCCGCGCCTACGAGATCCACCACGGGGTCGCGACCCTCGCGCGCGAGGGCGACGTCGGCGCCGAGGGGGCGGCCGTCGAGGCGGGCTCGCCGTTCCTGGACGGCTGGCGGTGCGGTGCGACGTTCGGGACGACGTGGCACGGCGCGTTCGAGAACGACGGCTTCCGGCGGGCGTTCCTCAGCGAGGTCGCCGCCCTCAGCGGCAGCACGTTCGCGGTCGCGACCACCGCGCCGGGTTTCGCCGCGCGTCGCGAGGCGATGATCGAGCGTCTCGGGGACGCGGTCGAGGAGCACCTCGACACCGGGGCCCTCCTGCGGCTCATGGGCCTCTGACCTCCCCGGCGGCCGTTCTCCCGTGCCCGCCGTCGCCCGATCCCCGCTGCGTCCTCCGCCCGCACGCCGACGGCCCGCGGCCCGCACCGATGGTCGGTGCGGGCCGCGGTCGATGCGCGCCGGAGACGGTCCGGCCGCAGGGACTCCGCCGCGAGGACGGGCGGCGGCAGGACTCGTGCGGTGCACGCTCCCGAGGGGGAGAGTCCCGGGGACCGACCCCGCTCAGACGCCGAACTCCGCGTTGCGGATGTCGGCGACGGCCTCCTCGGTGCCCTGGTACTGCAGGTCGGCGACCTCGCCGCGGCCGAACGCGAAGAGCACGAGTTCGCTCGGACGGCCTTCGAGGACGACGGTGCCCTTCTTCGTGGGGCCCTTGACCGAGTGGCGCCCGTGGTCGGCGGACAGGAGCACGACGCCCACGGGGGAGCGGCGGAAGATGAGCTGGCCCGCCTGCTTGAGGCGGGTCCACAGCGCGGCCTGGACGTCGTCGTCGATCGTGCGGGCCTTGTCGGGGGTCCAGTCCGGCGCCGCACGAAGCACGTCCTCGTGGTGGACGAAGAACTCGGCGAGGTTGATGGCGTCGTCGACGGCGGGGACGCGAGTGGGGTTCCAGCCGGGCGGCCCCTCGCGGACCATGTCGACGAGCGCAGGCCACTCCTGCGCGGCGTAGGAGTCCTGTACCCGCTGGGTGTGCTCGGCGAGGGCGGGCATGAGGACCCCGGGCAGGGCGTCGGGGCGGCGCTCCCGCACGACGAGGTGGGCCGCGAGATCCCTCGTGTGCCAGGGGGAGCACAGCGTCGGGGCGTCCGGGCCGACGTCGGCGAGGGTGGAGGCGAGCGCCTCACGTTCCAGTTGGGCGAGTCCGGTCATGAGGTCATCATCACAGTCGCGTCCTGGTGCCGCGACCTCTGACACCCCGTCCCTCGCGAGGCCGAGACGGCCACCCGTGACTCCGCGGGGCGGGCGGGGGTGTCCGTCTCGGGAGGGGCCGACGCCTCAGGGGCGCGCGGAGCTCCGCGGGTCGGTGAGCGACTGGAAGCCCTGGCGATCGAGCTTCTGCGCGGCCTGGGCGGCGCGACGGCGCTCGGCGGTGGTGGCTCCGCGTCCGCCCGGCTCCTCGATGCCGCGTTCGAGCGTGCCGCGCGAGTCGACGATCGCATTCCGGACGAGCCCGGCCGTGCCGTCGGTGAACGCCCGGAAGTTGGGTTCGAACGAGAACACCGTCACGCGCCCCCGGCCGACCTGCTCGTCGACGAGCGCCGCGCTCCCGGCGATCTCCTCGATGCCCTTGGCGTACCCCGAGACCGCCCACTGTGGGGAGTCCTTCGCCGGGTAGGACAGGACGACCTCGCCGCGGACCGGCGTCATCACGGGGTCGGCGGAGTACATGCTCCACACGTCCCCGCCGGAGCCGCGGGTGAGCGGACCGTTGCGCGGGGCGGTGGCCCGCACGAGCGCTCCCGGCACCTCGTTCTCGGCGTTCTTCAACAGGGCGGAGCTGAGCCCGGCGAGGGCCGCGTACTGGGTGCCGCCCTTCCAGGTGACGAGGCGACCGCCGCCCGCGACCCACTGCGCGATCGCGGAGTTTCGGTCGGTGCCGAGCGCCGCGTTCAGCGCCTTGCCGTCGATGTCGGGGACGAGGAGGACGTCGAGCCGGGCGAGGGTGCTCGCGGAGATCTGGTCGGCGGTGAACGTCGTGGCGGGGATGTGCCAGTCGGAGGAGAGGCGCCACCGCAGCCAACCGGTGCTCTGGTCGGGGTTGTACGGGCTGGAGGACTGCGTGAGGATCCCGACGCTCGGAAGGCCGGCGGGCAGTGGCGCGTTCGGCACCTTCGCGGGGCCGACCGGCGCGGTCCGCATGCGCGGGAGCGTGCCGGTGGATCCGCCGGCGACATCCTGCAGCAGGGGCATGCTCCACCCCGAGAGGTCGTAGAAGTACGGGAACGGCACGTAGGTGTCCGCGCCGAGCATCGTCTGGATCCAGTGCTTCTGCCCCTGGGCCATCGGGATCCAGTAGCTGCCGGTGGGGATCACCGTGGGCGTGGCGGGCCTGCCGTAGGCGGTGTAGTCGGGCACGTGCACGGGCGCGAGGAGGCGGCGTACCTCGACGTCGTCCTGCTGGAGCCGGGAGACGAGCGTCGCCACCTCGCGCCGGCGACCCGGGTCGTCGGCGCGGATGAAGTAGCCGCACACCCTGGTGTCCGGCACGTGGAACGTCAGTTCGTTGCCGGGGTTCTCGACGTGATTGGGCTGCAGCGCACACGCGGCGCCCTGCGCGGCCGCGTCGACGAACTGCTGGTGGTACTCGGTGTTGATGCGTTGCCGGGCTCGCGCGGAGGCCCGCAACGCGGCCAATCCGGCGGTGACGTGCTTGTCGACCTGGTCGGCGAACGGCGCGGCCTGCCCCACCTCGTGGGTCATGCCGGCGGCGCCGAAGCGCATGATCGGGAACGTGTCCCCGTAGCCGGGGTAGAACAGGTCGAAGCCCGCCTCCCAGGTCTCGAAGGCATACCCCTTCGCCCGGAAGGCGTCGGCGGAGGCCTTCCCGGCGATGCCGTCGATCCAGCCCAGCGGCTGCGAGGCGACCTCGTGGTGGATCGGGTCGGAGTTGGGCGGGAAGAAGTAGCCCTTGCCACCCATGCCGTGCTGGTCGATGAAGACCTGCGGAGGGAACCGCCTCATCAACGCGAGCTTGGCCCGGGTCTCGGGTTGGGTGCGGGCGAACCAGTCGCGGTTCAGGTCGAACGCCGCGGCGTTGACGCGGGTGTTCGCCGCCCGGCCGTCGGGGTTCTGGGTGGGCACGACGACCACGAGCGCGTTGTCGAGGATGTCGCGGACGCCGCAGTCGGTGCGGTCGGCGAGTTCGTGCAGGGCCCGCATCTGGGCGTCGGCCGCGGCGGGCTCGTTGCCGTGGACGTTGCCGGTGAGCCGGAGGACGACCGGCATCCGGCGGGAGATCGCCGCTGCGGTCCGGGCGGGGGTGGCGGGGTCGCGGAGGGCCTCGATGTCGGCGTGGAGTCTGCCCGACCGGGCCGCCTGGAGCACCGCGGGCCTGCCCACGAGGGCGTACCTCAGCGGGGTCCCGAGCGACGTCCGGCCGAACGTCGCGACCGTGACCTCGGTGCTCGCGCGATCGACCTGGTTCATGTAGCGGAACACCTGATCGACCGTGGCCTTGCGGCTGCCGAGCTCGAAGCCCAGGGAAGCCGAGGGGGTCGGCACCGTACCGCGGAAGACGGGGGTGTCCTCGCAGGAGGACGTGGTCGCGGCGGGCGAGGGGGAGGGCGCCCCCGACACGGCGGCGGGCCCCGTGGGTGAGGGGGCGGGGGTGGGCGCGGCGGAGGCGGCGGCCGGGGCGGTGAGGAGCGAGGCGGCGACGGCGGCCCCGCCGAGGACCGCGGGGACGAGAAGGGGCCTACGGATCATGGGGACTCCTGATCGAGATCGGGCACCTGATCGGTGTCATGGGGGAATGGCACATCCCCCATGAATTCGGATGCTCGAGAAGAAGACTCGTCGTGTTCGCCGAATCGCCGGGGTCGGTCTCGTGAGGTCGGACGACGCGGGTTCGGGATCGGGGGTGACGACGGGCAGAATGACGGGCGTGATGAAGAGCCCCCTGCCCCCGGCCCTCGCGTCCCGCCTCAAGCGTGACGATGCCGGCCTGGTCGCGGCCGTGATCCAGCAGTACGACACCGGCGAGGTGCTCATGCTCGGGTGGATGGACGACGAGGCCCTGCACCGCACCCTCACCAGTGGTCGGGTGACGTTCTGGTCCCGCAGCCGCGGGGAGTACTGGCGCAAGGGCGACACCTCGGGGCACCGGCAGCACGTCCACTCGGTCGCGATCGACTGCGACGGCGACGCCCTGCTCGTCCGGGTCGACCAGGAGGGCGCGGCCTGCCACACCGGCGAGCGCACCTGCTTCTTCACCGACCTCGACGCCGTCCCCGCCGGAGGTGCCGCATGACCGTCGAGCCGACCACCGAGACCCCCGAGACCACCGAGACCGACGTCCGTCCCCGCACGTCGCGGCCCGACGAGGCGGCGCTGGGGGCGACGTGGCCCGATCTGCCCACCTTCCTCGACCTCGCGGCGTCGCGTCGCATCGTCCCGGTAGTGCGTCGTCTGCTCGCCGACGCCGAGACCCCCGTCGGGGTCTACCGCAAGCTGGCGAAGGACCGTGCCGGTTCGTTCCTCCTCGAGTCCGCGGAGCACGGCGGCGTATGGTCGCGGTACTCGATTGTCGGGGCGGCGAGCGCGGCGACCCTCACCGAGCGTGGTGGGGAGGCGACGTGGCTCGGCACCCCGCCCGTGGGCGTCCCCATCGGCGGCGATCCGCTCCTGGCCCTCCGCGACACCCTCGACCTGCTCGCGACCGACCCCCTGCCCGGCCTGCCGCCGCTCACCGGCGGCCTCGTCGGGATGATCGGGTACGACGCGGTGCGGCGGTGGGAGCGGGTGCCCGACGAGAACCCCGACGACCTGCGGCTCCCCGAGCTCGCGATGATGCTCACGACCGATCTCGCGGTCCTCGACCACAGCGATGCCTCGGTGCTGCTCGTCGCCAACGCGATCAACACCGACGGCCGACCCGAACGCGCCGAACTCGCCTACGCCGACGCCGTCGCCCGGCTCGACCGCATGACCGAGGATCTGCGCGCGCCCGCGCCCAGCACGGTCGCGACGATGGACCGGCCCACACCGGACCCGTCGTCGTCGATGACCGAGGAGGAGTACCTGGGGATCGTCGAGGCCGGCAAGGAGGCGATCCGCGCGGGCGAGGTGTTCCAGGTCGTCCTGTCGCAACGGTTCGACCTGCCGTGCCCGGCCGACGCCTTCGACGTCTACCGCGTGCTGCGGGTGTCCAACCCGAGCCCGTACATGTACCTGCTGCGCCTGCAGCGCGCCGACGGCACGCCCTTCGACGTCGTCGGCAGCAGTCCCGAGGCCCTCGTCAAGGTCACCGGTCGGCACGTCATCACCCACCCCATCGCCGGATCGCGCCCTCGGGGCGGCTCCCCGGAGCAGGACCGCGCCCTCGAGGCGGAGTTGCGGGCCGACGAGAAGGAGTGCGCCGAGCACGTCATGCTCGTCGACCTGTCGCGCAACGACCTCCAGCGGGTGTGCGAGGTGGGCAGCGTCGAGGTCGTCGAGTTCATGGACGTGCGCCGCTACAGCCACATCATGCATCTGGAGTCGACCGTCGTCGGCGACCTCGAGGAGGGCCGCACCGCCTACGACGCGCTCGCGGCGACCTTCCCGGCCGGCACGCTGTCGGGCGCGCCCAAACCGCGGGCGCTCGCCCTCATCGACGAGCTCGAGACCACGCGCCGGGGGGTGTACGGCGGCGTCGTCGGCTACCTCGACGTGCACGGCGACCTCGACATGGCGATCGCGATCCGCACCGCCGTCGTGAGCGACGGACGCGCGTACGTCCAGGCGGGCGCCGGTATCGTCGCCGACTCCCGACCCGAGGCGGAACTCGCCGAGACCCGGCACAAGGCCGCCGCGGTCCTCCGGGCCGTCGCCGCCGCCGCGACGTTGGGCACGCCATGAGCGGCGCCGGTCCGCATTGCGAGCCCCTCGAGCCCGAGGATCGGCTCGACGGTACCGCTGCGGGCGACGCCGGGTCCGTCGCGCCCGGTCGGCGGAGCGGGCGCGGGACGCCGGGCTGGACCCGGGGGCGGGTCGTCGCGCTGACGATGCTCGGGGCGGCGGTCGTCCTGGCCGCGAGCCTGCCCCCGTGGGTGAACGCGCGGGTCGCGGACGCCGCGGGCACGACGACCCTCACCGCGTCGGGCTCCCGGAGCAGTTCGACGGTGATGCCGGTGGCCCTCGCGGCGGCGGCGGGGGCGTTCGCGCTCACCCTCGTGGACGGATGGATGCGGCGGGTCGTCGCGCTCGTCGTGTCGGCCTGCGGGGTGGGGATCCTCCTCGGGTGCGCCGCGGTGCTCGTCGATCCGGCTGCGGCACTCCGGGCACCGGGCGTCGTGCCCGTGTCGGCCACGACGACCCTCGCGCCGTGGTTCGCCGTGCTCGCGGCGCTCGTCGTCGTCCTCGGGGGCCTTCTCGCGCTGATCCGCGGCGAGGCCTGGCCGCTGCGCCCGGCCAGGCGCACCGGTGAGGCGGCCTGGGGCACGGGCGGCGCCGCCGCGTCGCGGGGCCCGGCACGCAGTGACTGGGACGCCCTGAGCGAGGGTGACGACCCCACCTGAGACGGGTCCGTCCGCAGGGTGACGGGCGCGACATGCGATCAACGAAGAGCGCACCTGCGCCCAACCGCCCGCCCCGGCCTGTCACAATGTGGGCGAGAGAGATCGGCGCATCCACCCACCCACGGGCGGTGCGCACGGCGAGATGTCGCCGGGCCGCGCGTCCGGCGGCCGTTCTGCACCGCCGCAGTTGGTAACGACAGACGACCCCGAGGAGCACACACGCATGGCCACCGAGTCGCACGGAAGCAGCCCCGCCGCCTGGACGGGGGTGGGCATCATCCTCCTGGCCAGCGCGCTCATCTGCCTGGGCATCATCGTCGCCAACCCGTGGATGTGGGGTGCCGGCGTGGCCGGCATCGTCATCGGCGTCGCCGCCTGGGTGGGTCTGCAGCGCGCCGGGTACGGCGAGCACTCCCCGCGTGCCGACAAGCCGGCCGAGGAGACCGCGACGTCCGCGGGCGACGAGAACGACCCCGGCCGCAAGCGTGGCCCGGCCGACGGCCACGCCGACCGCGCGGCGGGTGACGGCGGCGCCACCTCGGCGGGAGCCACCTCCCACTGACACGCCCACGCGCCCATCGGCGCCCACGAGACGGGGCGGACCCACGGCGGGTCCGCCCCGTCTCGTGTCTGCGGCCTCCCGGCCACCGGACCGGCCAGGGGATGCGCCGTGGGACATCCCCGGTGGCCGGTCCACGCGCCCGGGGTCGAGGCGTCTCGCCACGGGACACGGGGCGCCGCACGACCGTGAGCGGTCGCGGCGGGAGGCACGGTGAGAGGGACGCCGCCGCACGACGAGACGGCCGGGACCCGAGTGGGTCCCGGCCGTCTCGTCGGCGGTGCGTGAACGGCTCAGGTGCGGTCGGTCTGCACGTTGCCGGTGTCGATGCCCCGTTGCTCGAGCTTGCTCGTGATGCACTGCTCCTGCTGCGCCTGGGTGGGCAGGCCGGCGCAGTCGGCGAACTCCCGGACCATGCCGCCGAGAAACACCGTCAGCAGGATGTTGAAGACGAGCGCGATGGTGCCGAGCACGATGCCGGTGATCGCGAGCCCTCGCCCTCCGCCCGTCCCCTTGCGGACCTTGCCGAGCGCGACGACGCCGAGGACGATCGCGACGAGCCCGAGCACGGCGGCGAGGAACGGCACGACGCCGAGGAGGAAGGCGACGACGCCGAAGATCAACGCGGCGATCGCGGCGCCCTTGCTCGGCGTCATCCCCGGACCCGACCCGTACGGGTCCATCGCGCCGTACTGCCCGCCCTGGTAGCCCCCACCCTGGTACCCGCCCTGGTAGGCCCCGGGGGGATAGGAGCCCTGACCCGGGCCCGGCTGTCCGGAGGTCTGCTGGGCGTAGGGCTGGCCGCCGTAGGACTGGGAGTACGACGGCGCCTGTCCCGGCGTCCCCTCACCCCACGACGAGCCGCTCGAGGAGTCCGGAGAGGTGGAGCCGCCGAATCCCTCGGCACGAGGCTCCTGAGAAGACGGCCCCGGCGTCCAGGTGTCGCCTCCGCGGGGCGGTTCGCTCGAGTCGTTCCAGGCGGAGGCCCCCGAGGAGTCCGAGTTCCCTGAACCGTGCTGATCGGACATGTCGCTCCTGACGTCGTTCGAACTGCGGTTGCGTCCAGCGTACGGGCGGACCCCGGCGCCGTCCCCTCGTCGGGCGGGGCGAGTCACACCGTTTGGGTCCCGGCGCGGGGGTGCGTCTAGCCTGGCGGTGTGGCTACGGTTCTCGACGAGATCATCGACGGCGTCCGGGAGGACATGGAGGCTCGCCGTGGGCGCGTCCCCCTCGACGCGCTCAAGGAGCGCGCCTCGAAGGTCCTGACCGCGCTCGACGCGGCGGCCGCCCTGCGGGCACCGGGGATCTCGGTGATCAGTGAGGTCAAGCGTTCCAGCCCCAGCAAGGGTGCCCTCGCGATGATCGCCGACCCGGCCGCCCTCGCGCGCGACTACGAGGCCGGCGGCGCCTCGGTCATCAGCGTCCTCACCGAGGAACGACGCTTCGGTGGCAGCCTCGACGACCTCGTCGCGGTTCGGGCGGCGGTCGACGTCCCCGTGCTGCGCAAGGACTTCGTCGTCAGCAGCTATCAGGTGTGGGAGGCACGCGCCCACGGCGCCGACGTCGTCCTGCTCATCGTCGCCGCGCTCGACCAGCCCCAGCTCATCGGGCTGCGGGAGCGCGTCGAATCCCTCGGGATGACGGCCCTGGTCGAGGTCCATGACGAGGAGGAGACCGAGCGTGCCATCGACGCCGGCGCCTCCGTCGTCGGGGTCAACAACCGCAACCTGCGCACGCTGGACGTCGACCGAGGCACGTTCGCCCGACTCGCCCCGCGCATCCCCGAGGCGGTCGTCCGCGTCGCGGAGTCCGGGGTGCGTGGCCCGCACGACGTCATCGAGTTCGCCCGCGCGGGCGCCGACGCCGTCCTCGTGGGGGAGTCCCTCGTCACCGGTGGCGACCCCAGGGCCGCCGTCGCCGATCTCGTCGCCGCCGGTGCCCACCCCGCGCTCCGTGGTGGCAACTGACGCCTCACGACGCCGACCGCGCGCCCACGCGTCCCCGTCGTCCGTACCGCGCGACCTCACGGCGAGACGCCCCACCGCCGGACGCCGCGCGACACCCCGGAACCGCCGGGTCCCTCGGGTCGTTGGTGAGGACGACCTGGCAGACTGCCTCACGACTCACCGCCCCTGACCCAAGGATTCACCGATGACACCCCCGGAGCGCCGATGACAGCACCACGCACACCCGGGCGGTTCGGGGACTTCGGCGGCCGTTACGTGCCCGAGGCCCTCGTCGCCGCTCTCGACGAGCTCGACGAGGCGCGCCGCAAGGCGGCGACCGACCCCGACTTCCAGGCCAGGCTCGCGGCCCTGCACCGCGACTACACCGGCCGCCCGAGCGCGCTCACCGAGGCGACCCGGTTCGCCGAGCACGCCGGGGGTGCGCGGGTCCTGCTCAAGCGGGAGGACCTCAACCACACGGGGTCCCACAAGATCAACAACGTGCTCGGCCAGGCCCTGCTCACCGAGAAGATGGGCAAGCGGCGGATCATCGCCGAGACGGGCGCCGGTCAGCACGGCGTCGCGACGGCCACGGCGGCGGCCCTGCTCGGTCTCGACTGCGTCGTCTACATGGGGGAGCGCGACACGGAGCGTCAGGCGCTCAACGTCGCCCGGATGCGCCTGCTCGGTGCCGAGGTCGTCCCCGTCACGCACGGCAGCCGCACCCTCAAGGACGCGATCAACGAGGCGATGCGCGACTGGGTGACCAACGTCGAGGACACCCACTACTGCATCGGCACGGTCACCGGCCCGCACCCGTTCCCCGAGATGGTCCGCGACTTCCACGCGATCATCGGTGAGGAGGCCCGCGCGCAGATGCTCGAGCGCGTCGGTCGGCTGCCCGACGCCGTCGTCGCCTGTGTCGGCGGTGGCTCCAACGCGATGGGCATCTTCAGCGGATTCCTCGAGGACGAGGGGGTGCGCCTCGTCGGTGTCGAGGCCGGCGGTCAGGGCGTCGCGTCCGGCCGCCACGCCGCCCGGTTCGAGGGCGGCATCCCCGGTGTCCTCCACGGTGCCGCCACCTACGTCCTCCAGGACGAGGACGGCCAGACCATCGAGTCGCACTCCGTCTCCGCCGGGCTCGACTACCCGAGCGTCGGCCCGCAGCACGCGCACCTGCACGACATCGGTCGGGCGGAGTACGTGAGCGCGACCGACGACGAGGCGATGGACGCCTTCGCCCTGCTGTGCCGCACCGAGGGGATCATCCCGGCGATCGAGAGTGCCCACGCCCTCGCCGGAGCGCTCGTCCTCGGCCGTGAACTCGGCCCCGAGGGCGTCGTGCTCGTCAACCTGTCCGGCCGTGGTGACAAGGACGTCGACACCGCCGCTCGGTGGTTCGGGCTCGTCACCGGGGAGGAGCTCGTCGAGGCGGAGGCCGTCAGGGCCGCCGAACCCGTCGACCAGGCCGAGGGGAGCGGATGGTGAGCACGACGCAGCAGAAGGGGCGTCTCGCCGAGGTCTTCGCCCGAGCCCGTGCGGAGGGTCGCGCGGCACTCATCACCTACCTGCCCGTCGGTTACCCGAGCGTCGAGGGCTCCCTCGCGGCGATGCGCACGCTCGTCGAGGCGGGCGCCGACATCGTCGAGGTGGGGGTGCCCTACAGCGACCCGCTCATGGACGGGCCCGTCATCCAGAACGCCGCGCACGTCGCCCTCACCGGCGGGGTCCGTCTCACCGACGTCTTCACCGCGGCCGAGACGGTGACGGAGGCCGGCGGCGTGGCCGTCCCCATGACCTACTGGAACCCCGTGTTGCGCTACGGCATGGAGCGGTTCGCGAGCGACCTCGCGGCCGCGGGAGGCGCGGGTCTCATCACCCCCGATCTCACCCCCGACGAGGCCGAGCAGTGGCGCGAGGTCGCCGCCGCCCACGGCATCGACCCGGTGTTCCTCATCGCCCCCAGCAGCACGGAGGAACGCATCGCGATGACGTGCGCCGCGTGCCCCGGGTTCGTCTACGTCGCCTCGACGATGGGGGTCACCGGCGCCCGCACCGCGGTCGGCAAGGGCGCCGTCACGCTCGTCGAGCGCGCACGGGCCCACACCGACGCGCCGCTCGCCGTCGGGCTCGGCGTCTCCACCGGGGACCAGGCCGCGGAGGTCGCCTCCTTCGCCGACGGCGTCATCGTCGGCTCGGCGCTCGTCTCCTGCCTGGAGTCGACGGAGGGCGAGGACGCCGAGGCGCCGCTCACCCGCCTGCGCGCCCTCACCGAGGAACTCGCCGCGGGCGTGCGCCGGGGGCGCTCATGACCACCACGCACAGGCCCCAGCCCCCGCGGCCCGACACACCGGACGCCGAGGGACCCGCAGGCGCCACGGGGCCAGGCACCGCGGCACCCTGGATCGGCCTGCTCGCCCGCCTCGTCCTCGGCGGCGTGCTCCTCGTCGCCGGCGCACTCAAGGTCGGCCACCCCCGCGCCGCCGCCCGTGCCGCGCAGGCCTACGAGATCCTCCCGTACGACGTCGCCGGCGTCGTCGGCATCGCCCTGCCGGTCGTCGAGATCTTCGTCGGCGCGCTCCTCGTGCTCGGTCTGTTCACCCGCACCTCGGCGGCGATCGGGATGCTGCTCCAGCTCGTCTTCATCGCCGCGATCGCCTCGGTGTGGGCGCGCGGCATCTCCATCGACTGCGGATGCTTCGGCAACGGCGGGATCGTCGACCCCGACGAGACCACGTACGGCTGGGACATCGCCCGCGACGTCGGCCTCGCCCTGTGCGGCCTCTGGCTCGTCGTGCGACCCCGCACCCGCTTCAGCCTCGATTCACGACTGACCCCCGAACGAGTCCCACCCGAAAGGACCCCGGCATGAGCAGCCCCGCGAACGATCCCACCGACCGGAGCGAACGGCAGGCCAAGATCCAGGCCGCCGCACCCCGGCAGAGCAAGGCCAAGCCGATCCTCGCCGTGGTCATCGGTCTGCTCGCCCTGGCCGCGATCATCGCCGCGATCGTCCTCGGCACGAGGAAGGACGACGGTGGCGCGTCCGCGAGCGACCGCCCCAAGGGCGCCGTCTCCGACACCGGCGGCATCATGCTCAACGCCACCGATCCGGGGGAGGGCGTGCCCACCCTCGACGTCTACGAGGACTTCCAGTGCCCCTTCTGCGGGCACTTCCACGACAGCCTCGGGGCGACCACCGACAAGCTCGCGGCGGACGGCAAGGCGAAGGTCGTCATCCACCTCAAGACCTTCCTCGACGACAACCTCCCCGGGGAGCACTCCCTCACCGCGGCCAACGCCGCCGCCTGCGCCTCCGACGTCTCGCCCGAGGCGTTCGCCAAGGTGCACGACGGGATCTTCCAGGCCCGTCCCGAGAAGGAGGGCGACCCGTGGCCCGACATGACGTTCTCCGACGTCGCGACCAAGGCCGGCATCACCGGTGAGGCGAAGACGACGTTCGACAAGTGCGTCGCCGACAAGAAGTACCGGGGCTACCTGGGCCGCGTCGAGGAGCACTCGACGAAGAACGACGGGGTGCGGGGGACGCCGACCTACCGCATCGACGGCAACGAGGTGGACCTGAACCCGTACGTCGACCCGGCCACGAGGCTCCCGCGGAAGGACGCGCCGCAGATGCTGGTCAAGGCCGTCGAGGACGCGACGAAGAAGTGATCACCGCGATCCCCAGCCCGGAGCAGGCCGTCTGGTATCTGGGCCCGTTCCCGCTACGGGCCTACGCGCTCTGCATCCTGGCGGGGATCGTCGTCGCCGTGCTCTGGACGGGACGACGGCTCGACGCGCGAGGGGCGCGACCCGACGCGGTGTGGGACATCGCGATCTGGGTCGTGCCCCTCGGCATCGTCGGGGGTCGGCTCTACCACGTCCTCACGACGCCCGGTCCGTACTTCGGTCCCGGCGGCCACCCGGTCGACGCCCTGAAGATCTGGCACGGCGGGCTCGGCATCTGGGGGGCCGTCGCGCTGGGGGCTCTCGGTGGGTGGATCGGCTGCCGGCAGACCGGCACGTCGTTCCGGGACCTCGGGACCGCGATCGCCCCCGCACTGCCCGTCGCCCAGGCGATCGGCCGCTGGGGCAACTGGTTCAACAACGAGCTCTACGGCGCGCCGACGACGGCCCCGTGGGGCCTCGAGGTCCATCAGTGGGACGCCGCGCGCGGGCAGGCCGTGCGCGATGCGGCCGGTAACGCCGTCGTCCTCGGCACCTACCACCCGACCTTCCTCTACGAGTCCCTGTGGTGCCTGCTCGTCGCCGGGATGCTCCTGCTGCTCGAGCGGCGCCTGCGGCCCGCGCCGGGGCAGCTCTTCGGCGCCTACCTCATGCTCTACACCCTCGGTCGGGGCGTCATCGAGACCCTCCGGATCGACGAGGCGCAGATGGTCCTCGGCCTCCGACTCAACGTGTGGACCTCCCTCGCCGTCTTCGCGCTCGGCGCGGCGTTGTGGTGGTGGTGGCGTCGACCGCGGGAGTCGGTGACGGGTGACCGGACGAGGGTCTCGCCTGCTGTCCATTAGGTGAGATCGCAGGGGTGTGTCTCACTTCACGAGACGGATCTCAATCCCTGACGAGACGCGGCGCTACCCTCTCCTCACTGGCCATCGTCGTCCAGGCCGGGTGCGCCCCACCCCATCCCGACACCGGGCCGAGGACGCGCCCTCGTCGGCCGCGTCCCCGCATCGGGGGTGGGTCGATCCCCACCCCCTCCTCGGCCACGGCCGAGACACGCCCACCAAGGACGGTGAGACATGCCTCCTGCGTTCTCCGCACTCCCGGCCGCTCAGGGTCTGTACGACCCGGCGCGCGAGCGTGACGCCTGTGGTGTCGCGATGGTCGCGACGCTGCGCGGTACGCCCGGACACGACATCGTCGAGTACGGCCTCCAGGCCCTGCTCAACCTCGACCACCGCGGCGCCACCGGCGCCGACCCGGACGTGGGCGACGGCGCCGGCATCCTCACGCAGATCCCCGACGCGTTCTTCCGCGAGGTCGTCGAGTTCGAGCTCCCTCAGGTGGGGCAGTACGTCGTGGGCACGGCCTATCTGCCGCAGGACGCCGACGAGGCCGCCGAGGTCCGCGATGGCCTCGCCCGCCTCGCGGCCGAGGAGGGGCTGACCGTCCTCGGGTGGCGTGACCTCCCCACCGACCCCACCGGCATCGGCAGGGCCGCCCTGGAGGTCATGCCGACGTTCGCGCAGGTCTTCCTCGTGGCCGACACCGCCGGACTCAAGGGGCTGCCGCTGGAGCGGCGCGCGTTCTGTCTGCGCAAGCGCGCCGAACGCGACCTCGAGGTGTACTTCCCCTCGCTGTCGTGCCGCACCCACGTCTACAAGGGCATGCTCACCCCGGGTCAGCTCACGACGTTCTACCCCGACCTGTCCGACCCCCGCCTCGAGAGCGAGATCGCGCTCGTCCACTCCCGGTTCTCCACCAACACCTTCCCCACGTGGACCCTCGCGCACCCGTTCCGCCTCATCGCGCACAACGGTGAGATCAACACCGTCAAGGGCAACCGCAACTGGATGAGCGCCCGCGAGTCGCGGCTCGAGACGGACCTGCTCGGCGACGACCTCTCGCGCCTGTTCCCGATCTGCACCCCCGGCGCGTCGGACTCCGCGAGCTTCGACGAGGCCCTCGAGCTCATCCACCTCGGCGGCCGGTCGCTGCCGCACGCGGTGCTCATGATGATCCCCGAGGCGTGGGAGAACCACGCCGAGATGGACCCGGCCCGCCGCGCCTTCTACGAGTACCACTCGATGTTCATGGAGCCGTGGGACGGCCCGGCCAACGTCGCGTTCTCCGACGGGCGTCTCGTCGGCGCGGTCCTCGACCGCAACGGCCTGCGTCCCGGGCGCTACTGGGTCACCGAGGACGGGCTCGTCGTCCTCGGCTCCGAGGCCGGCGTGCTTCCCATCGAGCCCGAGCGCGTCAAGCGGCGCGGTCGCCTCAAGCCCGGGCGGATGTTCCTCGTCGACACCGAGCAGGGACGCATCGTCGGCGACGACGAGGTCAAGGCCGCCCTCGCGGCGGAGCACCCCTACGAGCAGTGGCTCGCCGACGGCCTCGTGCGTCTCGAGGACCTCCCCGAACGGGAGCACATCCTGCACTCGCCGAGTTCCGTCGCGCGCCGACAGCAGACCTTCGGGTACACCCAGGAGGAGCTGCGGATCATCCTCGGACCCATGGCCCGCACCGGCGCCGAGGCGCTCGGTTCCATGGGAACGGACACGCCGATCGCCGTGCTCTCGGAGCGGCCGCGGCTCATCTTCGACTACTTCACGCAGCTGTTCGCGCAGGTCACCAACCCGCCGCTCGACGCCATCCGCGAGGAACTCGTCACCTCGATCGGCTCGGTCCTCGGCCCCGAGGGCAACCTGCTCGAGCCCGGCCCCGAGCACGCCCGCCAGATCTCCGTGCCGTTCCCCGTCATCGACAACGACGACCTCGCCAAGATCGTCCACATCGACGAGGACGTCTTCGGCGAGGTGCAGGGCGAGCGACGCACGGTCGTCGTCAAGGGTCTGTACGACGTCGCCGGGGGAGCGCCGGCGATGCGCCGCCGCCTCGAGATGATCTTCCAGGAGGTCTCCCTCGCGATCAGCCGCGGCGCGAAGTTCATCGTCCTCTCCGACCGCGACTCCGGTCCCGACCAGGCGCCGATCCCCTCGCTGCTGCTCACCGCGGCCGTGCACCACCACCTCGTGCGCGAGAAGACCCGCACCGACGTCGGTCTCATCATCGAGTCCGGTGACGTGCGCGAGGTCCACCACGTCGCCCTCCTCATCGGGTACGGCGCGGCCGTCGTCAACCCCTACCTCGCGATGGAGTCCGTCGAGGACCTCGTGCGCCGCGGCGGACTGCCCGGCGTCACCGCCGAGGACGCGGTGCACAACCTCATCAAGGCGCTCGGCAAGGGCGTGCTCAAGGTGATGTCGAAGATGGGCATCAGCACGGTCGCGTCCTACCGCGGCGCGCAGGTCTTCGAGTGCATCGGGCTCTCCCAGGAGGTCGTCGACGCCTACTTCACGGGCACGACGAGCCAGCTCGGTGGCGTCGGTCTCGACGTCATCGCCGAGGAGGTCGCCGCCCGTCACGCCGTCGCCTACCCCAAGGACGGCATCGCCCCCTCCCACCGGGTGCTCCCCATCGGCGGGGAGTACCAGTGGCGCCGTGAGGGAGAGCCCCACCTGTTCGACCCGGAGACGGTGTTCCGTCTCCAGCACTCGACGCGGGCGCGTCGGTACGACACGTTCAAGCAGTACACCGAGCGGGTCGACGACCAGAGCCGCCGCCTCATGACGCTGCGCGGGCTCTTCACGTTCCGCGAGGGCGTGCGCCCGCCGGTGCCGATCGAGGAGGTCGAGCCGGTCTCCGAGATCGTCAAGCGGTTCTCCACCGGCGCGATGAGCTACGGCTCCATCAGCCAGGAGGCCCACGAGACCCTGGCGATCGCGATGAACCGTCTCGGTGGCAAGTCGAACACCGGCGAGGGCGGGGAGGACCGTGAGCGGCTGCTCGACCCCGTGCGCCGCAGCGCGATCAAGCAGGTCGCCTCGGGCCGTTTCGGCGTGACGAGCCTCTACCTCACCCACGCCGACGACATCCAGATCAAGATGGCGCAGGGCGCGAAGCCCGGCGAGGGCGGTCAGCTCCCCGGCACCAAGGTGTACCCGTGGGTGGCGAAGACCCGTCACAGCACCCCCGGCGTCGGGCTCATCAGCCCGCCGCCGCACCACGACATCTATTCGATCGAGGACCTCGCGCAGCTCATCCACGACCTCAAGTGCGCCAACCCCAACGCGCGCATCCACGTCAAGCTCGTCTCCGAGGTCGGCGTGGGCACGGTCGCGGCGGGCGTGAGCAAGGCCCACGCGGACGTCGTGCTCATCTCGGGTCACGACGGCGGCACCGGCGCCTCGCCGCTCACCTCCCTCAAGCACGCGGGGGCGCCGTGGGAGCTCGGTCTCGCCGAGACCCAACAGACGCTCGTCCTCAACCATCTGCGCGACCGCATCGTCGTCCAGGCCGACGGGCAGCTCAAGACGGGCCGCGACGTCGTCGTGGCGGCGCTGCTCGGCGCCGAGGAGTTCGGTTTCGCCACGGCCCCGCTCGTCGTCAGCGGCTGCATCATGATGCGCGTCTGCCACCAGGACACGTGCCCGGTCGGTATCGCCACCCAGAACCCGGAGTTGCGGGAACGCTTCTCGGGCAAGCCGGAGTTCGTCGAGACGTTCTTCGAGTACATCGCCGAGGAGGTCCGCGAGTACCTCGCCGCGTTGGGCTTCCGCTCGATCCAGGAGGCCGTCGGCCAGGCGGGGGTCATCGACACCGCCGACGCCGTGGCCCACTGGAAGGCCTCGGGTCTCGACCTCGCGCCGCTGCTCGTCGAGGCCGTGCCCGACGACGGGTCGACCCGCTACTGCACCCAGGGGCAGGACCACGCGCTCGGGGAGTCCCTCGACGTCGACCTCATCGCACAGGCCCGCGCCGCGATCGACGGGGGCGGCCCCGTCGAGATCACGGCGACGATCCGCAACGTCGACCGCACGGTCGGCACGATGCTCGGGCACGAGGTCACGGTCGCGAACCCCGACGGGCTGCCCGAGGACCACATCACCGTCGAGCTGTCGGGGGAGGCAGGGCAGAGCCTCGGCGCGTTCGTCCCCCGGGGCGTCACGCTGCGGCTGCTCGGCGAGGCCAACGACTACGTCGGCAAGGGGCTCTCCGGCGGGCGGATCATCGTCCGCCCGGCGCCCGGGTCGCCCATCGCGGCCGAGGCGAACGTCATCGCCGGCAACGTCGTCGGGTACGGCGCGACCAGCGGTGAGATCTTCCTGCGCGGCCAGGCCGGCGAGCGCTTCTGCGTGCGGAACTCGGGTGCCACCGCCGTCGTCGAGGGCGTCGGCGACCACGGCTGCGAATACATGACCGGAGGCTGCGTGGTCGTCCTCGGCGCCGTGGGCCGCAACTTCGGCGCCGGCATGTCCGGCGGCCTCGCCTACGTCCTCGACCTCGAGGACCACCGCGTCAACGGCGAACTCGTCGACGTCCTGCGTCTGCGGGACTCCGACGACGAGGTGCTGCGCGGACTGCTCACCCGGCACGTCGAGGAGACGGGGTCGGCCGTCGCCGCCGGGCTCCTCGCCGACTGGGAGGCCGCCCGGGCCCGCTTCTCCCTCGTTCTTCCGCGCGCATACCAGCGCGTCCTCGACGTCCGCGAGCAGGCGGCGTCACAAGGACTGTCCCCCGACTCCCCCGACGTGTGGGAGCGCATCATGGAGGTGACCCGTGGCTGACCCCCAGGGCTTTCTCAAGCACCGCGACCGTGCGCTGCCCGCCCGGCGTCCCGTCCCCGTCCGCATCAAGGACTGGCGGGAGGTCTACGAGGAGCAGTCCGAGGGCGAGCTCCGCGACCAGGCGAGCCGGTGCATGGACTGCGGGATCCCGTTCTGTCACAGCGCGTGTCCGCTCGGCAACCTCATCCCCGAGTGGAACACGTTCACGTGGAACGGTCGCTGGCCCGAGGCCATCGAGCGGCTCCACGCGACGAACAACTTCCCCGAGTTCACCGGGCGGCTGTGTCCCGCGCCCTGCGAGACGGCGTGCGTCCTCGGCATCAACCAGCCGGCGGTGACCATCAAGCAGGTCGAGGTGAGCATCGTCGAGAAGGCGTTCGACCTCGGCCGCGTCGAACCGATCATCCCCGAGCGCCTGTCGGGCCGCACGGTCGCCGTGATCGGGTCGGGACCCGCCGGGCTCGCCGCCGCCCAGCAGCTCACCCGCGCCGGTCACACGGTCGCGGTGTTCGAGCGGGCCGACAAGGCCGGCGGGCTGCTCCGATACGGCATCCCCGAGTTCAAGATGGAGAAGTCGGTCCTCGACCGCCGTCTCGCGCAGATGCGCGCCGAGGGCACCCGGTTCCGCACCGGCGTCGAGATCGGCGTCGACATCACGGCCGAGGACCTCCGTCGTCGCTACGACGCGGTCGTCATCGCGACCGGCGCCACGGTGCCGCGCGACCTTCCCGTCCCCGGGCGCGACCTCGAGGGCATCCACCAGGCGATGACGTACCTGCCACAGGGCAACCGCGTCGCCGTCGGGCAGGAGGTCGAGGGCCAGATCCTCGCGACCGGCAAGGACGTCGTCGTCATCGGCGGCGGCGACACCGGCGCCGACTGCATCGGCACGGCCCACCGTCAGGGCGCCCGGTCGGTGACGAGCCTCGAGATCATGCCGATGCCGGGGGAGCAGCGGTCCGAGGCGCACCCGTGGCCGACCTACCCGATGCTCTACCGCGTCGCGAGCGCCCACGAGGAGGGCGGCGACCGCGTCTACTCGGTCGGCACGAAGGAGTTCGTCGGCGAGGACGGCCACGTCACCGGCCTGCGCCTCAACGAGGTCGCGTTCGAGAACGGCCGCCCCGTCGAGGTCGAGGGCAGCGAGCGGGTCATCCCGGCCCAGCTCGTCCTCCTCGCGATGGGCTTCGTCGGCCCCGAGGGCGGGGGGCTGGTCGAACAGCTCGGCCTCGAGGTCGACGACCGCACCTCGCTCGTGCGCGACGAGAACTTCATGACCCGCATGCCGGGCGTCTTCGTCGCCGGTGACGCCGGACGTGGGCAGTCGCTCATCGTGTGGGCCATCGCCGAGGGGCGCAGCGCGGCGCGAGGCGTCGACGCGTGGTTGTCGGGCACCTCGACCCTCCCGCGCCCCATCGCCCCGAGCGACCGCGCGCTGATGGTCTGAGCCCCGTCCACCCCGCCATGCCCGCCCCACCCCGCCGATGACGTCATCGGTGACGTCATCGAATCCAGGGTCCTGACCCCCGGATCGATGACCTCATCGATGACGTCATCCGGCTGGAGGGCGGCGGTGAGCCCACCTCGGCCACGGCCCCGGACGTCACCGATCCCCGGGCACGACCACGGTCGCGAATGCTCGTTCGGGCAATGTTCACCGAACGACTCCGCTGCCGTCCGACCTCCGGTGGCAGGGGAGTCGGAGTGCCCCTCCTAGAATGGGGTCATGCGCCGCGCGAAGATCGTCAGCACCCTGGGCCCCGCCGTCAACAGCAAGGAGGACATCCGTCGCCTCGTCGATGCCGGTATCGACGTCGCCCGGA
Source organism: Mobilicoccus sp. (assembly GCF_032060985.1). NCBI lineage: Bacteria > Bacillati > Actinomycetota > Actinomycetes > Micrococcales > Dermatophilaceae > Mobilicoccus > Mobilicoccus sp. The sequence goes on from NZ_DAMBGD010000006.1 coordinate 70,915, forward strand.
TCAACCGCTCCCACGGCTCCTACGAGGAGCACGAGCAGTCCATCCGCTGGGTCCACGAGGCCGCGGCCGAGTCGGGCCGCGCGGTGGCCGTGCTCGTCGACCTCCAGGGTCCCAAGATCCGCACCGGTCGGTTCTCCGCCGGGCCCATCCACCTCGCGGTCGGCGACATCTTCACGATCACGACCGACGAGGTCGACGGCAACGCCGAGCGCGTCGGCACGACCTACAAGGGTCTGCCGGGGGACGTGCGCGTCGGTGACCTGCTCCTCATCGACGACGGCAAGATCAAGCTCCAGGCCACGGCCGTCACCGACACCGACGTCACGTGCGTGACGCTCGAGGGCGGCACGGTGAGCAACAACAAGGGCATCAACCTGCCCGGCGTCGCCGTCAGCGTCCCGGCCCTGTCGGAGAAGGACGAGGACGACCTGCGGTGGGCGTTGCGCGTCGGCGCCGACTGGATCGCGCTGTCCTTCGTCCGGGACGCCTCCGACATCACCCGCGTGCACGAGATCATGGCCGAGGTCGGGCTCTCCCGTCCGGTCCTCGCCAAGGTCGAGAAGCCGCAGGCCGTCGCGAACCTCGAGGAGATCGTCCGGGCGTTCGACGGCATCATGGTCGCCCGCGGTGACCTCGGGGTCGAGATGCCGCTCGAGGAGGTCCCGCTCGTCCAGAAGCGCGCCGTCGAGCTCGCCCGCCGCGACGCCAAGCCGGTCATCGTCGCCACCCAGGTGCTCGAGTCGATGATCGAGAACTCCCGCCCCACCCGCGCCGAGGCCTCCGACTGCGCCAACGCCGTCCTCGACGGCGCGGACGCGATCATGCTCTCCGGGGAGACGAGCGTCGGCGCCTGGCCGATCCTCGCGGTGCAGACGATGGCGCGCATCATCGAGAACACCGAGGACCACGGCCTCTCCCGCATCCCCCCGCTCGGCACGACGCCGCACACCACCGGTGGCGCCGTCACCAAGGCCGCCGCCGAGATCGGCCAGTACGTCAACGCCAAGTACCTCGTCACGTTCACGAGCTCCGGTGACTCCGCGCGGCGCATGTCGCGCGTGCGCCCCACGCTGCCGATGCTCGCCTTCACGCAGAAGCCGCACACCCGTCGCCGCCTGGCGCTCACGTGGGGCATCACGGCGTTCAACATCCCCGAGCTCGAGGACACCTCGGCGATGGTCGCGGCGGTCGACCGCATCCTGCTCGAACAGGCCCGCTGCACCCACGGCGACACGATCGTCGTCGTCGCCGGCCGCCCCCACGGCGTCCCCGGCTCGACGAACGCGTTGCAGGTCCACCGCGTCGGGGGCCTCGCCGACTGAGGCGGGACGAGCCCGTCGCCGGCGTCGTCGCGCGCGGCGACGGCGACACCGTGGCCACCGGGCCCCGGGCTCACGGAGACGGCCCCGGTGCCCGGGTAGACTGGGCGCCGCACACCCGCCGGGGTGGTGGAATGGCAGACACGGAGCACTCAAAATGCTCTGGGCGAAAGCCCGTGCGGGTTCAAGTCCCGCCCTCGGCACACGCGCGACGTCTGGGACGTCGAGGCGACGCACGACCACACGACAGGGCGGACCGCTCGGTTCGCCCTGTCGTGTGTCCGGGGAATCCGCCCACCTGTGAGCGGCGCCACGCGTCCCGACACCCTCGCCCGGTCCCGACGGCCGTAGGGGTGAGGCATTGCGCACACCACAGGCGTCCGAGTGTCTTCCCAGGTGACGCCGACCCTTATCGTGGTGGGCGTGACTTCAACGGAGAATCCCGCCGCCCCCGCCAATCTGCGGATCGTCATCGCCGAGGACGAGGCCCTCATCCGCCTCGACCTCGCCGAGATGCTCGAGGACGCCGGCTACGAGGTCGTCGCCCAGGCAGGCGATGGAGCGGCCGCCGTGGAGGCCATCCGTGAGCACCGCCCCGATCTCGCGATCATGGACATCAAGATGCCGGAGATGGACGGGCTCACCGCGGCCAAGACCGTCGGCGAGGAGCGGATCGCCCCGGTCGTCATGCTCACGGCCTTCAGCGACAAGGACCTCGTCGAGCGTGCCCGCGACGCCGGTGTCATGGCCTACGTCGTCAAGCCGTTCTCCATCGACGACCTCCGCCCCGCGATCGCCATCGCCCGGTCCCGCTGGGAGGAGTGGCAGGCGCTCACCGCCGAGGTCGCCGACCTCGCCGACCGGCTCGAGACCCGCAAGGTCGTCGACCGCGCCAAGGGCATCCTCATGAAGCAGCTCAAGCTCTCCGAGCAGGACGCGTTCCGCTGGATCCAGAAGACCGCGATGGATCGGCGCCTCGGCATGAAGGACGTCGCCGACGCCGTCATCGCCGGGATGCCGCAGAAGTAGCCGCGACCGCACCGCACGCGCGGGCCGCCACCGACGCCGGTGGCGGCCCGCGCGCGTATGGCCCGCGTGCGGGCGACGCGGTGTGCGGTGCGGCGGGCGCGTCTCAGTGAAGCGCGGCCACGCCGGCCGTGAGCAGGGGGGCGACGACGAGGGCGGGAAGGAGATCGCCGACACGGACGTGCTTGATGTCGAGCAGGCGAAAGGCGATGCCGACGAGGAGGAGGCCGCCCGTCGCGGTGAGCGCCATGATCTGCGACTCCGGCATCACCGAACCCAGCAACAGGCCCACGAGCGTGAGCGCGCCCTGGATGACGAGGACGGACACGGCCGAGAACGCCACTCCGATCCCGAACGTCGACGCGAAGGCCATCGCGGCGAAGAAGTCGAGCGCGGACTTCACGGCGAGCTGGTCGATGCCCCGGCCGAGGCCGTCGTTGATGGACCCGAGGATCGTCAGCGGCCCCACGCAGAACAGCAGGGTGGCGGTGAGCCAGCCCTCGATGAACCGTTCGCGAGCATCGGCTGCCGCCGTCGGGTCCTCGACCGTCGCCGTCGCCTCCGCCCTCACCGTCGCCTCCGCCCTCACCGTCGCCTTCGTCGTCGCCGTGGCCGTTGCCGCCGCTGTCGCCGTCGTGGCCGTGCCGCGGGAGAGTCGCCGCATCACGGCGTCCCGCACGGTGCCGGCGAGGCCCTCGAGGCGGTCCTCGACGCGCAGGGTGGAGCCGAGGATGCCGCCGACGACGAGGCTGCCGAGGACGATGAGGACGGGGGCGGAGGGCCCCACGTCGGCGGCGAACGCGGGCGAGGTGACCGCCATCGCCGACAGGGCGGCCATGAGCAGCGTGACGAGCCCGAGGCAGTCGGTGACGATCGTGCGGGTGCGGTCGGCGAACCGATGACCCACGGCCATGCCGAGGAGGGCACCCACGAGGACGGTGACGGTGTTGATGAGGGTGCCGAGGCCGGGGAACGGGGTGTCCATGGCGCACACAGTAGGGGGTTGCGGGCGACGGGCGGCGCGTCCCGAGGCGGCGTCCGCAGGAGGGGGGCCTCGGGACTTCCCGGTCGGACGACCGACCACTATGCTCTGAGCGTCCGTCCCGAACCCCTGCGTCGCGAGTCCCGCCCAGCGCGGGACGTCCCGGCGTCGGGACACCCCCCTGAGCTCCCTCGAGGTGACCACCGTGGCTCGTTGTCAGCCCTCCGTCGTGCCGATGTGCCGAGACGACCTCGAGGTCCTCGCCGAGATGTGGGTCGAGCGTCGGGGGGAGGGTGGTCACTCCCGTGAATCCGCGCGCCGCGCGGTCGACGAGGGCCGGTTCGCCGAGGCGGTGACCAGGGATTACGTGACCATGCTCGCCGCCGTGCTCGACGGTCGCGTCGTCGGGTACGTGTGGGCGTCGTCGCTGCCCCTCACCGCGCAGCTGGACGTCCCCTCGCTGGGAATCGAGGACCTGTACGTGCTCCCCGAGGCACGCGGGCAGGGCGTCGGACGCTGCCTCCTCACCGCGGTCGCCGGGCTGGCACAGAAGCGTGGCGTCGACCACGTCGGGTGTGCCCTGCCCACCCAGGCCAAGGACGCCAACCGCACCCTCGCGCGCCTCGGGTTCGCCGCCGTCGTCACGCGCCGCGTCGCGCAGACCTCGACGCTCCTGCGCCGCCTCCGGGGCCCGGAGGTCCGTCCCGGGCACGTCGACCAGTTGCTCGTCCAACGTCGGCGTCGCGCCCAGCAGCGCCGCGAGCCGGTCGTCGAGGCGTTCGTCGTCTCCTGAGCACACCGTCCCCGAGTCCACCGACCGCGGACCCCACTGACGCGAGAGCCCGCCCGTGACGTGCGCGGGCGGGCTCTCGCGTCGACGGGGTCAGAGCGCCGGGGGTCGTTCCCGGACGAGGCAGGTGAGTCGTGCGGTGCACAGGCGCTTGTCGTGCTCGTCGGTGACGACGATCTCGTAGCAGGCCAGGCTCCCCCCGAGCTGGATCGCGCGGGCGACGCCGGTGACGATGCCGGAGCGCGCGGCGCGGTGGTGGGTGCAGTTGAGCTCGATGCCCACGGCCGCGCGTCCCTCCCCGGCGTGCACGGAGGCCGCGTAGGAGCCGAGGGTCTCGGCGAGGACGGCGTTCGCGCCGCCGTGGAGGATGCCGTAGGGCTGGACGTTGCCCTCGACCGGCATCGTGCCGCGGGCTCCCTCCGCAGAGACCTCCTGGATGCGGATCCCCATGCGCTCCATGAGGGTTCCGGTATGGCCGTCGCCCTGGACGTGCTGCCCGAGGCGGCCGAGGGTGTTGTCCTTCGCCGCGTCCTTGGCGATGTCGGGGATGTCGTCGGTCATGCGGTCTCCTACCGATGTGGGTGGCGCTGCGGCCACCGGGGGTGCGTCGGGTGCCATCGTGTCATCGGGCGTGGTTCGTCGGGCGCGGAGGTGGGGCCGGTTCGGGGTGTCGGCGAGTGTCGTGGCGGCGGGTGGACACCCGGAGGCGCGGCGCGACCGGATCGGACGGTTGTCGGTGCGGCCGTCTAGGCTCGCACCCGTGAGCCGACTCCTCCTTCTCGACGGGCACTCCCTCGCCTACCGTGCGTTCTTCGCCCTACCGGCCGAGAACTTCTCCACGACGACGGGGCAGACGACGAACGCGGTCTACGGGTTCACGGCGATGCTCATCAACGTCCTGCGCGACGAGGACCCCACACATCTCGCCGTGGCGTTCGACGTCTCGCGCCAGACCTTCCGCACGGAGCAGTACGCCGAGTACAAGGCCACCCGCAGTGCCACGCCGGACGAGTTCCGCGGGCAGGTCTCGCTGCTCAAGGAGGTGCTCGACGCGTTGCGCATCCGCCACGTCGAGGTGGACGGTTACGAGGCCGACGACATCATCGCCACCCTCGCCACCCGGGCGAACGAGCCGGGGGCCGAGGGCGCCTCGTTCGACGAGGTGCTCATCGTCACCGGCGACCGCGACGCGTTCCAGCTCGTCACCGACTCCACGACGGTGCTCTACCCGGTCAAGGGCGTCTCCGAGCTCGCCCGCATGACGCCCGACGCCGTCGAGGCGCGCTACGGCGTGCGGCCCGAGCGGTACCCGGACCTGGCCGCGATGGTGGGGGAGTCCTCGGACAACCTGCCCGGGGTCCCCGGTGTGGGTCCCAAGACGGCGGCCAAGTGGCTCGGGCTGTACGGCGACCTCACGGGCATCGTCGCCAACGTCACCGCGATCAAGGGCAAGGCGGGGGAGAACCTGCGCGCGCACCTCGACGGTGTGCTGCGCAACCGGCGACTCAACGCGCTCGTCCGTGACGTCGCCCTGCCGGTCACCCTCGACGATCTCGAGCGGGCCTCCTGGGACCGTGACGAGGTGCACCGCGTGTTCGACAGCCTCGAGTTCCGGGTGCTGCGCGACCGGCTGTTCGCCACGTTCGAGTCGGCGCCGGAGGAGACGGCCGGTGAGGCGCTCGAGGTGCACGGGGTCGTGCTGGAGCCCGCCGAGGTGCCGGGGTGGCTCGAGCGACACGCCCCGACCGGCGTGCCGGTCGGCGTCGCCGTCCTCGGCACCTGGGCCAAGGGGGAGGGGGACGCGGAGGGCCTCGCCCTCGCCGCGGGCGGCGGCCCCCTGCCTCAGGGGGGTGTCGTCACCGACGACGGCGCGGCGGACGCCGGCGGCGCGGTCGCGTTCGTCGCCCTCCCCGACCTCGACCCGGCCGCCGAAACGGCGGTGGGGGCGTGGCTCGGCGACCCCGCGCGCCCCAAGGTCTTCCACGACGCGAAGCCGCAGATGCGCATGCTGGGCGAGCGCGGCTGGCCGGTGGCGGGCCTCGCGGGCGACACGGCGCTGTCGGCCTATCTCGTGCGTCCCGACCAGCGCAGTTACGACCTCGCCGACCTGTCGGTGCGGTACCTGCACCGGGAGTTGCTCGCCCCGGAGAAGGAGCAGGCCGGGCAGGGCACGCTCGATTTCGCCGTGGGGGAGAACGACACCGAGGCACGCCGGGCGATGAGCCGGGCCCGCGCCGTGCTCGACCTGTGGCACGTGCTCTCGGGCAAGGTCGAGGAGTCCGGGGGCACCGAGCTGCTCCGCGACATTGAGTTGCCCCTCGTCCACGTCCTCGCCGGTATGGAGCGCGTGGGCATCGCCGCCGACCTGCCGGCGCTGGAGGAGCTGGAGTCGCACTTCGCGACCAAGGTCGACCAGGCCCAGGCCGACGCCTTCGACGCGATCGGTCACGAGGTCAACCTTGGTTCGCCCAAGCAGTTGCAGGTCGTGCTCTTCGAGGAGCTCGACATGCCGAAGACCAAGAAGACGAAGACGGGCTGGACCACCGACGCCGACGCCCTCGCCGACCTCTTCGTCAAGACCGAGCACCCGTTCCTCGAGGCGCTGCTGCGCCACCGTGACGCGACGCGGCTTCGCGTCACGGTCGAGGGCCTCATCAAGTCGATCGCGCCCGACGGCCGTATCCACACGACCTATCAGCAGACGATCGCCGCCACCGGACGGCTCTCCTCGACCGACCCCAACCTGCAGAACATCCCGATCCGCACCGACGAAGGTCGCCGCATCCGTTCGGTGTTCGTCGTCGGCGAGGGCTACGAGACCCTCATGTCGGCCGACTACAGCCAGATCGAGATGCGCATCATGGCGCACCTGTCCGGCGACGATGGCCTCATCGAGGCCTACCAGAGCGGCGAGGACCTGCACCGTTTCGTCGGCAGCCGCGTGTTCGGGGTGCCGCCGGAGGGCGTGACGCCCGCCATGCGCAGCAAGGTCAAGGCGATGTCGTACGGGCTCGCCTACGGCCTGTCGGCGTTCGGGCTCTCCAAGCAGTTGTCGATCTCGACGGCCGAGGCCAAGGGCCTCATGGACGAGTACTTCCTCCGCTTCGGCGGGGTCCGCGACTACCTGCGGCAGGTCGTCGACGATGCCCGGGCCGTGGGCTACACCGAGACGATGTTCGGTCGTCGCCGCTATCTGCCCGACCTCGACTCGGGCAACCGGCAGCGGCGCGAGATGGCCGAGCGCATGGCGCTCAACGCCCCCATCCAGGGCTCGGCCGCGGACATCGTCAAGGTCGCGATGCTCGCCGTCGACGCGGGGCTGCGCGAGGCCGACCTGTCCTCGCGGGTCCTGCTGCAGGTCCACGACGAACTCGTGCTGGAGGTCGCCCCCGGTGAGCTCGACGCCGTCACCGACCTCGTCCGCCGGCACATGGGTGGGGCCGCCGACCTCGCGGTCCCACTCGAGGTCAACATCGGCACCGGCCGGTCCTGGCAGGACGCCGAGCACTGACGGGCGCCAGACGTCCCCCCCTCCACCGGGGCGAGGGCAGACGAGGACGAGGACGAGGAATCGGGCCCTGGGGTGCGTGAGTCCAGCTCAGGGGTTCGCGGCGAGAAAGACGTAGGAGGCGAAGAGCACGAGGTGCACGCCGCCCTGCAGGCGCGTCGCCCGGCCCGGCACGACCGTGAGGATCGCGACGACGGCCGTCACGGCGAGCAGAGCCATGTGCAGTGAGCCGAGACCGAGGTGCAACGGCCCCTCGAGCCAGATCGACGCGACGGCGATCGTCGGGATCGTGAGACCGATGCTCGCCATCGCCGAGCCGAGGGCGAGGTTGAGCGAGATCTGAGTGCGGCCACGGCGAGCGGCGCGGGCCGCGGCGAGGGTCTCGGGGGCGAGGACGAGCAGGGCGATGAGCACGCCGACGAAGGCGTGGGGCAGCCCGACCGACCGGACGGCCGCCTCGAGCACGGGTGATTCCACCTTGGCCAACCCGACGACGGCGACGAGCGCGACGAGGAGAAGACCGAAACTCCACCACGCGGCCCGATGGCTCGGCGGTGAGGCATGGTGGAGTTCGAGGAGGCCGCCCTCGGCGTCGACGGGGAGGAAGAAGTTGCGGTGCGTCTTGGCCTGGGTCGACACGAACAGCAGATACAGGACGAGCGAGGCGATGGCCGCGAACACGAGTTGGGGACCGGTGAACTCCGGGCCCGGCGTGCTCGTGAACGTCGGGACGACGAGGGAGAGCACCGCGAGGGTGAGCGCGGTCGCAAGTGCGGCGCCGGTGCCGTCGCGGTTGAAGTGGGCGGTGCCGTGACGCCGCGACGCGAGGAGGAGCGAGAGCCCGAGGATCCCGTTCGTCGTGATCATGAGCGCGGCGAAGACCGTGTCGCGGGCCAGGGTGGCGACCTCCGGGCCGCCACTGGCCATGAGGGTGACGATGAGGGCCACCTCGATGACGGTGACGGAGACGGCGAGCACGAGGGAGCCGTAGGGTTCGCCGACCCGGTGGGCCACGACCTCGGCGTGGTGGACGGCCGAGAGCACCGCGGCGGCGAGGAGGACCGCGACGATCCCGACGACGACCGGCCCGATGTCCCGCCCCCACACCAGGGCCAGGGCGATGATCGCGAGGATGGGTGCCAGGGTGGTCCAGGACGGGAGACGGGGATGAGCGACAGCCATGCTGGTCATCCCATCATGATCGGCTGAATGTCCCCTCATCGGCGGCGCCTCTGCGGCGGGCGCGGGGATCGGGGGCGCGGGTCAGAACAGTCCGACGATGTTGCCGGCGGCGTCGAGGTCGATGCGCATGGCGGCCGGGGACTTCGACAGGCCGGGCATCGTCATCATCGTCCCGCAGATCGCGTAGACGTATCCCGCCCCTGCGGCGAGGCGGACCTCGCGGACCGGCAGGGTCCACCCGGTCGGCACGCCCTTGAGGGTCGCGTCGTGGGAGAGCGACATCGGCGTCTTGGCGATGAGCACCGGCAGGTCGCCGTACCCCTGGTCGGTGTACATCGCGAGCGACTTCTGGGCCGCGGGGGAGAGCTGGATGCCGCTCGCCCCGTAGACCCCCGTCGCGATCTTCTCGATCTTCGTCTCGAGCGGATCCGAGAACTCGTACGTCGGGGTGAAGTGGACCTCGTCGCCACACGCCTCGACGACCGTGCGCGCGAGTTCGACGGCCCCGTCGCCGCCGTCGCGGACGTGCGTCGACACGGCGACCCGGGCGCCCATCTCCTCGGCGACGCGGCGGATGACGTCGTGCTCGGAGGGGAAGTCGGTGGGGAAGGCGTTGATCGCGACGACCGGCTGGACGCCGAACCCGCGGATGATCTCGATGTGCTTCCGCAGGTTGACCGCGCCCGCCTCGACGTCCGCGGGGTTCTCGGCGAGCATCTCCTCCGGCAACGGGGAACCGGCCTTGACCCGGAACCGGCCGGAGTGGGACTTGAGCGCCCGCACCGTGACGACGATGACGGCCGCGTTCGGGGTGAGTCCGGCGGCACGGCACTTGACGTTGAAGAACCGCTCGGCGCCCATGTCGGCGGCGAACCCCGCCTCGGTGAGGAGGATGTCGCCGGCCTTGATCCCGATGCGGTCCGCGATGATCGAGGAGTTGCCCGTCGCGATGTTGCCGAACGGGCCGGTGTGGATGAACGCCGGCGTGTGCTCGAGGGTCTGCATGAGGTTGGGCTGCAGGGCGTCCTTGAGCAGCACGGCCATCGCCCCGGCGGCCCCGATCTGCTCCGCCGTCACCGGCGTCCTGTCCTTGGTGAACCCGACGACGATCCGCCCGAGCCGATCCCGCAGGTCCTCCAGCGACGTCGCGAGCGACAGGATGACCATGACCTCGGAAGCTGCCGTGATGTCGAACCCGGTCTGCCGGGTGACGCCGTCGTTGAGGGTGCCGCAGCCCTCGATGATGTTGCGCAGCGAGCGGTCGTTCATGTCGAGCACACGGCGCCACTGGATCTCGTGCAGACCCAGTTCGTTGCCGAAGTGGAGGTGGTTCGCGACCATCGCCGCGAGGAGGTTGTGCGCCGCGGTGACGGCGTGGAAGTCACCCGTGAGGTGGAGGTTGAGGGTCTCCATCGGCACGATCTGGCTGTACCCGCCGCCGGCCGCCCCACCCTTGACGCCGAACACCGGGCCGAGGGAGGGCTGCCGGAGGGCGAGCACGGGCTTGCGGCCGATCTTCGCGAGCCCCTGCGCGAGCCCCACCGCGGTCGTCGTCTTCCCCTCGCCCAACGGTGTCGGCGTGATCGCGGTGACGACGACGTACTTCGCGTTCGGCAGATGCGCCAGGGCGTCGATCGCCTCGAGTTCCACCTTGGCGACGTGGCGGCCGTAGGGCACGAGGTGCTCCGGCGCGATGCCCACGGTGGCGGCGACGTCGGGGATGGGTGCGAGCTCGGCGCTCTGGGCGATCTCGATGTCCGAGGGGAAGGGGTGTTCGACGGTGCTCACACCCTCCATCATGCGCGGAGCCGTCCGAGGGGGAGCACGCAGGCTCGGTGCGCGACGGGGGAGAGGCGGGACGTGCCTACCCCGATCGGCGGCACACGAAGATCGCCGTGCCGGGCAGGAGGCGCCCGCGCAGCGGACTCCAGCCGCCCCACGTCTGCCGGTTGTGGGCGGGCCACTCGGGCTCGACGAGGTCGACGAGCCGCAACCCGGCCGCCGTGATCTCCCGGACCCGGTCGCCGAGGGTGCGGTGGTGCTCGGCGTAGGTGAGCGGGCCCTCGCCGGCGCCTACGCGTTCGGTGTAGGGGGTGCGGTCGAAGTACGACATCGTGGCGGTGAGCCCGGCCGCGTCGGGGACGTCCGGGAACGCCCACCGGATCGGGTGGGTCGTGGAGAACACGAGCAGCCCCTCGCCGGCGAGGACCCGCGCGCACTCGCGCAGCAGGGCCGCCGAGTCCGCGACGAAGGGCACCGCGCCGTAGGCGGAGAACACGACGTCGAACGAGCCGTCCGCGAACGGCAGGGCGCATGCGTCGCACTGAAGCAGCGGCAACGGCCCGTTCGGGGACCCCGGCTCCTCCGCGCGAGCGGCGTCCCGGGCGCGAGCCGCGTCGATCCGTCGCGCCTGCCGCAGCATGCCGAGCGAGAGGTCGGTGGCGACGACGGTGGCCCCGCGCGTCGCGAGGTACCTCGCGCCCTGAGCCGCCCCGGCGCCGAACTCCAGCACGCGGCGGCCCCGCACGTCGCCGAGCAGGTGGAGATCGGACTCGCGCACGCCCTCCGGGCCCCACACCAGCTCGGCGTCGCCGAGGAAGGCGCCGTGCTCGGCGTAGTAGTCCTGCGCCTCCGCGTCCCACCACGACCGGTTCGCCCGCGCCGTCTCGAGCGCGTCGACGTCCTCGTCGTACCCGGCCGCCGTCCACACCTCCTCGACGCTCGCCGTCTCGTCGCCGCGCCCGTCGTCGCCGTCGGTGGGTCGATCCGGGGCTCGGTGGGCGTCGGGATGCGGCATGGGCACAGTCTGCCGAGGTCGCACCGGCTTTACGCGGTCGAGGGGCCCCGGATAGACTGAGACGGTGCGCCCGCTGTGTCCACGGGCGCGCGTGGCCGACCACCCGCCGAACGACGTGCTCGTCGTGACGCCGTGTCATTCACCTCCGGTGGTCTCCTCCCGCCCATGCGGTGGAGGCGATCGCCCCCCAGGTCGGCCAGGAGCACCACTCTTGTTCACACCGTCCACAGAGGGCGTCGGCGTCGCCGCCGCCCCCCGACCAACTGTCCACATCGGAGTCCCCACTACATGACTGTCAGCCACCCCGAGATCGCGATCAACGACATCGGTTCCGAGGAAGACCTCCTCGCCGCGATCGACTCGACCATCAAGCACTTCAACGATGGCGACATCGTCGAAGGCGTCATCGTCAAGGTCGACCGTGACGAGGTTCTCCTCGACATCGGCTACAAGACCGAGGGCGTCATCCCCTCGCGCGAGCTGTCCATCAAGCACGACGTCGACCCCAACGAGGTCGTCGGCGTCGGCGACGAGGTCGAGGCCCTCGTCCTCCAGAAGGAGGACAAGGAAGGCCGGCTGATCCTGAGCAAGAAGCGCGCTCAGTACGAGCGCGCCTGGGGCACGATCGAGAAGATCAAGGAGGAGGACGGCGTCGTCACCGGCACCGTCATCGAGGTCGTCAAGGGCGGCCTCATCCTCGACATCGGCCTCCGCGGCTTCCTCCCGGCCTCTCTCGTCGAGATGCGTCGCGTGCGCGACCTCCAGCCCTACGTCGGCAAGGAGATCGAGGCCAAGATCATCGAGCTCGACAAGAACCGCAACAACGTCGTCCTCTCGCGTCGCGCGTGGCTCGAGCAGACGCAGTCCGAGGTCCGCACGAACTTCCTCCAGGAGCTCGGCAAGGGCCAGGTCCGCGGCGGTGTCGTGTCCTCGATCGTCAACTTCGGTGCGTTCGTCGACCTCGGCGGTGTCGACGGTCTCGTCCACGTCTCCGAGCTGTCCTGGAAGCACATCGACCACCCGTCCGAGGTCGTCGAGGTGGGCCAGGAGGTCAAGGTCGAGGTCCTCGACGTCGACATGGACCGCGAGCGCGTCTCCCTCTCGCTCAAGGCGACGCAGGAAGACCCGTGGCAGCACTTCGCCCGCACCCACGCCATCGGCCAGGTCGTGCCGGGCAAGGTCACCAAGCTCGTCCCGTTCGGTGCGTTCGTCCGCGTCGACGACGGCATCGAGGGTCTCGTGCACATCTCCGAGCTCGCCGAGCGTCACGTCGAACTGCCGGAGCAGGTCGTCCAGGTCGGTCAGGAGATCTTCGTCAAGGTCATCGACATCGACCTCGAGCGTCGGCGCATCTCCCTCTCGCTCAAGCAGGCCAACGACGCCGCGGTCGCGAACATGGAGTTCGACCCCACGCTCTACGGCATGGCGGCCGAGTACGACGAGCAGGGCAACTACAAGTACCCCGAGGGCTTCGACGCCGACTCGAACGAGTGGCTCGAGGGTTACGAGGAGGCCCGCGAGAAGTGGGAGCGCCAGTACGCCGAGGCGCACGCCCGCTGGGAGGCTCACCGCACCCAGGTCGAGGAGGCCCTCAAGGCCGACGCCGAGGCCGCGGCCTCCGGTGGCGGCGCGGAGGCGGCCACGTCCTACTCCTCCGGTGGGACCACGGAGTCCCAGGAGAGCACCGAGGGCACCCTCGCCTCCGACGCGGCCCTCGCCGCGCTGCGCGAGAAGCTCACGGGCAACTGATCCACCCCGGTCGGGCCACGCGCCCGGTCCGGTGACCACGGGCCCCTTCCTCACCTCGAGGAAGGGGCCCGTGGCGTCTTCGACGGCTGGCAGGTACGGGAATTGTCCTCAGATGCAGGGGGGTTCGGTCGTCTGTGAGAGGGAGGGCCGAGTCGAGGAGTGCCGATGGGCGGTGTCGCCGAACGCCGGGCGGCCGTGGTGGCCGCGGCCTCGCTCTGCCTCCTGTCCCTCGCGGGCTGCAGCGACGACTCCCCGCGGACACCTCCCGCGGGTCCCCCGGCGGCCGGCCCGCTCCCCGAGGTCGTCACGGTCGCACCGACGACGGCGCCCCCGCAGCGGGCACCCGACGTCGATCTGCGCGCGATCCGCTCGGCGCCCGCCGCGTGCGGCCTGCCGGTGCACCATCTGTCGAGTTATCGCGGGTCGGTGGGAACGACCAGCACGACCCTGCAGGTCGTCGACGGGTACTCGGCGGGCATGGACCCGGTTCCACCCGTGGGCGCCGACCTGACCGGTGACGGCGGCCTCGACCTCGTCGGCGTAATGAGCTGCACCGTCGACGGGAACCCGGTCCCCGACTCCCTCGTCCTCTACACCGACACGGCGACCCCGCTCGCCTCGTTCGACATCGGCACCGTGCAGCGGCTGAAGTACGCCGTCGTGAGGGCTCTGCGTACCCCCGGGGGAGAGGTGCGTGTGGAGTGGACCGCGTTCGACTCCGCCGACGCCCCGGTGACGCAGTACGAGGCCACGCTCGCCTGGCGCGACGGGGCGCTCGTCCTCCTCGACCGACGCCGATCCTCCGGTCCCCGCACGGTGACCGTCTCCGAGGCGTCCTTCCTCACGACGGACGGCAACGTCCACTGCGTGATGAACGGTGACGCGGTCTGGTGCGACGTCGCCCGATCCACGTGGACACCCCCGCCGCCCACGACGGCCCCCACCGCCCCCGCGAGTCCGTCCCGAGAGGCGACGAGCACCCCGACGAGCAACCAGACGAGCAACCCGGCCGGCCCACCCACAAACGCCGCGCCGTGCGACGGGCGCCCGTACGGCCGGACGTTCGTCATCAGTGGCGGTCGGGCGAAGCGGACGTGCGCGGGCGAGGCGGGGCCGGAGACGGCCGCGCTCGGGGCACCGCTCACGGCCTGGCACCGGTCGGGGTGGGACGCGACGGTCGTCCTCGACGGTCGACGATCGGCCGCGCTGACCCCCGGCTCGACCCTGTCGACCTCGGGCATCACGTGCACGGCCACCGAGTCGGTCGTCACGTGCACGGACACCCGCACCCGGGCGTCGTTCGACGTGGGACGCACGGTCGACCGCCTGAGCACCGGGTGAGGACGGATCGACTGCTGCGGCCTGCGACATGCCGTCCCCGCGCCGCCGGACGCACCGGCGTCGACCGAGTCGCCAGCGACGGCGCGCGGGCGGGCCTAGAGTGTCGTCATGTTCACCGTGGGCCTCACCGGCGGAATCGGATCCGGCAAGTCGACCGTGGCGCAACGCCTGCGCGAGACGGGCGCGATCGTCGTGGATGCGGACGCCCTCGCACGCGAGGTGCTCCGTCCCGGCGGCGAAGGCCTTCGGCGGGTGACCGAACGCTTCGGCGGGGACGTCCTCACCGGCGACGGCTCGCTCGACCGTGCCGCCCTCGCCGCGCGCGTCTTCGACGACGAGCAGGCGCGGCGTGACCTCGAGGAGATCACTCATCCCCTCATCGCCGCGCGCACGCAGGAGATCGTCGAGGCGGCGCCGGCGGACGCGGTCATCGTCCACGACGTGCCACTGCTCGTGGAGAAGCGGATGGGACGCCGGTACCACCTCGTCGTCGTGGTGGAGGCGCCTGCCGAGACCCGCATCGCGCGGCTCGTCGCACGGGGCCTCACGGCGGCGGACGCCCAGATGCGCATGGCGCATCAGGCCTCGGACGCGGCCCGTCGTGAGGCCGCCGACGTCGTCCTCGACAACACTGGGGACGAGGCCGACCTGTGCGCGCAGGTCGACAGGCTCTGGCGCGAACGCCTCCTGCCGTTCGCCGAGAACGTGCGCGAGGGGGACATCCACCGGCGTCCGACCCCCGTCGTGAGTCCGTACGACCCGGGCTGGGAACAGGCGGCGGCGCGGCTGAGCGACCGCCTGTCCTTCGTCCTCGGGGACCGGGCGCCGGAGATCGAACACGTCGGCTCGACGAGCGTGCCGGGCATGGCCGGCAAGGACGTCATCGACATCCAGGTCGGCGTCCGCGACCTGCGTGAGGCCGACGACCCGGCGTTCGTCGAGGCCCTCGCCGCCGCGGGGTTCCCGCGCGTCGACGACTACCGGATGGACCACCCGACCGACGCGATGCCCGATCCCTCCCTGTGGGTCAAGCGGTTCCACGGTTCGTCGGACCCGGGCCGGGTCACCCACGTCCACGTGCGTGAGCTCTCCAGCGCGGGATGGCAGTACGCACTGTTGTTCCGCGACTGGCTCCGGGGGGATTCGATGGCGCGGGAGGAGTACACCGAGGTCAAGCGGCAACTCGCCGAGGCGCACGAGTCGACGGCCGCCTATGCCGAGGCCAAGGAGCCCTGGTTCAACGAGGCGTGGCCGCGGATGCAGGCCTGGGCACGTCGCTCCGGGTGGCACGACTGAGCGCCTGAGGTCGCACGGCGCCACGACATCCCGCAGCGCCGACCTCACGGCCCATGACATCTGTCATGCCGGCACCTGAGATCCTCACCCGAGCCCGTGACGTGGGGCACCGGCACGAGGCCCACCCAGACGCCACAGTGGAGTCATGACCGAGATCAACGGGCGAGACCCGAACCACATCGACTACCCGACCGGACACCCCGCGTCCGCCACGGTGGGCACGCCGTCCTCGAGCGTCCCGGCGGGCGGCCCCGTCCCCGCGCCGGGGATGCCGCGGGAGGGGCAGACCTATCCGGAGACCCTCCGGACCGCCACGGCGAGATGGTGGAAGCCGGTCGTCGCGATCCTCGGCGCCGTCGTCGTGTTCCTCATCGCGAACGTCGGCCTGATCTTCGGGGTCGGGATCTACCTCGCCGCGTCCAACGGTGGGGACTTCTCGATGGAGATGCTGGAGATGAGCCCCCTCATGTACGGGGTCACGCTCCTGTCGCTCGTCCTGCTGCTGCCGATCACGTGGGTGATCGTCCGCTTCATCCACGGGCAGCCGTGGGGGTACACGTTCTCCGTCCTCGGCGGCCTGCGGTGGACCTGGCTGTGGCGCATGATCGCCGTGCTGCTGCCGGTCTTCGTCATCTACATGATCGTCTTCATGAGCCTGACCCCCGACACCGGCCCCCGCGGCGCCGACTGGCTCGCCTACGCCCTCATCGGGGCGCTCCTCATGCCCTTCCAGGCGGCGGCAGAGGAAGTCTTCTTCCGCGGGTACGTGCTGCGCGGCATCGGGTCGTGGTTCGCGGGGGAGCGCGCCGGCTTCGCCGTCGGCCTGCTGATCTCGTCGCTGCTGTTCATGACCGCCCACTTCGCGGCCGACCCCTGGCTCAACCTCTACTACTTCGCCTTCGGCGCGACGCTCGCCGTCGCAGCCAAGCTCACGGGCGGCATCGAGGTGCCGATCGCGATGCACGTGGTGAACAACGTCGTGAGCGGCGTCATCGGCGCCTACACCACGGACATGGCCAAGGCCTTCGACCGCAGCGTCGGCGTCGGTGGACCGTTCATGCTCGTTCAGATCGTGTTCGTCGCCCTGTGCGCCGCCGCTCTCGTGTGGTGGCTGCGGCGTGGTGACGTCGCGGTGCGCGTCGCTCGCCCCGTCATGGCGTGAGCGGAACTCGTTCCCACAGCTCGTGCGTCGCCCCGGTGAGGACCGGGGCGACGCCGTGTCAGGCGCCGGCCAGGGCGGCGCGTTCGAGGTCGAGGAGGAGACGCTTGCGTTCGAGTCCGCCGCCGTAGCCGGTGAGCGACCCGCCGCTGCCGACGACGCGATGACACGGGACGACGATGCCGATCGGGTTGCGCCCGTTGGCGAGCCCCACCGCCCGGGAGGCGCGGGGGTTGCCGATCCGCGTGGCGAGCTCGCCGTAGCTCCAGGTGTGGCCGTAGGGGATGGTCAAGAGGGCGGCCCACACCCGGCGCTGGAACTCCGTGCCCGCGGGGGCGAGCGGTAGGTCGAACGCCGTGCGTTCACCTGCGAAGTACTCGGCCAGTTGCCCCCGGGCCGCGGCGAACGGCGTCACGTCGTCGGCACGGGGGCCGAACGTGGTCTCCTCGGGTCGGTGCCGTTGGTCGGTCATGTAGAGGCCGACGAGGTGGGCGCCGTCGGAGACGAGCGTGAGGTCGCCGACGGGGCTGCCGAGGGTGGTGTGGCGACGATCGCCGGCGGCGTGGGGCAGGGGGTCGGTCATGAGTCCTCCGGCAGACGGGTGATCGGGTGGTCGAGGGTCCCCCACAGGTGGAGGACGGCGTAGGAGCGCCAGGGGCGCCATGCCGCGGTCCGGGCGGCGAGGGCGCGTGGGGTCGTCGGCAGGCCGAGGGCCGCGGCGGCTTGGCGGATGCCGAGGTCACCGGAGAGGAACACGTCGGGGTCTCCGAGGGCGCGCATCGCGACGGAATCCACCGTCCAGGGGCCGATGCCCCGGTTCCCGCCGAGGACGGCGCGGGCCCGATCTCGGTCGGCGCCGACGCCGACGTCGAGGCTCCCGTCGGCGAGGGCGCCCGCGAGGGCGAGGAGCGTGTCTCGCCGGGTCCGCGGCAGGGCGAAGGAGTCGGGGTCGGCGGCGGCGACGGCGTCCGGGGCGGGGAACAGGTGGGTGAGTCCTCCCACGGGATCCTCGACGGGTCGGCCGACCTGCGCGACGAGGCGGGCCGCGTGGGTGCGGGCCGCGGCGGTGGAGACCTGCTGGCCGAGGACGACGCGCAGCGCGAACTCGGCCGGGTCGGGAGTGCGGGGTATCCGACGCCCGGGGGCCCGGGCGACGAGGGGCGCGAGGACGGGGTCGGTCGCGAGGGCACCGTCGACGGCGACGGGGTCGGCGTCGAGATCGAGCAGACGGCGACAGCGGGCCACCGCCGCCCCCGCGTCGCGGAGGTCGGTGAGGCGGAGGGTGGCACGCACGTGCGGATGATCCCCCGAGGGTGGACTCACGGTGATGATCCCGGGACCACCGGGCAGGGCGAGGGTCCGCCGATACGCACCGTCGCGCCACTCCTCGACACCGGGCACTCCCGTCGAGGCGAGGTGGCCGAAGAGGTCGTCGGGGTGCAACGGTGCGCGGAAGGGCAACCTCACCGACAGGGTGCCGGCCGATTCCTCGCCGGTCGATCCCGCGCGGGGCCGGAGGTCACGGGGGGTCGTGGCGTAGACCTCGCGCATCGTGGCGTTGAACGACCGCACGCTCGCGAACCCGGCGGCGAAGGCGACCTGCGACAGGGGCATCGACGTCGACTCCACCAACGTCCGGGCGGTCTGGGCGCGGGAGGCGCGGACGACCGCGAGCGGCCCGGCGCCGAGTTCGGCACGCATCGCCCGCTCGATCTGCCGCACGCTGTAGCCCAGGCGCGCCGCGAGTCCGGGGACGCCGTCCCGGTCGACCACCCCGTCGGCGATGAGTCGCATCGCGCGGGCGACGAGGTCGGCGCGGGTGTCCCACTCCGGGGAGCCGGGACTCGCGTCGGGTCGGCATCGCTTGCAGGCCCGGAAGCCGGCGCGCTGGGCGGCCGCTGCGGTGGGGTAGAAGTCGACGTGCCGGGCTCGCGGGGTCATCGCCGGGCAGCTCGGCCGGCAGTAGATCCCCGTCGTGCGCACCCCGGTGACGAACCACCCGTCGAAACGGGCGTCCCGGCCGGTCACGGCCCGCAGGCAGGCCTCCCGGTCCAGGTGCGTGATCATGCCCCCAGCATCCCCCCTGTCGTCGAGCCTGTCTGGCAGGAATGCGACACGACGCCCGCGGGCGTGCGGCCGGGCGGAGCCATCGTCACACCCCAGGGTTGACAGATCCGATGTTCAAGGGTTCATTAGTGGAGTAATGAACAACAGAACCAGAGGGGCGGTGCGGCGTGTTCGACGACCGATCACCGATCTTCCAGCAGATCGCGGCGCAGATCCGCGACGCGATCCTGGCCGGTGACCTCTCCGAGGGGGACCAGGTCATGTCCACCACGCAGTACGCGACGACCTACCGCATCAACCCCGCGACGGCAGCCAAGGCGATGAGCCTGCTCGTCGAGGAGCAGCTGATCCACAAACGACGCGGGCTCGGGATGTTCGTCTCCGAAGGGGCGCGCGACCGCCTGGCCACCCGCCGACGAGCGGCGTTCTACGACGACGTGCTCGACCCTGCGCTCGCCGAGGCTCGCAGCCTCGGCATCCCGCTCGCCGACATCATCCGGCACATCGAGGAGGACCGATGACCCGCCCACCGACCATCGAGATCGACGACGTCACGCACCGTTTCGGTTCCAGGACGGCCCTGGAGAACGTGAGTCTCACCCTCCGTGCCGGGGTCATCACCGGGCTCGTCGGGCGCAACGGGGCCGGCAAGTCGACGCTGTGTCGACTCGTCGCCGCCCTCATCCCGGCAGGCCACGGCACGGTGCGGATCGGAGGAGAGCCCGTCTGGGAGAACGCCGACGCCCTGTCGAGGGTGTGTCTCATGCGCGATCGCGGGGGCGTCATCGAGGATGAGCGCCCGCGACACACCGAGCGGCTGTACCGCGCCCTGCGTCCACAGTGGGACGAGGAGCTCTACCGGCGCCTCATCGACGGGTTCGCCGTTCCGATGAAGCGGACCCCGCAGAAGATGTCGACCGGTCAACGATCGGCGTTCCTCGTGGCGCTGGCGCTCGCCTCGCGGGCGGAGGTCACGATCCTCGACGAGGTGTACCTCGGGATGGATGCCGTCGCGAGGCGCCGGTTCTCCGACGAGCTCATGGCCGATTACGTCGCTCACCCCCGCACCATCGTCCTGTCGTCCCACCTCCTCGACGAGGTGGAGCCGCTCATGGAGGACGTCGTCATCCTTCACGAAGGTCGGCTCGTCGCCGTCGGCGACGCCGACGAGGTGCGGCGTACCTATTCCGGTGAGGGTGAACTGGCCTCGCTGACCGACGTGCTCGTCACCGTGAGCAGGGGAGGTTCATCATGATCGACCAGTCCGGCACCGGCACATCCGGGCGCCATCGACGCTCCGTGCTTCTCCTGACCCTTCTGATGGGCCGGGTCTTCGGTGTCGTCCTCGCCGTGACGGGCGGCACCGCCCTCCTCCTCGCCGGGCTGTACGGCCTCGCCCTCGCGCGGGGATGGGAGATCGTCGCCTCGAGCCCGGAGATGCTCCTCGGAATCGAAGCGTCCCGCGACGGCGTGCGGGTGAGCGCCGGCGGCTCGTGGTCCATCGTCAGCGCGGTCGCCGGAACGGCGGTGGTCATGCTCGTCATCGTGCAGGCGACGATGCCGCGGCTGCTGGTGTCCCTCGGTGTGACCCGTCGTGACGTCATGATCGTGATGCTCGCTCTCACCCTCATGGCGATCGCGTACACGGTCGTCGTCGGGGTCCTGACCTCCCTGGTCGTCGCGCTGCTCACCCCGGGCGACCCGAACCTGGGGGCGCTGCCGTCCCAACTCGCCGTCCTCGTGGTCGGCATGGCGACAACGACGGCGATCGCGTTCGCCGTGACAGCCCTCTTCCTCCGCTGGCGCCCGTGGGTGGGGTGGGTGGTCCTCGGGTCGATCGTCGTGGTACTCGTGCTCGTGTTCGGCGTCCTGGAGCTGACGGTCCAGATGGCTCCGGTCTCCGTCGCGGTGCTGCTCGGCGCCATGGCGGTCGCCTACGTCATGATGATGCGCCGGCTGCCCGTGCCCTGAGCGACGAAGGGTTGTCGGTGGGCGGGTCTACCGTGTCAGACATGCGGCCCACCACAGATCTGCAGCGACGCGTCGCCCCGTTCGACGTCGTCTCGGAGTTCTCCCCGAGCGGTGACCAGCCCACCGCCATCGCCGAGCTCACCGCGCGCATCAACGCGGGGGAGCAGGACGTCGTGTTGCTCGGGGCCACGGGCACCGGCAAGTCGGCGACCACCGCCTGGCTCATCGAGCAGGTCCAGCGGCCCACCCTCGTGCTCGCGCCCAACAAGACCCTCGCGGCGCAGCTCGCCAACGAGTTCCGTGAGTTGCTGCCCAACAACGCGGTCGAGTACTTCGTCAGCTACTACGACTACTACCAGCCCGAGGCGTACGTCCCCCAGACCGACACGTACATCGAGAAGGACTCCTCGATCAACGAGGAGGTCGAGCGGCTGCGGCACTCGGCCACGAACTCCCTGCTCACGCGGCGCGACGTCGTCGTCGTCGCCTCGGTCTCCTGCATCTACGGTCTCGGCACGCCCCAGGAGTACGTCGACCGCATGGCGCGCCTCAAGGTCGGGCAGGAGATCGGCCGCGACGAGCTGCTGCGTCGGTTCGTCGGCATGCAGTACACGCGCAACGACCTCGCGTTCACGCGTGGCACCTTCCGGGTGCGGGGCGACACCGTCGAGATCATCCCGATGTACGAGGAGCTCGCGGTCCGCATCGAGTTCTTCGGCGACGAGATCGAGGCGCTCTACACCCTTCACCCCCTCACCGGTGAGGTCGTGCGCGAGGAGCAGGAGATGTACGTCTTCCCCGCGTCGCACTACGTCGCGGGTCCCGAACGCATGGAACGGGCGATCCGCGGCATCGAACTCGAGCTCGAGGGGAGGCTCGCCGAACTCGAACAGCAGAACAAGCTGCTCGAGGCGCAGCGGCTGCGGATGCGCACGACCTACGACATCGAGATGATGCGGCAGGTCGGGTCGTGCTCGGGCATCGAGAACTACTCGCTGCACATCGACGGCCGTCCCCGGGGGAGTGCGCCCAACTGCCTCCTCGACTACTTCCCCGAGGACTTCCTCCTCGTCATCGACGAGTCGCACGTCACGGTCCCGCAGATCGGGGCGATGTACGAGGGCGACATGAGCCGCAAGCGCACCCTCGTCGACCACGGGTTCCGGCTGCCGAGCGCGATGGACAACCGGCCTCTCAAGTGGGAGGAGTTCCTCGAGCGCATCGGGCAGACGGTGTACCTCTCGGCGACCCCGGGCGACTACGAACTGGCCAAGTCCGACGGGTTCGTCGAGCAGATCATCCGCCCCACGGGCCTCGTCGACCCCGAGGTCGTCCTCAAGCCCACCAAGGGGCAGATCGACGACCTCCTCGACGAGATCCGCCTCCGCACCGACCGCGACGAGCGGGTGCTCGTCACGACCCTGACGAAGAAGATGGCCGAGGACCTCACCGACTACCTGCTCGACAAGGGCGTGCGGGTGCGGTACCTCCACTCCGAGGTCGACACGCTCCGCCGCGTCGAACTCCTCCGCGAGTTGCGGCTGGGCGAGTACGACGTGCTCGTCGGCATCAACCTGCTTCGCGAGGGCCTCGACCTGCCCGAGGTGAGCCTCGTCTCGATCCTCGACGCCGACAAGGAGGGGTTCCTCCGCTCCACGCGCAGCCTCATCCAGACCATCGGCCGCGCCGCGCGCAACGTCTCCGGACAGGTGCACATGTACGCCGACTCGATCACCCCGTCGATGGAGGCGGCCATCGAGGAGACACGTCGGCGGCGGGAGAAGCAGATCGCCTACAACACCGAGAAGGGCATCGACCCCACGCCGCTGCGCAAGAAGATCGCCGACATCACCGACCAGCTCCGTCGCGAGGACGCCGACACCGAGGCCCTCATGGGCAGCGGCCGCACCCAGTCGCGCGGCAAGGGCCGGGGCAAGGGCACGGACGCCCCGCGGCGCGAGGTCCCGGCCGCCGCGGGCGAACTCGCGGCGCTCATCCAGGACCTCACGGCGCAGATGCACCAGGCGGCGGAGGACCTGCACTTCGAGCTCGCCGCCCGTCTGCGTGACGAGGTCTCCGACCTCAAGAAAGAGCTGCGGCAGATGAACGAAGCCACCCGGTGACGCGCCGCTCCGGTGCACCGACCCGTATGACAGACTTCTCGCGCACGGAGGGGAGTATCCCCACGCGGTGACCTCGTCAGCACGACTCCGGCAGCGCGGCACCGGCCGCCGCTGGCGGGGTTCGGGGTGCCGGTCCGCCTGACGGGCGGGAGAGACCTCCGCAGGTTCCCTTGAAAGGCCTCTTCATTCATGGACGTCCAGCTGTGGGTCTGGATCGTCACCTTGACGGTGATGACCACGTTTCTCCTCATCGACATCGTCGTCATCGCCCGTCGGCCCCACAAACCCAGCATGGCGGAGGCCGCCCGGCACCTCGCGTTCTTCGTGGGGTCGGCCATCCTGTTCGGCCTCGGGATCGGCCTGATCTCCGGGTGGGACTACGGCATCCAGTTCTACGCCGGCTGGCTCACCGAGTATTCGCTGTCGATCGACAACCTCTTCGTCTTCATCATCATCATGGCGAAGTTCGGGGTGCCCGAGAAGTATCAGCAGACCGCATTGATGGTCGGCATCGTCATCGCGCTCATCCTCCGCGGCATCTTCATCGCGTTGGGTGCCACGTTGATCAACCAGTTCTCGTTCATGTTCTACCTGTTCGGGGCGTTCCTCATCTACACGGCGATCAAACTGGGCAAGGAGGGCCTCGAGGACGACGACGATGACGAGTTCGAGGAGAACGGGCTGCTCAAGTTCGTCGAGCGGAGGTTCAGCGCGACGACCTCGTGGGAGTTCGGCACCAGGCTCTTCGGGCGCGTCGACGGCAAGAAGGTCGCCACCCCGATGCTCATCACGATCCTCGCCCTCGGCACCACCGACCTCATGTTCGCGCTCGACTCCATCCCCGCGATCTTCGGCCTCACCAAGGAGCCGTTCATCGTCCTCACCGCCAACATCTTCGCCCTCATGGGACTACGGCAGCTCTACTTCCTCATCGGTGGCCTGCTCGAGCGTCTCGTGTATCTCAGCCTCGGGTTGTCGGTGCTCCTCGCCTTCATCGGCGTCAAGCTCATCCTGCACGCCCTCCACGAGAACCAGTTGTCGTTCATCAACGGCGGTCAGCCGCTGCACGTCCCGGTCATCTCCACCGGCGTCTCCCTCGGGGCGATCGTCCTCATCCTCGGCGTCACGACCGTCCTCTCGCTGCTGAAGACCGGCCGGGAGAACGCCGCGGCCTGAACAGGCCCTCGTGAACGAGAGCGCTCCGCCCCCGACAGGGGACGGAGCGCTCTCGTTCGAGGGGAGGAGCTCAGTGGGCCATCGTGCCCTCGACGAGGAACCGGCGGTGCCACTCGTGGGCGAGCGAGAGATCGTGGGGCGTGTGCTGTCCGTTCGCGACCTGCTTGGCGCGCTCGACGTAGTCGTGCAGCGCGGGCCGGTAGGCCGGGTGGGCGCACTTCTCGATGATGAGGTCGGCACGCTTGCGCGGCGCGAGACCACGCAGGTCGGCCAGGCCCTGTTCCGTGACGATGACGCTGGTGTCGTGCTCGGTGTGGTCGACGTGGCTGACGAACGGGACGATCGCGGAGATCGCGCCCCCCTTGGCCGTCGACGGGGTGACGAAGCAGGAGATGTAGGCGTTCCGGGCGAAGTCGCCGGACCCGCCGATGCCGTTCTGCATCCGGCTTCCCATGATGTGGGTCGAGTTGACGTTGCCGTAGATGTCGGCCTCGATGAGCCCGTTGCAGGCGATGACGCCGAGGCGGCGGATGAGCTCGGGGTGGTTCGAGATCTCCTGGGGCCGCAGGATGATGTTGCGGCGGTACCGCTGGGCGTTGTCGTTCATGCGCTCCGCGTAGTCGGGGGAGAGCGAGAACGCCGTCGCCGAGGCGACGCTGAGCTTGCCGGAGTCGATGAGATCGACCATGCCGTCCTGGATCACCTCGGTGTAGGAGGTGAGGCCCTCGAAGTCGGAGTCGAGGAGACCGGCGAGCACCGCGTTGGCGATGTTGCCCACGCCGGACTGCAGGGGCAGCAACTCCTTGGGGAGGCGGCCGAGACGCACCTCGTGCTCGAGGAACTCGATGAAGTGACCCGCGATGGCCTGGGAGGTCTCGTCGAGCGCCTTGAAGGGCGTGTTGCGGTCCGGGTGGTTGGTCTCGACGATCCCGATGATCTTGTCGTTGTCCACCGAGAGGTACGGCTGTCCGATGCGGTCGCCCGGCCGCGTCATCTGCACGGGCATGCGGTACGGCGGGAGGGCGAACTTCTCGTAGACGTCGTGCATCCCCTCGAGCTCGAGGCTCTGCCACGAGTTCACCTCGAGGATGACCTTCTCGGCCTCGTCGAGCCACACCTTGTTGTTGCCGATGGAGGAGCTCGGGATGAGGCGGCCGTCGTCCGTGATGGCCGCGACCTCGATGACCGCGACGTCGAGCTTGCCGAGGAAGCCCTCGCGGACGAGCGGGCCGAGGTGCGACAGGTGGATGTCGTTGTAGTCGATGACCCCGTCGTTGATCATCGTGCGGGTCACCGGGTCCGACTGGTACGGCAGCCGCGTGCGGACGCCGCCGGTCTCCGCGAGCGCACCGTCGAGTTCGGGTGCCGTGGAGGCACCGGTCCACAGTCCGATCCGGAACTGGTGCCCGGCGGCGTGCTGCTGGCGGATGCGGTTGGCGAGGGCCGTCGGGACGACCTTGGGGTATCCGGCGCCGGTGAACCCGCTCATGCCGACGTTGTGGCCGTCCTCGATGAACTGGGCCGCCTCCTCTGCCGACATGATCTTGCTTCGCAGGGACGCCTTACCCACGCGACTGGTCATCGTTCCTCCATCCGACTGGACCGTGGCTGACCGACATGGCCGCCCGGGGACGGACTCCACGGTAACGAGAACCGCTCCGCCGCGGCGAACGCGCGTTGCGCGACCGGCCCTAGGTCCCGCTCCGATTCCGTGCGGCGGCGGCCCCGTGACCGCCCGTCACCGGCGGCTCGTCCGGTGGGGATCAGGGTTCCGGCGGCGCGGGCTCGGTGCGCCGGGTCACGGCGGCCGAGGCGAGGACGACGGCGGTGAGACCGACGAGCTGCGTGCCGGTGAGGCGCTGCCCGAGGACGAGGAACCCGGCGACGGCCGCCACGGCCGGTTCGAGGCTGAGGAGGACTCCGAAGACCGCGGCGCGCATGCGGCGAAGCGCGAGCAGTTCGAGCGAGTAGGGGATGACCGAGGAGAGCATCGCGATCGCCGCACCCTGCAGGAGGATGTCGACGTGCCACAGCCGGGGCCCCGCCGTCACGACGCCGACGGGGGCGACGATCAGCGTCGCGATGACCATCGCGAGGGCCAGCCCGTCGAGCTTGGGGAACCGTCGGCCGGTGCGGGCCGACAGGAGGATGTACGCCGCCCAGGACGCCCCGGCGAGCAACGCGAGCACGACGCCGACCGGGTCGAGCCGCTCGGTGCTCGTCCCGATCACCCCGGAGACGAGGACGACGCCGAGGGCGGCGACGGCGACCGCGACGAAGTCCTTCGCCAGTCGGGACAACACCGCCGCCAGCAGCAGCGGGCCGACGAACTCGATGGTCACCGCGGCGCCGATCGGCAGACGGGACAACGAGGCGTAGAACGCGGCGTTCATCGACGCGAGCGCGACCGCGAACCCGGCGACCGTCGCCCAGTCCCCGGCGTCGTACCCGCGCACCCGGGGGCGCAGGACGGCGAGCATCACGGCGGCCGCGATCGCGAGGCGCAACGTCACCGATCCCAGGGCCCCGACGGCGGGGATCAGCGTCGCGGCGAGGGCACCGCCGAACTGCACGGAGCCGACGGCGAGAAGGACGAGGACGACCGGCGAGACCTGCGGTCGGCGCATGGATGGGCTCCTGAGGGGTCGAGCGGATGGCCGGGCCACGTTCGTCACGCGACCCCGGACGGACGCAGGGTCACGCCGTCGTCGGCGTGACCCTGCGGGGTGAGGGGAAGCGGGTCACCACCCGCGCTCGCGCCATTCGTCGAGGTGCGGACGCTCGGCGCCGAGCGTCGTGTCCTTGCCGTGGCCCGGATAGATCCAGGTGTCGTCGTCGAAGCGGTCGAAGATGCGCTCGGTGAGGTCGGACATGAGCTGGGCGAAGTCCTCCGGGGAGCCGGTCTTGCCGGGCCCGCCGGGGAACAGCGAGTCACCCGTGATGATGTGGGCGTGCCCGTCGGCGTCGGTCCACGCGAGCGCGATGGCGCCGGGGGTGTGGCCGCGGAGCTCGATGACCTCGAGATGCAGGTCACCGACCTCGATCGTGTCGCCGTTGGACAGGCGGCGGTCCGGCGCGACGGGCAGGGCGTCGGCGTCGTTCTCGCCGGCCAGCGTGGGGACCCCGGTGCGCTGGGCGAGTTCGGCGAGGGCGCCCGTGTGATCGGCGTGACGGTGCGTGGTGAGGATGCCGTTGAGGCGGCCCCAGCCCTCCTCGACGAGATCGATGAGGTGGTTGGGCTCGGCCGCCGCGTCGACGAGGAGCTGCGTGCCGGTCTCCATGCAGGTGAGGAGGTAGACGTTGTTGTCCATCTCCCCGACGCTGAGCTTGCGCAGCTTCCACGTCCCCATGTTGCGGGTGTCGCTGGGCCCTCCGGGAGTGACGTCTCCGGTGTAGGTGTCCACGGGGGTGCCATTGCCGGTCTGGGTGCTCATGAGATTCCTCCGTCGCAGGCGAGTTGCTGGCACGGACCCGGCCCCGCGCACGTGCCCACGGACCGAGTCGTGCGTCACATCCTCGCCCATGTCGACGTCGAGTTGGGCGCAGGGGGCGACCCGATCCGTCCCGCGACGGCCACGGGTCCCGGAAATCCGGTGGACCGGTCGGACACGGTGGACTCAGACTCGAGCACCATGAGCAGGATGTCTTCCCGGGTCGACCCCGACCCCACGATCGTGCCGACCGCATCGACGCCGTCGTCCGCGGGCTACCCGTGTCCGCTGCCCGGGACGGGGAACACCGCCCTGTGGGCCGACGTCGACACGATCGAGCCGGCGGCGCAGCAGCAGCTCCGCAACGTCGCCGCGCTGCCGTGGACACGGCGTCTCGCGGTCATGCCCGACGTCCACTACGGCAAGGGCGCGACGGTCGGGTCCGTCATCGCGATGGAGGGCGCCGTCGCCCCCTCGGCCGTCGGCGTCGACATCGGCTGCGGCATGGCCGCGGTCCCGACGTCCCTGCGCGCCGAGGACCTCCCCGACGACCTCGGGCCGCTGCGCGCGGCGATCGAGGCGGCGATCCCCGTCGGGTTCCACGCCCACGACGACGCGGCCGACCTCCGCGACGACCCGGCCCTCGCCGCACGGGTGACGAGCCACCTGCGGGGCTTCGACGGGCTCCGCGCCCCGCGGGTCGCGGACCGGCGGCTCCGCGCGATCGCCCAGTGCGGCACGCTCGGGGGCGGCAACCACTTCATCGAGACGACCCTCGACGACGAGGGGCGGGTGTGGCTCATGCTCCACTCCGGCTCCCGCAACATCGGCAAGGAGCTCGCCGAGCGTCACATCGAGCGGGCGAAGGGGCTCGAGCACAACCTCGGCCTGCCCGACCGTGACCTCGCCGTGTTCCTCGCCGACACCCCCGAGATGGAGGCCTACCTCCACGACCTCCACTGGGCGCAGGAGTACGCCCTTCTCAACCGCGAGTCGATGCTCGTGCTCCTCGAGGGGGTCGTGCGGCGGGCCTTCCCGACCGTGGAGTTCGGCGAGCGCGTGACGTGCCACCACAACTACGTCGCGCACGAGACCTACGACGGTCTCGACCTCGTCGTCACCCGCAAGGGCGCGATCCGGGCCGGCCGCGGCGACCTCGGCCTCATCCCGGGGTCGATGGGCACGGGCTCCTACGTCGTTCGCGGCCTGGGGAACGAGGCGGGTCTGTGCTCGGCCTCCCACGGGGCCGGGCGACGGATGTCGCGGACCAAGGCGCGCAAGGCCTTCACCCTCGCCGACCTCGCCGAGCAGACGTCGGGGATCGAATGCCGCAAGGACGCCGGCGTCCTCGACGAGATCCCCGGGGCCTACAAGGACCTCGGGGCGGTCATCGAGGCGCAGACGACCGGCCCGAGCCCGCTCGTCGAGGTCGTGACCAGGCTCGAGACGATTCTCTGCGTCAAGGGCTGAGTCCCCGCGCTCGTCCCCGCCGTCCCCGCCACCACCTGCGGGGACGGCGGGGCCGAAGGGTTGTCGGAGGGGGCACCTACGATGTCCGACGTGCCTACGAACACCGCTCCCGCCCGGCCCTCCCACGACCATCTCGTCGTCCGTGGCGCCCGGGAGCACAACCTCAAGGACGTCTCGATCGAGATCCCCCGTGACGCACTCGTCGTGTTCACGGGGCTGTCGGGGTCGGGCAAGTCCTCGCTCGCCTTCGACACGATCTTCGCCGAGGGGCAGCGCCGTTACGTCGAGTCGCTGTCGGCGTACGCGCGCCAGTTCCTCGGCCAGATGGACAAGCCCGACGTCGACTTCATCGAGGGCCTGTCACCGGCGGTGTCCATCGACCAGAAGTCGACGAGCCGCAACCCCCGCTCCACCGTCGGCACGATCACCGAGGTCTACGACTACCTTCGGCTGCTGTTCGCGCGGGCGGGGCGCCCGCACTGCCCGGTGTGTGGTGAGCCGATCACCCGGCAGAGCCCCCAGCAGATCGTCGACCGGCTGCTCACGCTGCCCGAGCGGACCCGGTTCCAGGTGCTCGCGCCCCTGGTCAAGGGCCGCAAGGGGGAGTACGTCGAGCTGTTCACCGAGCTGCAGACCAAGGGGTACGCCCGGGCCCGCGTCGACGGCGAGGTCGTCTCGCTCGCCCATCCGCCCAAGCTCGACAAGCAGAGGAAGCACACGATCGAGGTGGTCGTCGACCGGCTCGTGGCCAAGGGCGGCGACACCTCCGCCACGCGACGGCTCACCGACAGCGTCGAGACCGCGCTCGGTCTGGCCGACGGCGTCGTCGTCATCGACTTCGTCGACGTCGAGCGCGACCCCACGCCCGCCGACCTCGAGCAGGATCCGCACGCCCTGCCCAGCGAACGGCGGTACTCCGAGCGCATGGCGTGCCCGAACGACCACGTCATCAACGCCGACGAGATCGAGCCCCGGTCGTTCTCCTTCAACAGCCCGTTCGGCGCGTGTCCGGCGTGCACCGGCCTCGGCACCGAGCTCGAGGTCGACCCCGAACTCGTCGTGCCCGACGAGGACCTCTCGATCCGGGAGGGGGCGATCGCCCCGTGGTCACAGGCCTCGGGAGTCGCCGACTACTTCCTCCGCGTGCTCACCGCCCTCGCCGGTGACCTGTCCTTCTCCCTCGACGTGCCGTGGAAGGCGTTGCCGCAGCGGGCCAAGGACGCGATCCTCCACGGCCACCAGCACAAGGTGCACGTGCGCTACCGCAACCGGTTCGGCCGCGAGCGGCAGTACTCGACGGGCTTCGAGGGTGCGATCCCGTTCGTGCGGCGTCGTCACGGCGAGACCGAGTCCGACATGTCGCGCGAGCGGTACGAGGGGTACATGCGGCAGATCCCGTGTCCGGTGTGCAAGGGCGCGCGGCTCAAGCCCGAGTCCCTCGCCGTGCTCCTCGGCGGCCGCACGATCGCCGAGGTGAGCGGCCTGGCCATCGCCGAGTGCGCCGAGTTCCTCCAGACCGTCGAGCTCAGCGAGCGGGAGGCCGCGATCGCTGCGCGGGTGCTCAAGGAGATCCAGGCCCGCCTGGGGTTCCTGCTCGACGTCGGCCTCGACTACCTCTCGCTCGACCGGCCCGCCGGCACCCTTTCGGGCGGCGAAGCCCAGCGCATCCGGCTCGCGACACAGATCGGGTCGGGCCTCGTCGGGGTGTTGTACGTCCTCGACGAGCCGTCGATCGGCCTGCATCAGCGCGACAACCACCGGCTCATCGGCACGCTCACGCGGCTGCGCGACCTCGGCAACACGCTCATCGTCGTCGAGCACGACGAGGACACGATCGAGACCGCGGACTGGGTCGTCGACATCGGGCCGGGAGCGGGGGAGCACGGCGG
Organism: Mobilicoccus sp.; assembly: GCF_032060985.1. NCBI lineage: Bacteria > Bacillati > Actinomycetota > Actinomycetes > Micrococcales > Dermatophilaceae > Mobilicoccus > Mobilicoccus sp. The sequence goes on from NZ_DAMBGD010000006.1 coordinate 102,191, forward strand.
CGAGGTCGTCCACTCCGGACCGGTCGCCGAGCTGCTCACCTCGTCACGGTCCATCACCGGCCAGTACCTCTCGGGCCGCAAGCTCATCGAGGTGCCGCGTCAGCGCCGCGGCGTCGACCCCGACCGGCAGATCACCGTCGTCGGAGCGAGGCAGAACAACCTCCACGACGTCGACGTGTCGTTCCCGCTGGGGGTGTTCGTCGCCGTCACCGGCGTCTCGGGGTCGGGCAAGTCCACCCTGGTCAACGACATCCTCTACACGGTGATGGCCAACAAGCTCAACGGCGCCCGCCAGGTCCCGGGCCGGCACAAGAGCGTCCGCGGGCTCGAGCAGCTCGACAAGGTCGTCCACGTCGACCAGAGCCCCATCGGCCGCACGCCGCGGTCCAACCCGGCGACGTACACGGGGGTGTTCGACAACATCCGCAAGCTGTTCGCCGAGACCACCGAGGCCAAGATCCGCGGCTACCAGCCGGGTCGATTCTCCTTCAACGTCAAGGGCGGACGCTGCGACGCGTGCTCCGGCGACGGCACGATCAAGATCGAGATGAACTTCCTGCCCGACGTCTACGTGCCGTGCGAGGTGTGCCACGGCGCCCGGTACAACCGGGAGACCCTCGAGGTGCACTTCAAGGGCAAGACGATCGCCGAGGTGCTCGACATGCCGATCGAGGAGGCCGTCGAGTTCTTCGGCGCCGTGCCCTCGATCGCGCGTCACCTGCGCACCCTCACCGACGTGGGTCTCGGCTACGTCCGCCTCGGTCAACCGGCCCCCACGCTGTCCGGTGGTGAGGCACAGCGCGTCAAGCTCGCCTCGGAGCTGCAGAAGCGCAGCTCCGGCCGCACCGTCTACGTGCTCGACGAGCCGACGACGGGGCTGCACTTCGAGGACATCCGCAAGCTGCTCGGCGTTCTCCAGGGGCTCGTCGACAAGGGCAACACCGTCCTCGTCATCGAGCACAACCTCGACGTCATCAAGAGCGCCGACTGGATCGTCGACCTCGGTCCCGAGGGCGGTCACCGCGGTGGCACCGTCGTCGCGGAGGGCACCCCCGAGCACGTCGCGACCGTCGAGGCCAGCCACACCGGTCGTTACCTCGCGCGTGCACTGGCCAAGGTCGACCACGTCCCGGAGGTGCTCCCTCCCGCTGCGCCCGTCCCGCGTGGCGGCGCCGTGGCCCTGTCGGCGGCGGCGAAGAAGGCCGCGGCGGCGGAGAAGAAGGCGGCGAAGAACGGCACGAGGAAGACCGCCACCAAGAGCGGTGCGAGGACGACCACGGCGGCGAAGACCACCGCGAAGAAGACCGCGGCGACGAAGCCCACGGCGACGAAGACCACGGCGACGAAGAGCACGGTGGCGGCGCCCACCGCCGACGACGCCGCGCCGGCGACGGAGATCGACCGACCCTCGGGCACGACCGCCGGGGAGGTGGCGCCCCCGCCCCGCCGCAGCCGCAAGGCCGCTGCGATCGCCCGCCGTACCTGACCCGCGCGGCCGGGCCAGGACCTCCGACCCTGCCCCGAGGGCGAACGCCCGGCGCGGTGGCGGGCGTGCCTACAGTGGTCGCACCCGTGACGGCGCGACGCGATCTTCACGGGCCGCACCCCACCTCGCCACGCGGCACCACCCCGACGAGAGGACGGCCATGACCGGGCCCCAGCCCACCTCGGCACCCACGACGTTGACCTCGGATCAGGACGCGGCACCCGCCCCGTCCCGGCGCACCGTCCTCCGCATGGTCGGCCTCGGCGGCGCTCTCGCCACGGTCACGTTCATGGCGGGATGCGGTTCGAACGAGGGGTCGTCGTCCGAGGTTCCGGCCAAGGTGCAGGAGGCCGTACAGCAGGCCGTGGCGTCCGGCAGCGTCCCGGTGGGCAGCGGGCTCGTCCTCGAGGACGTCGGGGCCGTGGTCACCCAGCCGGCGCAGGGGGAGTACCACGTCTTCTCCTCCACCTGCCCCCATGCGAACGGCAAGGTGACGACGTTCGAACAGGGCCGCCCCGCCTGTCTGCTCCACGGCAGCATGTTCGACCCCAAGACCGGTGACGTCGTCGCCGGCCCCTCGCAGCAGGGCCTGCGCAAGTACGACGTCTCCCTCCCCGGCGCCACCGGCTGATCGGGCGTCCTCACCGCCGACGGGAGCCGCCGGCTCCGCCCTCGTCACGTGGTCGTCGCCCCGAGGTCAGCGACTGATGAGGCCGGTCTCGAGAGCGCGGAGGACGGCACGGGTGCGGTCGCGCACCCCGAGCTTGAGCAGGACGTTGCTCACGTGGTTCTTCACGGTGCCTTCGGCGAGGTGCAGACCGTGGGCGATCTCGCGGTTGGAGTACCCCGCGGCGAGCAGGCGCAGGACGTCGAGCTCGCGCTCGGTGAGGGGCTGTGGCGTGAGCGGCGGATCCGGTTCGGCGGCGGGGTGGGTGAGGGTGTCGAGCAGGGCGGCCGTGACGGCGGGTTGGACGAGGCGCCCACCTGCGGCGACGACGTCGATGGCCGAGACGAGCGTGTCGAGGGTGACGTCCTTGAGGAGATAGCCGCGGGCCCCGGCACGCAGCGCCGAGAGCACGGCCTCGCCGTCGTCGAACGTCGTCAGCACGACGACCGCCGGACGCGAGGGCGTGGCGGGGGCCGGCCGGGTGGCGAGGGCCTGGAGGGTGCCGATGCCGTCGAGCCGCGGCATCCGCAGGTCGAGCAGGACGACGTCGGGATCGACCTCGGCGATGAGCCGGAGCGCCTCCTCGCCGTTCGCGGCCTCGCCGACGACCTCGACGTGCCCCGCGATCGCCAGCAGGCTCCGGATGCCCTGACGGACGAGCGTCTGATCGTCGACGACGACCACCCGCACCGGGGTCGTCGATCCCCCGGCCTCGATGCGGCTCGTCCGGGTCATGCCGCTCTCTTCGGTCATGTCGTCCCCGTCCCGTCGAGGGGGAGGCGTCCGACGACCCGGAAACCCTCGCCGGGCGCGGTGGCCACGGTGATGATCCCGCCCAGTGCCGCGAAGCGCTCGTTCATCCCGGTCAGCCCGTTCCCCCAGATCGGTGGGGTGCTCGAGCCCGGCCCGTCGTCGACGATCCGCATGACGAGTTCGCCGTCCTCGCCGCGGACCGTCACCTCGGCACGCGTCGCCGACGGATGCCGTGCGGCGTTGGTGAGGGCCTCCTGCACGCCGTGGTAGACGGCGTCGGCCTGGGGTGAGGTGAGGGACGGGACGTCCTCGACGACGAGGCCCGCGGGGAGGGGCGAGCTCGTCGTGAGCCGTCGCAGGCGCGCGGCGAGGTCGGGCCCCGGCTCACGCATCCCCCCGACGACACCCCGCACCTCGGTGAGGAGTCCGCGGGCGAGGTCGCGACACTCCGCGGTCGGCGGCCCGGCCGGGGTGTCGGCGGTGACGTGGGAGAGCGCCTCGAGGTTGAGGGCGAGCGCGGTGAGCTGGTGACCCATCGTGTCGTGCAGGTCGCGGGCGATGCGCAGCCGCTCGGCCTCCCGCGTGGCCTCGGCCAGATCGGCCTGGGCACGGGCGAGTTCGTCGTGTCGCGCCCGTAACTCCGCGTGCGCCGTGTCGAGCGCCCGTCGCGCTCGGTCGGCACGGCCCTGGAGGTGGACGAGCACGACGGCGAACAACTGGAACCCGGTGTAGGCGGCGACCCAGATGAGCACCGCCTCCGGGTTCGACGTCACCCCACCGACGACCCAGACGACGACGAGCATCTGCAGCGCGACGACACCGAGGGTCCAGGCGAGGGGGAGGACCGCGGCGACGACCACGGTCGTCGTCACCGTGAGGATCGGGGTGGTCGTGAGGACCGGCGGCAGCGCCATGACGGTGAGCCCGATGAGCAGCAGCGCCGCGGCCTGCACCCGTTCGCCGACCGCGGACAGCGGGACGACGGTGTCGGCGAGGAAGACCACGAGGTAGGCGACCATGAGGGTGAACCACGGCCAGCCGGACTGGACACGCAGCTGCGGGTCCAGCACCGTCGGCAGCAGCACGGCCACCCAGGCCAGCACCCCGCCGACGATGGCGAGCGCGATGATCCCGGTGTCACCGGCGTGGCCGCCGGAGGGGTCGGAGGCGGCCGCTCCGACCGGCGCCACGTCTCCTCGGTGTTCCACCCGATCAGGATAGGGACGGGGCCACGGCGCCCGGACGTGCCGGAAGTCATGGGTGCAGGTCGTGACGACCGGCACGCGCGCGGGGACGCGTCCCACGCGGATCGTGGAGGCATGACCACGACCACAAAACGTCCGACGCTCGTCGGCGTCCACGGCGTCGCCAAGCGCTACGGGCCGGTTCAGGCGCTCGCGGGCGTCGACCTCTCGGTGTCACGCGGTGAGACCGTCGCGATCCTCGGCCCCAACGGTGCCGGCAAGACCACCCTCATCGAGATCATGCTGGGACTGCGCACCGCGGACACCGGCACCGTCACGCTGTTCGGCGGGCCGCCGGGAAGGAACGGGATCCCGGAACGCGTCGGTGCGATGCTCCAGGACACCGACGTCCCGGAGCTGCTCACCGTCGCCGAGATCGTCCACCTCGTGCGCCGCTACTACCCGTGGTCCCTGCCGACGGCCGAGATCCTTCACCGGGCCGACCTCACCGACAAGGCCGGGGTTCGAGCCACCAAGCTCTCCGGAGGTCAGAGACAGCGGTTGTCGTTCGCCATGGCCATCGCGGGGGACCCCGACCTGCTCTTCCTCGACGAACCGACCGCGGCCCTCGACGTGCACGCCCGCCGGGCGTTCTGGGACCAGATGCGCAGCTTCGCGGGCCTCGGCAAGACGATCCTCTTCTCCTCCCACAATCTCGACGAGGTGGCGGCCCTGGCCGACAGGGTCGTCGTCATCCGCCAGGGACGCGTCGTCGCCGACGACACCCCCGACCGGATCGCGGCGACCTTCGCAGCCTCCGAGGTGGGCCTCCGCACCGACGCGCCGTCGGAGTGGTTGCGGTCGCTGCCCGGAATCGTCGACGTCCGCTCCTCCGGCGACGTCGTGACCCTCGTGACGACCGAACCGGAGGCCGACCTCGCCGCCCTCTTCGCGGCCGGGCATCGCGTCGCCGGACTCACCGTGGCGCGAGCCGACCTCGAGTCGGCCTTCGTCGCCCTCACCGACGACGACGACCGGAGCGCAGCATGAACCCCGACGCCACGACCACGGACGCACCGACCACGGACGCACCGACGACCACGACCGGCGCCGACGCCGACGCCGGGGCGACCGATCCCCGCACGGACGCGGCCGGGGCCTCCCGCGAGACCGGCCGCGCGCTCAGCCCGACGAGCACGCGGTCCGGCGGCCGCGGCGGCATGGTGCGCACGCAGATCCTCGCCGAGCTGCGACAGAGTCTGCGATCGCCCGCCAACGTCATCGGGACGGTGGGGGTGCCGGTCATCCTCTTCGCGATGTTCGCCCTGCCCAACCGCGGTCAACAGCTGCCCGGGGGGACGGACGTCGCGACGATGCTCATCGCCTCGTTCGCCGCCTACGGCATCGTCTCGCTGTGCATCTTCACCTTCGGCGTCGACATCGCCCAGGAACGCGCACGCGGGTGGTTGCGTCGCCTGCGGTCGACCCCGATGCCGATGTGGGTGTACTTCGCGGGCAAGATCGCGATGGCGCTCGTGCTCTCCGCGATCGTGGTCGGCCTCGTGCTCGCCGCCGCCGCGATCGCCGACGTGCCCTTGAGCCTCGACCCGGTGCTGCGGACGGTCGGGGTGCTTCTGCTCGGTACAGTCGTCTTCGCGCCCCTGGGATGTGCCCTCGCGTTCCTGGCCCCGCCGAAGGCGGCGGCCGCGATCGGGAACCTCGTCTTCCTGCCGCTGTCCTTCTGTTCGGGGTTCTTCACGCCGTTGGCGAGCCTGCCCGACGTCCTGCAGCAGCTCGCACCGTGGCTGCCGACGTATCACTTCGGACGCCTCGTCTGGTCGCAGATCGCGCCGGCGGCCGACGTCCAGGCCCTCACCGGGGAGAGCGTCGACGGACTCGCGGTGCACGTCGCCGTCGTCGTCGCCGCGATGGTCGTCGGGACGGCGCTCGCCGCCTGGGGGTTCGTCCGCGACGGGCGACGCGAACGCGCGTGACCCCCCACGCGTGCCACCCCCGGCGGGTGTCCGTCGGGGGTGGGCCATGCCTGCGGAGAGTCCGTCCCTCAATAGAGGCGGGTGTCGGCCTCGCTCTGGACGCGCAGCCAGCGATATCCGTAGCCGTCCAGCTGCACCTCGATCGGCGTGGTGGGGTCGTCGTCGAGGGCCCGCTGGTCCCAGAGGTCGATGAGGCGGGAACCGGGTTCGACGTCGTCGAGGGACAGGGTGACGGTGCAGCCCTCCGCGCCGAGGTTGTGCACGGTGACCACGGCCGCCTCCTCGCCGCGGGCCGCGAGGGCGAGGACGCCGTTCTTGCCGGCGCCGGCGCCGACGTCGAGGATCTCGACCGGGGCCCAACCGAGCTCCGGGTGTCGGCGGTGCAGATAGATGAGGGACCGGATGAACGAGTACAGCGACCCGCTGTCGCTGCGCTGGTGGGCGACGTTGACGTGGTCGGGGCCGTAGCCACCGCCGGCGAGCGGCGCGACGAGCGCGTCGGGCCCCCGCCGGGAGAAGCCGGCGGACTCCTCCGACGTCCACTGCATCGGGGTGCGGACCGCCATGCGGCCCTCCTCGGCGAGGTCCTCACCCATGCCGATCTCCTCGCCGTAGAACAGCGACGGCGTTCCCGGGAGCGCGAACAGCAGTGAGTACGCCATGCGGATGCGCCGGGGGTCACCGCCGAGCATCGGCGGCAGTCGACGCTTGAGGCCGCGATCGAAGACCTGCATCTCCTTCTCCGGCCCGAAGGCGTCGAAGACCTCCTGGCGCTCGGAATCGGTGAGCTTGTCGAGCGTGAGCTCGTCGTGGTTGCGCAGGAAGTTGGCCCACTGCGTCTCCCGCGCGAGGGGGTACTTCGCTCGCTGCCGCAACGCCTTGACGATGGGACGGGAGTCGTGGCGGGCCATCGCGAGGTAGACGGCCTGCATGCCGATGAAGTCGAACTGCAGACTGAGCCCGTCGCCGTGCTCACCGCCGAAGAAGCCGTACTGGTCCTTGTAGGGCACGTTGACCTCCCCGAGGAGGATGCCGTCGCCCGTGCGTCGCCGCAGGAGGGCGCACGTCTCCCGGAGGAAGTCCATGGGGTCGCCGAGGTCCCTCTTCTCGCCCCGCGTGTATCCGGTGGTGTCGAGGATGAACGGAACGGCGTCGACGCGGAAGCCGTCGACCCCGAGCTGCGTCCAGAAGCCGATGATCCGTCCGATCTCCTCCCGGACGGCGGGGTTGGCGATGTTGAGGTCGGGCTGGAACCGGTAGAAGTGGTGCAGGTACCACTCGCCGGTCGCCTCGTCCTTCTCCCAGATCGAGTCCTCGGCGTCCGGGAAGACGACCTTGTCGGAGGTGTCCGGTGGCTCGGTGTCGCGCCACACGTACCAGTCCCGGTAGGGGTTGTCCGTGCTCTTGCGCGACTCGGTGAACCACGGGTGCTCGTCGGAGGTGTGGTTGAGCACGAGATCGACGATGACCTTCATCCCCCGGTCGTGGGCCGTGCGGGTGACCTCGACGAAGTCACCGAGGGTACCGAGGCGCGGGTCCACGGTGTAGAAGTCGGTGATGTCGTAGCCGTCGTCCTTGTCGGGCGAGGGGTAGAAGGGCATGAGCCACAGGCACGTCACGCCCAGCTCCGCGAGGTAGTCGATCCGGCGGGCCAGGCCGGAGAAGTCACCGATCCCGTCGCCGTTGCCGTCCTGATACGTCTCGACGTCCAGGCTGTAGATGACGGCGTTCTTCCACCACAGGTCACTCGTGTCGGTGATGCGCATGTGCTCTCCTCGTCGGTGCTCGTGCGGTCGCGGTGCTCGTGCGGGCGCGGTGCTCGTGCGGTCGTCGTGCTCGTGCGGTCGTCGTGCTCGGATGGCGGGGCGTCGCCGGGGCGGTCAGCGCAGGTCGGCGAGGACGTGCTCGGCGGCCGCATCGAGCCATGGCCGCTGGTCCTGGCCGACGTGGTGGAGGTAGACCCGGTCGGCGTCGCACAGCTCCACCATCTCGCGGATGCGCGCAGTGAGTCGCCCGAGGTCGGACTCCACGAGGCAGGCCCGTCCGATCATCTCGTCGGTCGCGGCTCGGCCGATGTCGTGCAGGTGCGCGGTCGTGAGATCGGTCGCCGTGGTCGTGTCCCACACGTTGCTGCTCCACTGGTCACGCGCGATGGCCCAGGCCTCCTCCGTCGTGGGCGCCCACGAGAAGTGGACCTGGAGCACGACCTCGCCGTCACCCCCGGCGTCCCGATAGGCGTCGACGATGGCGCGGAGCCGTTCGAGGGGCTGGTTGATCGTCGCGATGCCGTCGGCCCATCGCGCCCCGCGGGCGGCGGACGCCTCCGAGAGCGTCGGCTGGAACAGCGTCGGCGGCTCGGCCGGCAACGTCCACAGCTTCGCGTTCTCGACCGTGACGAGCCCGCGGTGGGACACGGTCTCGCCCCGGTGCAGGCGGCGGATGACGTCGACGCACTCGAGCAGACGCTCGTCACGGACGTCCTTGCTGGGCCAACGCTCCCCGGTGACGTGCTCGTTCATCCACTGCCCCGTGCCGAGGCACATCCAGAACCGCCCGGGGAACATCTCGGCCAGCGTCGCCGACGCCTGCGCGATGATCACCGGGTGGTAGCGCATGCCGGGGGCGGTGACCGTGCCCAGGGTGAACTCGGTCGTCGCGAGGGCGGCCCCCAGCCACGACCACGTGAAACCCGACTCGCCCTGCCGCTCGCTCCACGGCGCGAAGTGGTCGGAGCACATCGCGGCGTCGAACCCGGCCTGTTCGGCGAGCTGCACGTCGGCGAGGAGGCGACCAGGCGGGATCTGTTCGTGGGAGGCGTGGAATCCGACGAGGGTCATACCGCCCATTGAAACCAACCCGGACGTGACCCACATCTCGGGCGGCATCCCGATCCATGGTCGGCACGGCACGCCGCCGCCCGCCGGACCCACACGCGCGCGGGGCCGATCCGCTCGGATAGGCCCCGCGTCGTCGTCCTCAGTCCTCGCCCAGATAGGCCTTGCGGACCTCGTCGCTGGTGAGCAGTTCCCGGCCCGTGCCCGAGAGCACGATCTTGCCGACCTCGAGCACGTAGCCCATGTCGGCGAGCTTGAGCGCGGCCTGGGCGTTCTGCTCGACGAGCAGGATCGTCGTCCCGCGTTCCCGCAGAGCGGTGACGGTGCTCATGATCTTCTTCATCATGAGCGGCGAGAGCCCCATCGACGGTTCGTCGAGGAGCAGCAACCGCGGGCGGCTCATCATCGCCCGACCCATCGCGAGCATCTGCTGCTCACCACCGGAGAACGTGCCGGCCGCCTGCGCCCGCCGGTCGCCGAGGATCGGGAACAGCTCGTAGACCTCGTCGAGGTCGGTCTGCAGATCCTTGTCCTTGCGGGAGTAGGCGCCCAGCATGAGGTTCTCCTCGACCGACATGCGGGGGAAGAGCCGCCGCCCCTCGGGGGAATGCGCGATGCCGAGCGACACGATCTTGTGCGCCGGCACGCTGCTCAGCTCCTTGCCGTCGAACGTGATCGACCCGCTCGCCGGCCGCAACAGACCCGAGAGGGTGCGCAGCGTCGTCGTCTTGCCCGCACCGTTGGTGCCGATGAGGCAGACGATCTGACCCTCGTCGACCGTGAACGAGATGCCCTTGACGGCGGCGATCTTGCCGTACGCGACGGCCAGGTCGCGGACCTCCAACAGCGCCATCAGCGCCCACCGTCCTTCTCGGTCTCGGTCTCGGTCTCTGTCTCGCTGCCGATCGCACCGTGGGACGGCGAGGCCGGGGGAGGCACGTGCCCCCGCGAGGGCTCCTCCCGCACGGCTGCGGGAGCCGCGGAGCCCGCCGAGGTGTCCCCGTCCCCGTCCTCGTCGTCGCCGGTGCCGATGTAGGCATCGATGACCCGAGGATCGGACTGGACCTCGCCGGGGGTTCCCTCGACGAGGGTCTTGCCGCGGACGAGGCAGAGCACCCGGTCGCAGAGCTGGAAGATGAACCGCATGTCGTGCTCGATGACGACGACCGCGAGCCCCGAGTCGCGGATCTTGAAGATGAGATCCGTGGCGTCCCGGGTCTCCTGCGGGTTCATCCCGGCCGTGGGCTCGTCGAGCAGGACGAGCTTGGGGTCGGTGGCGAGGGCGCGGGCGATCTCGAGCCGACGCTGGTGGCCGTAGGGGAGGTTGCGGGCGAGGTACTCCTCGTATCCACCGAGCCCGACGTAGGCGAGGAGCTCCCGGGCGCGGTCGCGGGTCTCGGCCTCCTCCCGGCGGAACTTGGGCCCGTGGACGATCGAGGTGAGCGGTCCGGCCGACGTGCGGCAGTACCGCCCCACCATGACGTTCTCGAGCGCCGTCATGTTGGCGAAGAGACGGATGTTCTGGAACGTACGGCTCATCCCGGCCTTGACGACCCGCCGCGGGCGGGGCGGCAGGACCGACCCGTCGAACGTGACCGACCCCTCGGTGGGCTTGTACAGACCGGTGAGGCAGTTGAAGAACGTCGTCTTGCCGGCACCGTTGGGGCCGATGAGACCGACGATCTCGCCGGGGAACACGTCGAGGTCCACGTCGTCGACGGCGGTGAGCCCGCCGAACCGCATCGTGACGCCTCGCGCCGACAGGATGGCCTCGGCGGTGCCGTCGGGCGAGGCCGGGTCGTGTGCCGTGGTGGCTGCGGTGCTCATCGGGCCTCCTCGATGTGGACTTCCTGGACTCTCTCGGCGAGTTCCTCGTCCTCCTCGTGGAACTCGAGTTTGCGGCGGCCGCTGGGCACGAGGCCCTCGGGGCGGAACCGCATCATGAGCACGAGCAGCAGACCGAAGATGAGCAGGCGGTACTCGGAGAAGAACCTCAGCTTCTCGGGGAGGAGCTTGAGCACGACGGCACCGATGATGACGCCACCGACGGTGCCCATGCCGCCGAGGACGACCGCGGCGAGCAGGAAGGCCGACTCGAGGAACTGGTACTGGTCGGGCGTCACCGAGACGTCGTGGTGGGCCTTGATCGTGCCCGCGAGTCCGGCGAGGAACGCACCGCCGGCGAACGCGAGCAGCTTGAGACCGAAGACGTTGACACCCATCGCTTCGGCGGCCTTCTCGTCCTCACGGATGGCGATCCACCCGCGACCGATCCGGCTCGCGTTGAGTCGCAGGAACACGAGGATGATGAACGCCATGAGCACGAGGAGCAGCACGTAGTAGTTCGAGAACCGGGTGATCTCGATGCCGAAGAGCTCGTGCGTCTGCCCGAAGTCGAACCCGAAGAGGTTGAGCTCGGGGATGCCCGGGATGCCGTTGGGACCCCGGGTGAGGTTGGGGCCCGTGACACCGTCGAGGTTGAACATCGTCAGGCGGAAGATCTCACCGAACGCCAGGGTGACGATCGCGAGGTAGTCGCCGGAGACGCGCAGGGTGGGCGAGCCGATGATGAGGCCGAGCACCGACGCGAAGATCGCACCGATGAGCGCGGTGACGAGGAACGGCGGTGTCCACCCGATCGTCGCGAACGCCGACCCCGACAGGACCGCGCCCACGTAGGCACCGGCGCCGAGGAACGCGATGTACCCGAGGTCGAGCAGACCGGCGAGACCGACGACGATGTTGAGGCCCACCGCGGTCGCGGCGAAGATGAGGACGTTCGTCGCGATCGACATGTTCGCGTCGGAGCCGCCCTGGGTGAGGGGGAAGGCGAACGCCGAGGCGAAGGCCGCGAGCATGAGCACGCGGTTGTGCTTGGTGGCGAGCAGGCCGAGCCAGGTGAACAGACCCGCCGCCGCGAGGACCGACATCGCGACCCCGACGTGGATGACGAGCATGACGAACCGGGAGGCGTCGGCGATCCCCAGCGCGTAGGCGACGAGGAACATCGTCCCGGCGACGAGGGCGACGAGGATCGTCACCTCGAGCCATCCGGGCAACCGGACGTGGATGAGCTCCTTGTCGGCCTGGGACGGCGCGAGGGCCGACCCGAGGGCGACGAGTGCGCCGCCCGCGAACGCGATCCAGGCGCCGGGTTCGGCGTTGACGAGCCCGCCCGCGGTCACCGTGATGATGACGAGGACGGCCGCCATGAACACCATCGTCCCGACGCCGAGGGCGCGGAGCGCCTTGCCGCCGGTGATGTACGGCTCGAACCGCCGTAGCGCGGGGACGACGTCGAGGGCGAGGACCGCGAGGCCGAACAGACCGAACGCGAGCATCCCGTACTGCATGGGGGCCGGGTTGCCGTAGTAGGTGAGGTCGCCGAGCACGTCGGGGTCGTAGCACCACGAGAGGAACGGCGCGACGACGAGCAGCACGAGCCCGAGCCCGATGACCGGGATGGCCCGGTGGGCGAACCGCCCGCCGAAGAACGGGGGAGTGAGGAAGGTGCTCATGCCCGATCCACCACCCGGGCTCCGAGCAGACCCTGCGGCCGGAACACCAGCACGAGGATGAGCAGCGAGAACGCGACGATGTCCTTCCAGGACGACCCGACGTACATCGCGGCGAACGCCTCGACGACACCGAGGGTCAGACCCCCGACGATCGCGCCGGGCACGTTGCCGATCCCGCCGAGCACGGCGGCGGTGAACGCCTTGAGGCCGGCCATGAAGCCCATCCGGAAGTCGATGTTGTTGTTCTGCAGGCCCTGGGCGACACCGGCGACGGCGGCGAGGGCGGCACCGATGGCGAACGCGATGACGATGATGCGGTCGACGTCGATGCCCATGAGGCGGGCGGTGTCCGGATCCTGCGAGACGGCCTGCATCGCGCGGCCGGACTTCGTGTGGGTGATGAAGTACCAGAGGAACAATCCGCAGACGACGAGGCACCCGATCGTGAACAGCGCCGGCCGCTGGAGCGAGAGCCCGAGGAACGGGATCGGCGCGCCGGTGACGCCCTCGATCGAGGGGAACGGGATGCGCGACTTGGCGTCGGAGAAGCCGGGCACCTTGCCGTAGAACAGGCGGATGAACTCCTGGAGGAACACCGAGATGCCGATCGCGGTGATGAGGGGTGCGAGCCGTGGGGCGTTGCGCAGCGGGCGATAGGCGACGCGTTCCATGAGGACGGCGGTGAGGACCGCGACGATCATCGCCCCGACGATCATCACCGGCAGCGCCCAGAGGCTGGTCGTGCCCTTGAACAGCAGGACGTACGTGGACAGCGCGCCGAACGCGCCGATCATGAACACCTCGCCGTGGGCGAAGTTGATGAGCTGGACGATGCCGTAGACGACGGTGTACCCGACGGCGATGAGGGCGTACAGCGAGCCGAGGCTCAGACCGAGGACGAGCTGCTGCGGCGCGGCCGCGAGGAACTCGGAGATGGCGTCCATCGGACTCCTTCCATGGGGTGATGGGGGCCCGTGACCCGGCGGTGCCCGGGACGGGCGGATGCGCGTCCCGGGCACCATTGCCGTGGGTCGGTGCCAGGCGTGGCTACTTGAGCTCGCCGGTCTTGGTGGCCTTCCAGTCCCCGCCCTCGACCGTGTAGACGGTCAGCAAGCGGGTCTTGCTGTCTCCGTACTCGTCGAACGAGACCTTGCCGGTCACGCCCTCGAAGTCGTCCTTGCCGATCGCGTCGATCGTGGCCTGGCGGGCGCCCTGCACGCTGTTGGCGTCCTTGAGCGAGGTCTTGAGGGCCTCGATGATCGCGTTGGCCGCGTCATAGGCGTAGGCGCCGTAGGCACCCGGCTCCTGGTCGTACTTCTCGGCCTTGTAGCCGTCGAGGAACTCCTTGCCCTTGGCGAGGGAGTCCAGCGGCGCACCGACCGAGGTCGTCATGTCGCCGGTCGCGGTGGCGCCGGCGAGCTGGACGTACTTGGGGTTGTAGAGACCGTCGCCGCCGACGAGCGGGACGTTGAGGCCGCCGGCCTTCATCTGCTGGCTGAGCGGGCCACCCTGGGGGTACTCCCCGCCGTAGTACACGGCCTGCGGCTTCTTTGCCGAGAGCGCCGACAGGACGTTCTGGTAGTTCGCGTCGTCGGGGTTGATGGTCTCGGCCGCGACGACCTGGCCGCCCTTGGCGGTGAACTCCTTGGTGAACGCCTCGACGAGACCCTGACCGTAGGTCTTCTTGTCGTGGACCGTGGCGACCTGCTTGATGCCCTTCTCGAGGAGGTACTGCGCCGCGAACGGGCCCTGCACGTCGTCGGTGGTGCAGGTGCGGAAGTAGTTGGGGTAGGCGCGCTTGGGCGCGTTCGCGAAGTCGGCGCCCCGGGTGAGGGAGGGGTTCGTGTTCGCGGGGGAGACCATGGGGATCTTCGCCGTCGCGAGGACCGGCTGCACGTTCTGTGCGGTGCTCGAGTTGAGGGTGCCGACGACGCCGATGACGTTGTTGTCGCCCGCGAGCGCGGTCGCGGCGTTCTTGGCCGTCTCGGTCTTGGCCTCGTCGTCCTTGGCCTCGACCTTGAGGGTCCAGCCGGGGATGGCCTTGGAGTCGTTCGCCTGCTTGACCGCGAGTTCGACGGAGTGCTGGATGCCGATGCCCATCGCGGACAGATCACCCGAGAGGGGGGCGATGACACCGATCACGGCGGTCTTGTCGCCGGACTCGCCGCCGCCGGTGGCACCGGAGCCGCCTTCGCTGCGGGAGCCGCAGGCGGTCATGGTGAGGCCGACTGCGACGAGAGCGACGCTGGTACGGACGAAGGTGCGGGACGTCATATGGGCCTCCGAATGTGGAAGAGAGATGACCGCGAGGCGGCCACGTCGGCCCCGCGCGCCCGGTTTGCCTGGGTGGGTGGAATGTATGGGGCGATGTGGTGACGACACAAAGCCGCGCCGCGGCTGTGATCAATTCGTGACCCAATCGCCATTCATTGGACCGTTCGCCCCCCGGAAATGGCCGCTCGGCGTCGCATTGCCACCCCCTCGGCGTCGGAAACCCGTCCTGTGACGGCTCGACGTGAGCGACGTCGCCGGCCGCGCGACGGGGCACCGACGGGCTGTCGGAGACCGGTCCTACAGTGGCCGACGTGGCAGACCCCTCGACCTATCGCCCCCGCCCCGGCGAGATCCCGACCGACCCCGGCGTCTACCGGTTCCTCGACCGCGAGGGCCGGGTCATCTACGTGGGCAAGGCCAAGTCGCTGCGGTCCCGCCTCTCCTCCTACTTCCAGGACGTGGCGGGTCTGCACCCCCGCACCCGCACGATGGTGTTCACCGGTGCGCGGGTGGAATGGACGGTCGTCGCCACCGAGGTCGAGGCGCTGCAGCTCGAGTACTCATGGATCAAGGAGTTCGACCCCCGGTTCAACGTCAAGTACCGCGACGACAAGTCCTATCCCTATCTCGCCGTCACGATGGCCGACGCGTATCCCAGGGCACAGGTGATGCGCGGCCGAAAGCGTTCCGGGACGCGGTATTTCGGGCCCTATACCCACGCGTGGGCCATTCGCGAGACCCTTGACCTGCTCCTGCGCGTCTTTCCGGTGCGCACGTGCAGCAACGGTGTCTTCCGCCGCGCCGAACAGGTGGGCAGGCCGTGCCTGCTCGGGTACATCGACAAGTGCTCCGCCCCGTGCGTCGGTCGGGTGAGCGAGGCCGAGCACAGGGCCATCGCCGAGGACTTCTGCGCGTTCATGGCGGGGGACACCGGCCGGTTCGTCACCCGCCTCGAACGGGAGATGAAGGAGGCCGCGGGCGATCTCGACTTCGAGCGCGCCGCTCGGCTGCGCGACGACCTCGGAGCCCTCACCAAGGCGCTCGAGCGGTCGGCCGTCGTGCTGCCCGACGCCACCGACGCCGACGTGTTCGCGCTCGTCGGCGACGAGCTCGAGGCCGCGGTGCAGGTGTTCCACGTGCGCGGGGGCCGCATCCGGGGCCAGCGCGGATGGATCCTCGAACGCTCCCAGGGGCTCGACGACACCGACGAGTCCCTCATGGAGCAGCTCCTCGGCCAGGTGTACGGAGACGGCGGGGAGGTGGTGCCGCACGAGGTCCTCGTCTCGGTCGCCCCCACCGATCCCGGCACGGTCGCCGAATGGCTCACCCGGCAGCGCGGCGCCGCGGTCGACCTGCGCGTCCCGCAGCGCGGTGACAAGCGGGCCCTCATGGAGACGGTGAGCCGCAACGCCGGCCAGGCGCTCGGCAGGCACAAGGTCGCTCGCGCCGGCGACCTCACCGCCCGCAGCAAGAGCCTCGAGGAGTTGCAGGACGCCCTCGATCTCGACGAGGCACCGCTGCGCATCGAGTGCTACGACGTCTCGCACGTCCAGGGCACGAACGTCGTCGCCTCGATGGTCGTGTTCGAGGACGGGCTTCCGCGCAAGAGCGAATACCGCCGTTTCATCGTGCGGGGGGACCGCCTCGAGAGCGGTGAGGCCGCCCGGCCCGGCACCCCGATCCACGACGCGATGGCCATGGCCGAGGTCCTCCGGCGACGGTTCCGACGGTATCGCCGCGACGACGTCGACCCCTCGACCGACGTGGCCGCCGCCGTCGGTGCGGTCGGGGACGGTGGCGTCGCGACGACTCCGCCGGCTGCGTCCGAGTCCGCGGCCCAGGGCGGGTCGGGGGAGGTGGCGCCGGTCGTGGCCCCGGGCATCGACCCACGCACGGGTCGCCCGCAGCGCTTCGCCTACGCGCCGCAGCTCGTCGTCGTCGACGGTGGTCGTCCCCAGGTCGAGGCCGCGATGCGGGTCCTCGAGGACATGGGCGTCGACGACGTCGCCGTCATCGGCCTGGCCAAGCGCCTCGAGGAGGTGTGGCTGCCCGGGGAGGAGTTCCCCGTCATCCTTCCCCGGGCGAGTGAGGGGCTGTTCCTCCTGCAGCGGCTGCGCGACGAGGCACACCGGTTCGCGATCACGTTCCACCGTCAGCGGCGCTCCAAGGCGATGACGAGCAGCGAACTCGACGACATCCCGGGACTCGGACCGGCGCGTCGGGCGGCGCTGCTCGCGCAGTTCGGCTCGGTCAAGCGCGTGCGTGCGGCGGGCGTGGAGGAGATCGAGGCCGTGCCGGGCATCGGCCCCGCCCTCGCGCGAGGCATCGTGGAACGTCTGTCGGGGGAGGCGCCGGCGCCCGCGGTCGACATGCTCACCGGTGAGGTGCTCGACGACCCGCCCCTCACCACCGGCGCGTCGTCGCACGCGGCGGTGCAGGATGGAGACCTGCCACCGGACCAGGACGCCGGGACGAAGGCCGTGAGCGACCGCGAGGAGACGACATGACCGATCGGACCACCCCCACGAGTGTCGGCGGCGGTTCGCGTGACCCGCAGGGCGCGGACCCTCACGAGTCGGGCGACTCGGGAGAGTCGGACATGGCCCGATTCGGCGAACTCATCATCCTCACGGGGATGAGCGGTGCCGGGCGCAGCACGGCGGTGCACGCGATGGAGGACCTGGGCTGGTACGTCGTCGACAACCTGCCGCCGAGCATGCTGCCCCAGCTCGCGCGGCTCGTGCACGACAGTCCCGAGGTCCACCGCCTCGCCGCGGTCGTCGACGTGCGCACCCGGGGCTTCTTCACGGCGTTCACGCAGGCCCTCACCACGCTGCGGGAACACGGGCACCACCCTCGGGTGGTCTTCGTCGACGCGAGCGACGAGTCGCTCGTGCGGCGTTTCGAGAGCGTCAGGCGCCCGCACCCCCTCCAGGGTGACGGCCGGTTGCTCGACGGGATCCAGGAGGAACGGATCCGGCTCGCCGACCTGCGCTCGCAGGCCGATCTCCTCGTCGACACGAGCGGCCTCAACGTCCACCAGCTCACCGCCAAGGTGCGGGAGATGCTCGGCGGTGCCGCGTCGGCACGGCTGCGCATCGCCATCGTGTCGTTCGGGTTCAAGTACGGGGTGCCCCTGGACGCCGACACCGTGTTCGACATGCGCTTCCTGCCCAACCCGTACTGGATCCCCGAGCTGCGGGGGCACACCGGGCTCGAGGCCCCGGTCGCCGACTACGTCTTCGCGCAGCCGGAGGCCACCGAGTTCATCGACCGGGCCGTGGACCTCATGGAGCCGATGCTCGCCGGTTATCTCAAGGAGGGACGCCGCTACATCACGCTCGCCGTCGGGTGCACGGGCGGCAAGCACCGGTCGGTCGCCGTCGCCGAGCGTCTCGCCGCCGAGCTCCGCACCCCGGTGATCGCGACGCTGCTCTTCCATCGGGACCTGGGGCGCGAATGAGACGGCACGTCGTCGCCCTCGGCGGTGGCCATGGTCTCGCGGCGTCCCTGTCCGCGCTGCGGCACGTCACCGACAGCGTCACCGCCATCGTCACCGTCGCCGACGACGGCGGGTCGAGCGGACGGCTGCGGCAGCAGTACGACATCCTCCCGCCCGGCGACCTGCGCATGGCGCTGGCCGCGCTCTGTGACGACTCCGAGTGGGGGCACCTGTGGGGGGACGTCCTCCAACACCGGTTCGGGGGTGAGGGTGATCTCGCCGGTCACGCCGTGGGCAACCTCCTCATCGTCGGGTTGTGGGACCTGCTCGGCGACGCGGTCAGTGGGCTCGACCTGGTCGGTCGACTGCTCGGGGCGCGGGGCCGGGTGCTGCCGATGGCGTCGGTGCCGCTGACGATCATGGCCGACGTGGCCGGACTGGACCCGCAGGACCCCGAGGCGATCACCCTCGTCCGCGGGCAGGCCGAGGTCGCGACGGCACCCGGCCGCGTCAAGGAGATCCGGCTCGAACCGGCCCAGCCGCCCGCGACGCCGGAGGCGCTGCGGGCCCTGCGTGAGGCCGACTGGGTCGTGCTCGGGCCCGGCTCCTGGTACACCTCCGTGATGCCGCACCTGCTCGTGCCGCAGCTCGCGGAGGCCCTGCGGGACACCCCGGCGATGCGACTCCTCACGCTCAACCTCGAGATGTCCACCTCGGAGACCGAGGGCTACTCCGCGGCCGAGCACCTCGAGAGCCTGAGGATGCACGCCCCCGACGTCAACATCGACGTCATCCTCGCCGACCCCTGCGTGGTCGACGACCCGGTCGAGCTCGAGGTCCACGCCCGCCGACTCGGCGCCGAGCTCGCGGTCATGCCCGTGGCCCGCACCGACGCCCCCGGTCACCACGACCCCCTCCGGCTCGCCGCGGCCTACCGCGACATCATGGGCCGACAGCCCGGGTGACGGCCGCGCGAAGGGAAAGGGGCGCCGTCCCCCGAGCCCGCCCGACGCACCGTCGCGGGCCCCGCCGAGACGCGCCACGCCGCTGATCCTCCAGCCCCGCAGGGGAGTTCGCGAAGCGCCCCCGGCAGGATGGCAGGATGGCCCCCATGGCGATGACAGCGAAGGTGAAGGACGAACTCTCCCGTCTCGTCGTGACCAAACCCTGCTGCCGCAAGGCCGAGGTGTCGGCGATGCTCCGGTTCACCGGCGGCCTGCACCTCATCGGTGGGCGCATCGTCGTCGAGGCCGAACTCGACACGGCGTCCGCGGCCCGTCGACTCCGGTCGCACATCGCCGACGTCTACGGCATCGAGAGCGAACTGCTCGTCGTCGCGCCCGGCGGACTGCGCCGCACGAGCCGGTACGTCGTGCGCGTCATCACCGACGGCGAGGCACTCGCGCGGCAGACCGGGTTGGTCGACAACCGCGGTCGCCCGGTCCGAGGACTCCCGCCCCGCGTCGTCAACGGCGCCGCCTGCGAGGCCGAGGCCGCGTGGCGGGGTGCTTTCCTCGCGCACGGTTCCCTCACCGAGCCCGGGCGGTCGAGCTCGATGGAGATCACGTGCCCGGGACCCGAGGCCGCCCTCGCCCTCGTCGGTGCCGCACGGCGCCTCGGGATCGCCGTCAAGGCCCGTGAGGTCCGCGGGGTGGACCGGGTCGTCATCCGCGACGGCGACGCGATCGGCGCGATGCTCACCCGGCTGGGCGCCCACGACGCCGTCCTCGCCTGGGAGGAGCGCCGGGTGCGCAAGGAGGTGCGCGCCACCGCCAATCGACTCGCCAACTTCGACGACGCGAACCTGCGCAGGTCCGCACGTGCGGCCGTCGCCGCCGGCGCCCGCGTCGAACGTGCCCTCGAGATCCTCGGCGAGGAGGTCCCCGACCACCTGCGCAGCGCGGGAGAACTCCGCCTCGAGCACAAGCAGGCGAGCCTCGAGGAGCTCGGTGCGCTCGCCGACCCGCCGATGACCAAGGACGCCGTCGCGGGCCGCATCCGCCGGCTCCTCGCCCTCGCCGACAAGACGGCCGCCGACCGCGGCATCCCCGGCACCGAGGCCAACCTCACCGAGGACATGCTCGACGCCTGAGGCCCACCGGAGGCAGGACGTCTCGTCGCCGGCCCGCGCGTTGTGGCGCGACCGGGGGATCGGGCGGGTGTTCGCGACACCCCCGCCGGGGTCGTCGGACACGACATCCACGCACCCGCTATTGGACGAATGCGCACGATTCGCCCATGCGATGGCGCGCGCCGTCGGGGACCGCGCCGACAAACAGGGACCTTCGGACCCCAGACTGGAACGACCAGTGGGTATCCCATAGGGTCGAGGAGTCGTACGAAGGCGTGCGACCTCCGTCCCCGGCGTCGTGAGTTGCGGTGTCGAACACCGCACCGGCGTTGCGAGGTCGAGAACGCAGTTCCTGATCCATCAGAGGAAGGCCTCATCGTGACCGTTCGTGTAGGTATCAACGGCTTCGGCCGAATCGGACGCAACTTCTTCCGCGCCGTCGTCGCCTCCGGCGCCGATGTCGAGATCGTCGCCGTCAACGACCTGACCGACAACAAGACCCTGGCGCACCTGCTCAAGTACGACTCGATCCTCGGCCGCTTCCCGGGCGAGGTCACCTACGACGAGGAGTCGATCACGGCCGACGGGAAGAAGTTCGCCGCCTGGGCCGAGCGCGACCCCGCCAAGCTCGACTGGAAGGGCGTCGGCGCCGACGTCGTCGTCGAATCCACCGGCTTCTTCACCGACGCCGAGAAGGCCAAGGCCCACATCGACGGTGGCGCCAAGAAGGTCATCATCTCCGCCCCGGCGAAGAACGAGGACATCACCATCGTCATGGGCGTCAACGACGCCCTGTACGACGGCAGCCAGACGATCATCTCGAACGCCTCCTGCACGACGAACTGCCTCGCGCCGATGGCCAAGGTCCTCAACGACGACCTCGGCATCGTCAAGGGTCTGATGACGACGATCCACGCGTACACCCAGGACCAGAACCTGCAGGACGCGCCGCACAAGGACCTCCGTCGCGCCCGCGCCGCCGCCCTCAACATCGTGCCCACGAGCACCGGCGCCGCCAAGGCCGTCGCCCTCGTGCTGCCCGAGCTCAAGGGCAAGCTCGACGGTTACGCCCTCCGCGTGCCCACGCCCACGGGTTCCGCCACCGACCTCACCTTCGAGGCGTCCCGCGAGACCTCCGTCGAAGAGGTCAACGAGATCGTCAAGAAGGCCGCCGAGGGCGCCCTCAAGGGCAAGCTCGTCTACACCGAGGACCCGATCGTCTCCAAGGACATCGAGACCGACCCGGCCTCCTGCATCTTCGACTCCGGGCTCACCAAGGTCATCGGCAACCAGGTCAAGGTCGTCGGCTGGTACGACAACGAGTGGGGTTACTCCAACCGCCTCGTCGACCTCTGCGTGCTGGTCGGCTCCAAGCTCTGATCCTGCGCTGAGCCGAGCATGACTCACCCCCGACGCCGGGCGGCCGGACTCCCGGTCGCCCGGCGTCGTCGTCGTTGCGCGAGCACTCCTCGTCTCTGCGCGGAGCACTCCTCGTCGCCACACCCCCGCACCGGCCGTGGCATGACCCGTCCACGGCGTATCCGCCTCATCCTGCACAGGAGCAGTCCATGAAGACGATCGACAACCTCCTCGAAGAGGACCTCCACGGCAAGACCGTGCTCGTCCGCAGCGACCTCAACGTCCCCCTCGACGAGTCCCGTGCCATCACCGACGACGGTCGGGTGCGCGCGTCCGTCCCGACGATCAAGAAGCTCAGCGACGCGGGCGCCAAGGTCGTCGTGGTCGCCCACCTCGGTCGTCCCAAGGGTGCCCCGGAGGACAAGTACTCGCTGCGCCCCGTGGTCGGGCGCCTGTCCGAACTGCTCGGCAAGGACGTCGCGTTCGCCGAGGACACGGTGGGCGAGTCCGCCAAGTCGGTCGTCGCAGGCCTGAAGGACGGCGACGTGGCGCTGCTGGAGAACCTCCGCTTCAACCCCGGTGAGACGAGCAAGGACGAGGCCGAGCGCGGCGCCTTCGCCGACGAACTCGCGGCGTTCGCCGATGCGTTCGTCTCCGACGGGTTCGGTGTCGTCCACCGCAAGCAGGCCTCCGTGTACGACGTCGCGACGCGCCTTCCGCACTACGCGGGCGGCCTGGTCGGCGACGAGGTGACGGTGCTCAAGCGCCTCACCGAGGACCCGCAGCGGCCGTACGCGGTCGTGCTCGGCGGCGCCAAGGTCGCCGACAAGCTCGCCGTGATCGAGAACCTCATGAAGACCGCCGACCGTCTCCTCATCGGCGGCGGTATGGCCTACACGTTCCTCAAGGCCCAGGGCCACGAGGTGGGCACGAGCCTCCTCGACGCCGAGAAGGTCGAGACCTGCCGTACGTTCCTCGAGGAGGCCAAGGCGAACGGCGTGGAGATCGTCCTCCCCGTCGACACCGTCGTCGCGCCGGAGTTCTCCGCCGCCGTGGAGACCGAGGTCGTGCCCTCCGACGCGATCCCGGCGGACAAGATGGGCCTCGACATCGGCCCCGAGAGCGGAAAGCTCTTCGCGAGCAAGCTCACCGATTGCAAGACGGTGTTCTGGAACGGCCCGATGGGCGCCTTCGAGATGGCCCCCTACGCCGCCGGTACCAAGGCGGTCGCCGAGGCCCTCGTCGAGGCGACGAGCAACGGCGCCCTCACCGTCGTCGGTGGCGGCGACTCCGCCGCCGCGGTGCGTCAGCTCGGGTTCTCCGACGACCAGTTCGGTCACATCTCCACCGGTGGCGGCGCGAGCCTCGAGTACCTCGAGGGCAAGAGCCTCCCGGGCATCGAGATCCTCGCAGACTGACCGCCACCACCCCCACGACACCACTCCCCGAGAGGACGACATGGCTTCACGCACCCCGCTCATGGCGGGCAACTGGAAGATGAACCTCGACCACCTGCAGGCGACTCAGCTCGTGCAGAAGCTCGACTGGACGCTCAAGGACGCCGAGCACGACTACGGAGCCGTCGAAGTCGCGATCCTGCCGCCGTTCACCGCCCTCCGCACCGTGCAGACCCTCGTCGAGGGCGACAAGCTCTCGCTCGTCTACGGCGCGCAGGACCTGTCTCCGAAGGACGAGGGCGCCTACACCGGTGACATCTCCGGCGCGTTCCTCGCCAAGCTCGGCTGCACCTACGTGACCATCGGGCACAGCGAGCGCCGCGAGGGCCACGGCGAGACCGACGAACTGCTCAACGAGAAGATCCAGGCCGCCTACCGCCACGGGCTCACCCCGATCCTGTGCTGCGGCGAGGCCCTGGAGATCCGCAAGGAGGGCCGCCAGGTCGACCACGTCCTCGGTCAGATCGAGGCCGACCTCGCCGGCATCCCCGTCGAGCAGGTGAGGACCATCGTCATCGCCTACGAGCCCATCTGGGCCATCGGCACCGGCGAGGTGGCCACCCCCGAGGACGCCCAGGAGGTGTGTGGCGCGATCCGCGGCAAGCTCGCCGAACTCTACGACGAGGCGACCGCGGCCGGCATCCGCATCCTCTACGGCGGCTCCGTCAAGTCCTCGAACGTCTCCGAGATCATGGGCAAGCCCGACGTCGACGGTGCCCTCGTCGGCGGCGCGTCGCTCAAGGCCGACGAGTTCGCCAAGATCTGCGGTTTCGAGACCGCCTGATCCCTCCGGCCCGCCCGGCGCCTCCGCGCCGACGGGGGAACGCCCGGCCGGCCGCCCGACGAGGGCGCGTCCGGCCGGGCGTTCCCGGCTCTTCCCGGGGCTCGGTTACCCTGGAGGACGTGCCCGTTCAGCGGCGTCCCCGAGGCGCCGCACGCGGGCGAGATTCCCGCTCCCGACAGAACAGGCCGCATTCGTGGACGTCCTGAAGATCGCTCTCCAGGTGGTTCTCCTCGCCACCAACGTGTTCATGGTGTTCCTCATCCTCATGCACAAGGGCAAGGGTGGCGGTATGTCCGACATGTTCGGCGGCTCGATGTCGAGCACGATGGGCGGTTCCTCCGTCGCGGAGCGCAACCTCAACCGGATCACCGTGGGCATGGCGCTCGTCTGGCTCGCCGCCATCATCGGTCTCGGCCTCGTCGTGCGCTTCCACGGCTGAGCCCACCCGCGCCGTCGGCGCCACCCTTCCTCGACGAGTTCGCCCGGGCCCATGCGGCTCGGGCGAACTCGTGCGTCCAGGTGACACCGCGAACCCGATCCGGCCTGGCACGACGACCACGCCGTCGGGAACGACGACGGCGACCGGGCGTGGGTCCGCGCGGTCTCACGCGTCGTCGGCGCGTCTCCTGGCCTCATCGCGCCCGAGACGTCGTGCCAGGCGGCGGGAGGCGTCGGGGGAGGGGGCGATCCCCTTGCTCACGGCCTCTCCGGCCGGCATGGCCGCGTCCTCGAGCAGGGGGATGCCCTCGCGCAGGGTGCGCGCGTAGGCGTCGTCCTCGCCGAGGTGGGAGAGCTCGTCGGCCAGACACTCCGCCTCCTCGCGCCGAGCCACGACCAGCCGGCGCGGCGGTTGCGCGGCCTGCTCGAGGGTGGCGACGAGCCCGTCAGGACGGACGAGATCCACCGGACCGCTGCGGCGGTCGAGCCGGACACTGATGAGCCCGGTGCCGGCCTCGGTGCGGGCCCTCACCACCTCACAACGCAGGGCCGAACCGAGCCAGGCGGCGAGCAGATCGGCCGACGCCGAGTCGTAGGCGCCCGCGACGCAGACGCGGGTGACGGGCTCGTAGGGGGGCAGGTCCAGCGCCGCCGCGAGCAGGCCGCGCCACCTCGTCGTCCGGGTCCAGACGAGGTCGCTGTCGCCCGGCGCGTAGTGCCGCGCCCGCTCGCGGATCGCCGTGCTGGGCGCGGGGGTGTGTTCCGCATCGGTGATGCGGCGGCGCGCGATGCGACCGATCGGATGGGCCGAGACGTCGCCCGGGCAGTCACCCGCCCACCACGCGACGACGGGGGAGTCGGCGAGCAGGAACGGCAGCACGACCGCCTCGCTGTGTTCGGTGAGGTCACCGCTCACCCGCATGACGACCATCTCGCTCGCTCCGGCGTCACCGCCGACGCGGATCTGCCCGTCGATCCGGTCCGGACCGCGGCGGGAGCCGTGGACGACCGCGACGATGCGCGAGGGGTGCTGCCTCGTCGCCTCCTCGGCCACGGCGAGGGCCCGCTCCTCCTCGGCGGGGGAGGTGAGCACGACGAGGGTGAAGACGCGGCCGAGGGCCATGGCGCCCACGCCCTCGCGGAGGTCGAGGAGCCTGCGCGAGAGATCACCGACCGAGGTGTCGGGCATGTCGAGGATCACGGGAGCCTCCAGGAGCGTCCGTCGCGGGCGAGCAGGTCGTCGGCCGAGGCAGGGCCCCAGCTGCCGGCCGCGTACGGCTCGGGCTCACCGGATCTCGCCCAGGACGTGGTGACCGGGTCGAGGATGCGCCACGAGGACTCGACCTCCTCGTGCCGGGGGAACAGCGGCGGGTCCCCGAGGAGGACGTCGAGGATGAGTCGCTCGTACGCCTCGGGGCTCGACTGCATGAACGAGCGCCCGTACCCGAAGTCCATGCTCACGTCACGGACCTCGAGCGTGGTGCCCGGCACCTTGGCGCCGAACCGCAGGGTGACGCCCTCGTCGGGCTGCACCCGGATGACGACGGCGTTCGCACCGAGTTCCTCGGTCGCGTCGCGCCCGAACGGGTGATGCGGCGCCGGCTTGAAGACGA
Organism: Mobilicoccus sp.; assembly: GCF_032060985.1. Lineage (NCBI taxonomy): Bacteria > Bacillati > Actinomycetota > Actinomycetes > Micrococcales > Dermatophilaceae > Mobilicoccus > Mobilicoccus sp. The sequence goes on from NZ_DAMBGD010000006.1 coordinate 128,065, forward strand.
CCGCGACCTCGGTGACGCGTTTCGGCAGCCGTTTGCCGGTGCGCAGGTAGAACGGCACCCCCGCCCACCGGCGCGTGTCGACGGCGAGGGCCAGCGCCGCGAAGGTCTCCGTGGTGGAGTCCGCTGCGACGCCCTCCTCCTGCTCGTAGCCCGGGACGGGCTCACCGCCCTGCCAGCCCTCGGTGTAGACCCCCCGGGCCGACGCGGTCGAGACCGGACCCGCGAGCCGTGCGGCCTCGAGGACCTTCTGCTTCTCGGCGCGCAGATGGGCCGCGTCGAAGGAGAGCGGCTCCTCCATCGCGATGAGGGCGAGGAGCTGCAGGAGGTGGTTCTGGATGACGTCCCGCGCGGCGCCGATGCCGTCGTAGTACCCCGCGCGTCCGCCGATGCCGATGTCCTCGGCCATCGTGATCTGCACGTGATCGACGTGGTTGCCGTTCCAGATGGGCTCGAACAACTCGTTGGCGAAGCGGAGCGCCAGGATGTTCTGGACGGTCTCCTTGCCGAGGTAGTGGTCGATGCGGAAGATGCTGTCGGCGGGGAACACCGACTCGACGATGCCGTTGAGCTCCTGGGCGCTCTCGAGGTCGTGCCCGAACGGCTTCTCGATGATGACCCGGCGCCACGCGTCCGGATGCGTCCCCTCGGGATCGGCGCCGGCGAGACCGCTGCGGTGGATCTGTCGACACACGTCGGGGAACGCCCCGGGCGGGATCGACAGGTAGAACGCGTGGTTGCCGCCGGTGCCCCGCCACTCGTCGAGCTGGGCGAGCACGTCCGCCAGGTGATCGAACGCGGCGTCGTCGTCGAACGCGCCGGAGACGAACCGGAGGCCGTCCGCGAGCTCCCCCCAGAGCTCCTCGCTGAACGGGGTGCGTGCGTGTGCCGTGACGGCCTCCCGCACGTACTCACCGAACTCCGCGTCGCTCCAGTCGCGCCGCCCGAACCCGACGAGCGAGAAGCCCGGCGGAAGGAGGCCGCGGCCCGCGAGGTCGTAGATCGCGGGCAGCAGCTTCTTGCGGGCGAGATCACCGGTGACGCCGAAGAGCACGACCGAACACGGGCCCGCGATCCGCGGGAGCCGGGTGTCGTCGGGTGCGCGCAGGGGGTTGTGGTCGCGCGAGACGCGCGCCGGGCTCACTCGCCCCGCTCCAGCGCGCGCCGCACCGTCTGCGTGAGCTCCTCCCACGAGGCGGCGAACTTCTCGACGCCCTCGCGTTCGAGGGTGGCGATGACGTCCGCGTAGGCGATGCCGAGACGCTCGAGGTCGTCGAGGACGGCTTCGGAGTCCGCGGCCTCCCCGACGGCGGTGTCGCCCTCGACCTCCCCGTGGTCGGCGAAGGCCTCGAGCGTGGCGGCGGGCATCGTGTTGACGACGTCGCGGGTGACCAGGCCGGTGACGTAGAGCGTGTCGGGGTAGTCGGGGTTCTTGACCCCGGTGGAGGCCCACAGCGGACGCTGCATGTGCGCGCCGTCGTCGGCGAGGGTCTGCCAGCGCGGGGTGTCGCGCACCTCGGTGAAGGCCTGGTACGCGAGCCGTGCGTTGGCGAGCGCGGCGCGCCCCTTGAGCGCCTGGGCCTCCTCCGTGCCGATCTCGTCGAGCCGGGAGTCGACCTCGGAGTCGAGGCGGGAGATGAAGAACGACGCGACCGAGTGGATGCCCGACAGGTCGAGGCCGTGCTCGCGTGCCTGCTCCAGGCCGGTGAGGAAGGCATTGAGGACGCCCCGGTACCGATCGAGGGAGAAGACCAGCGTCACGTTGACGCTGATGCCCTTCGCGACGGCCTGCGTGATCGCGGGGAGTCCCTCGTCGGTCGCCGGGATCTTGACGAGCAGGTTGGGGCGGTCGACGGTGCGCCACAGCACCTCGGCGCTCTCGAGCGTGCCTGCGGTGTCGTGGGCGAGGCCCGGGTCGACCTCGAGGGAGACCCGCCCGTCCACGCCGCCACTGGCCTCGTAGACCGGCATGAACACGTCGCAAGCCCGGCGCACGTCGTCGGTGGTGATCGCGAGGATGGCCTCGTCGACACTCGCGCCGGACGTCGAGAGCTCGGCGATCTGCTCCTCGTACCCCTCGCCGTCGGCGAGGGCCCCGGCGAAGATCGTCGGGTTGGTGGTCACCCCGACGACGGAGTCCTCCTCGATGCGACGGCTCAATTCACCGGAGGTGATGAGCTGCCGCGACAGGTCGTCGAGCCAGATGGAGACGCCGGCCTCGGAGAGAGCGGCGAGGCGGGGGTTGGCGCTCACTTGTCGGCTCCTTCGTGGGTCTTCCCGTCCCCGTCGGTCGGCGTGTCGGCCTCCGCGTCGGTGACGAGTCGCTCGTCGGTGGTGACCCGTGCTCCGCGACGCGCCGCCTCGATGGAGTCCTTGGCGGCGTCGACGACGGCGGAGGGGGTGATGCCGAACTTCTCGTAGAGCACTTCACCGGCGGCGGAGGCGCCGAAGTGGTCGATTCCGACGACGCGACCGGCGTCGCCGACGAACCGGTACCAGCTCATGGGGTGGCCGGCCTCGACCGCCACGCGAGCCCGCACCTCGGGGGGCAGGACGGACTCGCGGTAGTCCTGCGGTTGGTCGAGGAACCACTCGACGCAGGGCACCGACACCACGCGGGCCGCCACGTCGAACTCGGCGAGCTCCTCGCGCGCCGTGAGGGCGAGGGAAACCTCCGAGCCGGTGGCGAGGAGGATGACGTCGGGAGCGCCGTCGGTGTCGGCGAGGACGTAGGCGCCCTTGACCGTGTTCTCGGCACCGGCGAACCGGTCGCGGTCGAGGACCGGCAGGTTCTGCCGACTGAGTGCGAGACCCGCGGGGCGATCGTGCCGCTGCAGGATGCGGTACCAGGCCCAGGCCGTCTCGTTCGCGTCGGCGGGACGGACGACGTCGAGGTGGGGGATGGCCCGCAGCGAGCTGAGGTGCTCGATGGGCTGGTGGGTGGGGCCGTCCTCGCCGAGGCCGATGGAGTCGTGGGTCCACACGAACGTGACCCCGAGCTCCTGCAGGGCTGCGAGGCGCACCGCCGGACGCATGTAGTCGGAGAAGATGAGGAACGTGCCGCCGTAGGGCCGGGTGAGGCCCTCGAGCGCCATGCCGTTGAGGGCCATGCCCATCGCGTTCTCACGCACGCCGAAGTGGAGGTTGCGCCCGTAGGGACCACCGGGCCACATGTCGGTCGTGCGGTCCTCGGGGACGAAGCTCGGCTCGTCCTTCATCGCCGTGTTGTTGGACTCGGCGAGGTCGGCCGACCCGCCCCACAGCTCGGGGACGACGTCCTTGATCGCGTTGATGACCTCACCGGAGGCCTTCCGGGTCGCGATGCCCTTCTCGTCGGCGGGGAAGACCGGCAGCGCCTCGGACAGACCTTCGGGCAGCTCGTGGGCGCGGATCCGGTCGAGCGTCGCCGCGGCCTCGGGGTTGGCCTCCCGCCACGACGCGTAGCGCACCTCCCACTCCTCGTGGGCCTTCGCCCCCCGGTCGGCGACCTTGCGGGCGTGCGCGAGGACCTCGGGCTCCTCCGGGAACGAGGACTCGGGGTCGAACCCGAGGAGCTTCTTGGTGGCCGCCACCTCGTCGTCGCCGAGCGCCGCGCCGTGTGCCTTGCCCGTGCCCTGCAGCGAGGGGGCCGGCCAGGCGATGATCGTGCGGAGGATGACGAGTGTCGGCCTGCCGCGGCGCTTCTCGCCGTTGGTGAGCGCGGCGTAGAGCGCATCGACGTCCTCGACGTAGGGGTCTGCGCGCCAGTCGACGACCTCGACGTGCCAGCCGTAGGCCTCGTACCTGGCCTGGACGTCCTCGCTGAACGCGATGTCGGTGTCGTCCTCGATCGAGATGAAGTTCTGGTCGTAGATCACCGTGAGGTTGTCGAGCTCCTGGTGACCGGCGAGGGAGGAGGCCTCGGAACTCACGCCCTCCATGAGGTCGCCGTCGGAGGCGACGACGTAGACGTGGTGGTCGAAGGGGCTCTCCCCGGGGGCGGCGTCGGGGTCGAACATGCCGCGCTGGCGGCGCTGACCCATCGCCATGCCGACGGCCGTGGCGAGCCCGGAGCCCAGGGGGCCGGTCGTGATCTCGACCCCGCGGGTGTGGTGCACCTCGGGGTGACCGGGCGTCTGCGAACCGAACGTGCGCAACGCCTGGAGGTCGGACATCTCCATGCCGTAACCGGAGAGGTACAGCTGGATGTACTGGGTGAGGCTGCTGTGTCCGCAGGAGAGGACGAACCGGTCGCGACCCAACCAGTCCGGGTCGTTCGGATCGATGCGCATGACCTTCTGGAACAGCAGGTAGGCGAGGGGGGCCAGGCTCATCGCCGTGCCCGGGTGACCGTTGCCGGCCTTCTGCACGGCGTCGGCCGCGAGGACGCGCACCGTGTCGACGGCGCGGACGTCGAGGTCGCTCCACCCCACCTCGCTGCAGCGGGGTGCGGAGAGGGAGGGGTCGCGGCGGCTCGCGAGCTGGTCGGTCATGTGGTCTCCTTCGCCGGAGGGCGCTGTGAGGTGGGGGCGTGGGCGGACGGACGTCGGCCCGGTGGGGCCGGTGGATCGCGGTACCCGCGCCGTGGCTCGTGCTTCTCCGCCGAGCGTATCGGGCGTCACCGACAACGGCATGGGGACGCCCCAGACGCAGCGGCGCGCGACGCGCCTACACTGGGCGACAGCACCGCCCACCTCGGGCCCCCGCACGTGAAGGATCTGGCGACCACATCGTGACCACTCTTCAGCCCGGCCGGAACTCCACCGATCTTCCGTCGACCCCTGGGGTGGGCGAGGAGGGAGTGATCCCCCGTGCAGGTGTGCGCGACTACGTCTCGCTCACCAAGCCGCGCATCATCGAGCTCCTCCTCATCACGACGTTCCCCGTGATGTTCCTCGCCGAGCGCGGCGTCCCTTCGATCCCGCTCGTCCTCGCCACGCTCGTCGGCGGCACGTTGTCGGCGGCCTGCGCCAACGTCTTCAACTGCATCATCGACCGCGACGTCGACCGGCTCATGCACCGCACCGAGGGCCGTCCCCTCGCCACCGGCGTCATGTCGGTGCGCAACGCCGTCGTGTTCGGCGTCCTCCTCGGGATCGCCTCGGTGCTCGTCCTCGGGGTGTTCGTCAACGTCCTCTCGGCGGCGCTGTCGTTCGGCGCGATCCTGCTCTACGTCGTCTTCTACACGATCGTGCTCAAGCGCCGGACCTCCCAGAACATCGTCTGGGGCGGGGTCGCGGGGTGCATGCCCGTGCTCATCGGCTGGTCGGCGGTCACGAACTCCCTGGCCGTCGCGCCGTTCGTGCTCTTCCTCGTCGTCTTCTTCTGGACGCCGCCGCACTACTGGCCGCTCTCGATGCGGTTCAAGGACGACTACGCCGCCGCCGGGATCCCCATGCTGCCGGTCGTCGCCGAAGACACCGGCGTCGCCCGCAAGTGCGTCGCCTACGCGTGGGCCACGGTGCTCGCCTCGCTCGCGCTCATCCCACTGGCCCCCATGGGGTGGATCTACACGGTCGTCGCGCTCGTCAGTGGCGCGGTCTTCATCCGAGAGGCCCACACGTTGCTGGGCCGCGCCAAGGACCCCGCCAACACCACGCTCGCGGCCCTACGCCCCATGCGCCTGTTCCACTACTCGATCAGCTACCTCACGTTGCTGTTCGTCGGCGTCGCCGTGGACCCGTTGCTCTTCTTCCCCCTGCCGTTCTGAGCCCCCGCCGGGGCCCCGACGGAGGGCACGGCGAGCCGCGCGTTCCGGCGGCGCCACCGCTCGCGTCGGCCCCCGGTGATCATCCCGACGGCCGAGGCAGGCCGCGTCAGCTCACCTTGACGGCCACGACGGGGACCCTGGCCTCGAGGAGGATCTTCTGGGCGCGACTGCCGAGGACGAGCTTGCCGACGGGCGTGCGCTGTCGCACCCCGACGACCACGACGGAGACGTCCCCGGAGTTCGCGACGTCGATGAGTTCGCCCGCGACGTCGCGGGAACGCTCGTCGGGTCCGGCGTGCGTGAGTTCCACGCCGTCGATGACGGCGGGCTCCTCCCCGGGACGGCCCTCGAGGTGGAACACGATGAGGTTCTCGCCGCGGCGGGTGGCCTCCTCGAGAGCGAATTCGAGCGCGGCGGCGCCCTCGGCGGTCTCGGCGGAGGCGAGCAGGACGGTCATCGCGGCACCTTTCGTCGCTGGCCCGGCCGGCGGTCGCAGACCCCATGGCGACCTGCGAGGACGCCGCGACCGGGCGTGTGATGCGGGTCTCATCACCCTATGCCCTGAATCCCGCCGGGACGGCCCGACGGGGGCGGTGACCCTGGGGAGTCCCGGGGTCGGACGACCACCTCGTGCCGAGGGGCCAGGTTGCGCAAGGCGAGGATCGACCGCGCGGCGCGGAGTGTGAGCCACGTCTCACCGACTACGCTCTCTGACTACGCTCTCCGGAGACCGACCCGGGTGTCGCCACGGGCGCCGTCATCCGGGCGGCAGCCGGATCGCACGACGAAAGGTGCCGAGGTGTCGACCGTCCCACCCTCGCCCGAGGCGGGTGCCGTCGCCGCAGTGGGCGACGACGAGCCCCGCGAGCGCGGTTCACGTGGCCCCGTCCGTGCCGCCCACCTCGCCTACGCGCTCTTCGCGGCGATCGTCATCGGGGCGGCGTCGTTCTTCTCGGTGCAGAGCGCCGCCGGCGGCGACGACATCCGGGCCAACCTCACGCTCGTCGCGCCGGCCGGTCCGGGCGGCGGCTGGGACACCTTCCAGCGCGAGATGCAGCAGTCGATGCGCGCCGAGAAGCTCGTCAACAACGTCCAGGTGGTCAACATCCCCGGCGCGTCGGGCACGATCGCCCTCGGCAAGCTCACGACGATGGGCGGCCGGGCGAACACGCTCATGGTCTCCGGAACCGGGCTCGTCGCCGGCGTCGCCCAGCTCGACGCTCCCGTCGACCACGGGGACGTCACACCGGTCGCGCGGGTCGTCGAGGAGTACGACGTCGTCGTGGTCAAGGGGGATTCCCCCTACCGGACCCTCGACGACCTCGTCGCGGCGTGGAAGGCCGACCCCACGAAGGTCACGTGGACCGGCGGTGGCACGTTCGATCAGCTCGTGGGTGCCGAGCTCGCGAGCAAGGTGGGTCTCGATCCGGCGCAGGTCGCCTACATCCCCAAGTCCGGTGGGGGAGAGGCGACCACCGCCCTCCTCAACGGCACCGCGGTCGCCGCGACCTCCGGCTACACCGACATGTCCGACCAGATCGAGGCCGGCCGCCTGCGCGCCCTCGGCCTCGCCGCGCCCGAGCGCCTTCCGGGCGTCGGCATCCCCACCCTGCGCGAACAGGGGCACGACGTGACCCTCGCGAACTGGCGGATGCTCGTCGCGCCACCCGGCATCACGGACGACGAGTTGGCTCAGCTCGTCGACCTCGTCGGCGCCGCGACGCGGACCCCGGAATGGCAGGCGGCGGAGAAGCGCAACCTGTGGTCGAACGTCTTCCTCCCCGCCGGTCCCGAACTCGACTCCTGGCTCCAGGACGAACAGACCCGCATCGCCGCCCTCGCCGAGGAGATCCAGTGAGCACCTCACCCGACCCCGCCGCCGTGTCCACCTCCGACGACGCGGGCCACGCCCGAGCCGACGTCGAGGGTGGGCGCGACTCCTGGTGGGCCGGGCGCAGCGGCCTCGTCATCCCGCTCATCATGGCGGCGGTCGCGACGTGGCTCGCCGTCGGCAACCTCACGATGGCGGCACCCGACGACGAGTTCCCCGGCCCCACGTTCGTCCCCTGGATCCTCGTCGTCGCCGGCTACGTGCTCGCGGCGCTGCTCGTCCTCGAGGTCCTGCGGCATCCCCGGGTGCCCGAGCACACGCACGGCCACGGCCGCCGCACGTACACCGACTGGGGTGCGGTGGCGTGGTGCGTCGGCGGATTCGCGCTGTTCGCCGCGACCCTCGACCTCCTCGGCTGGATCCTCGGCGCGGCGGTGCTCTTCTGGTGCGTCGCGCGCGGGATCGGCAGCACGCGGCCGGTGTTCGACGCGAGCCTCGCACTCGTCGTGTCGAGCCTGGTGTACCTCGCGTTCTCCGTGGGGCTCGGCCTCACGTTGCCCTCGGGTCTGCTCGGCGGGGGGTGGTGACCGGTGGATCAGCTCGCGAACCTCCTCGCCGGGTTCGGCGACGCGCTCACCCCGATGAACATGCTGTGGGTGCTCGTCGGCTGTCTGCTCGGCACCTCGGTGGGCGTGGTCCCCGGCCTCGGCTCGTCGATGGCCGTCGCGCTCCTGCTCCCGCTCACCTTCGCCCTCGACCCCACCGGCGCGTTCATCATGTTCGCCGGCGTGTACTTCGGTGGGCTGTTCGGTGATTCGACGATGGCGATCCTCATGAACACCCCGGGGCAGGGATCGGCGATCGCCTCGACGTTCGAGGGGCATCAGATGGCGAAGAGCGGGCGGGCGGCCCAGGCCCTCGCGACGGCGGCCATCGGTGCGTTCCTCGGCGGCATGATCGCCTCGGTCGTCGTCGTGTTCCTCGCGCCGCGGCTCGCCGACCTGTCGGCGGCGTTCGGCCCGGCCGAGTACCTCGCGCTCGCACTGTTCGCGTTCGTGGCGACGAGCTCGATCGTCTCGGACTCGGTGGTCAAGGGGCTCGCGTCCCTGGTCCTCGGGTTGTCGATCGCCGTCGTGGGCATCGACTCGTTCACGGGCGCCGAACGCTTCACCCTCGGCGTGCCCGAGATGTTCGACGGCATCTCGATCGTCACGGTCACCGTCGGCGTGCTCGCCCTCGGCGAGGTCTTCCACGTGGCCTCCCGCATCCGCCGCGACACGGCCGCGCACGAGATCCGTCCCTCGGGGCGCCCGTTCCTCTCCCGGGCCGAGTTCGTCGAGGCCCTCCCCGCATGGTTGCGGGGGACGGCGATCGGTCTGCCCTTCGGAATCATCCCGGTGGGCGGCTCGGAGGTGCCGACGTTCATGGCCTACGACGCCGAGCGGCGCCTCGACCGTCGTCGCAGGGACCCGCAGTTCGGCAAGGGGGCGATCCGCGGCCTGGCCGCCCCGGAGGCCGCGGGCAACGCGACGACCGGGATGGCGATGGGCGCGCTCCTCGCCCTCGGGCTCCCCGTCTCCAGCACCGCGGCCATCATGCTCGCGGCGTTCCAGCAGTACGGCCTCCAACCCGGTCCGTTGCTGTTCACCCGCTCGGCCGATCTCGTGTGGCCCCTGCTCGCGAGCTTCTTCATCGCGATGGTCGTGTTGTTGCTGCTCAACCTGCCGTTCGCCGCGATGTGGAGCAAGCTCCTGCTCATCCCGAGGCCGTATCTCTACGCGGGGATCATGGTCTTCTGCGGGCTCGGCGTGTACGCCACCAGTGCGCAGCGGTTCGACCTGTTCCTCCTGCTCGGCATCGCTCTCGTCGGTTTCGCGATGCGTCGTCACGACGTGCCGCTCGCCCCGCTGATGATCGGCCTCGTCCTCGGGCCGCTCTTCGAGACGAGCCTGCGGGACGGACTTCTCTCCTCCGACGGGGACTACGCGGTGTTCGTCTCCCACCCGATCCCCGTCGCGATCTACGCGCTGCTCGCCCTCGTGCTCGTCGTCGTGGCGCTCGGCAGGATCCGGTCCCGGTCCTCCGCCGACGTCTGACCCACGGCGCGACGGCCGCGGTCGGCCGCCGTCAGCGGCGACGGGCCGTGAGGACGCCCTGGGTGAGCAGCACGACGAAGAGCGCCGAGAGGAGCAGGTGGACGGCGACGAGCCCGATGGGCCGGCCGGTGAAGTACTGCACGTACCCGACGAGGCCCTGCACGAAGGAGAGCGCGAGGGTCCAGTGCCAGGCCCTCCGGTACGGAGCGGGCACGTCGACGAGGCGGCTGGCGACGACGAGCGCCACCGTGAGGCCGAGGAAGAGCATGACCGCGTCGGCGTGGAGCCAGCTCGTCGCATGCGGGTCGAAGCCGAGGCGGACGTCGGCCATCGAGTCACCCGAGTGGGGGCCGGAGCCCGTCACCGCCGTGCCGAGGACGCAGACGACCGCGCCCACGCCCGCGGTCACCCAGCCGAGTCGCTGGAGGACGACGGGGACCACGCGCTGGGGCCGCGTGTCGCCCTCGCGGTACCGGTACAGCAGGTAGGTGCCGTTGGAGACGAGGAACAGCGAGATGAGGAAGTGCGGCGACACCGTCTTGGGGTCGAGGTGGGCGAGCACGATGATCCCGCCCAGGACCGCCTGGACGAGCACGAACAGCAGGGGCACCGCGCACGCGGCGACGAACCGGCGGCGGGTGTTCCAGAACTTCATCACCGCCAGGACGAGGACCCACAGGGCGATGGCGACGAGGACCGGCGTGATGAGCCGGTTGCCGAACTCGATGAACTTGTGGAACCCCTGAGTCTGCTGACCCGTCGGCACGATCGACCCCGGGGTGCACTCCGGCCACGTCGGGCACCCCAGGCCGGAACCGGTGAGGCGCACGAGACCACCGGTGAGGATGATGGCGATGTTGCCGACGAGGTTCGCGATGAGGGCGATCCACATCCAGTCACGCACCCCGCGTGGGGGCGCGACGACGTCGGCGGGGGTCTGGACGGGGCTACCGGGCGTCGAGGTCGTGCTCACCCGGCCAGCCTAGTGGGGGAACAGGGCCGACACACCGGCGGCGGTGGCACCCGGACGAATCTCCCGTATCGGACGGGCGTGGCCCCGGGCCCTCAGTCGCTCCACCGGAAGAAACGAGAGGCGAGGAACGCGAAGACGACGCCCCAGGCGACGAGCACGATGACGGGGACGGCCGGCACGGCACCGGTGACCATCACCGAGCGCAGTGCCTCACCGAGGGCGCCGAACGGGAGCACCGGGACGACCGTGGCGGCCCACGGGCCGAGGACCTCCGGTGGCACGACGATGCCACCGGCACCGAGGACGAGCACCCAGAGCAGGTTCGCGACCGCGAGGACGGCCTCGGCGCGCACCGTGCCCGCGAGCAGGAGGGCGAGCGCGACGAACACCCACGCGCCGACGACGAGCAGGGGTACCGCGAGCAGGAGGCGTCCCGGGTGGGGCTGCCATCCGAGGACCATCCCGAGCGCCCCGAGGACGACGAGCTGGACCGCGAGCACGACGAGGACCGCGAGGGCCTTGGCCCCGAGCAGCCCGCCGCGCCCGAGGGGGGTCGTGCCGAGGAGGCGCAGGACGCCGTAGCGGCGATCGAACCCCGTGGAGATCGCCTGCCCGGTGAACGCCGTCGAGATCACCGCCAGGCCGAACACCCCGGCCATGCTGAGCTCGAGCGCCTGCGGTCCCTCGATGCCGGGGATCACCCCCCGCGACAGGGCGAGCAACATGAGCGCCGGCAGGACGATCGCGACGAGGAGCTGTTCCCCGTTGCGCAGCATCGTCATCGCCTCGAACCAGGCCTGCGAGAGGACACGGCGGGCGGGAGGTGCGGCGGCGGTGGCGGGACCCGGATCGGCGCCGGCGCCCGACGTGCCGGTGGCGGGTGCGGTCATCGGGGTCCTCCCTCGAGGCTCGTGCCCGGACGCGTCAGGGCGAAGTAGGTGTCGTAGAGGCCCCGCTCGCCGGTGACCTCGGCGACGGTGCCAGCGGCCACGGCGCGTCCGTCGGCGACGATGACGAGGTCGTCGGCGAGATGCTCGGCCTCCTCGAAGGAGTGCGTGGTGAGCACGACGCACGCGCCGCGGTCGGCGACCTCACGGACGAGACCCCAGACGTCGAGACGCGCGTGCGGGTCGAGCCCGGCCGAGGGTTCGTCGAGGAAGAGGACCTGGGGCCGACCGACGAGGGCCGCGGCGAGGGCGACGCGCTGGCGCTGTCCGCCGGAGAGCCGTTTGACGGACGTGCGCCGGAAGTCCTCGATGCCGAGTCGTGCGGAGAGATCGGCGACGGGCCAGGGGTCGGCGTAGAGACGCGCGAGGTGGGGGAGCAGGTGGGCGGCGTTCGTCGTGTTGGGCAGTCCACCCTCCTGGAACATCACGCCCACCCGGGCGCGGTGCTCGGTGGAGGCCCGCCAGGGGTCGACGCCGAGGACCTCGACCGTACCCGCGTCGGGGCGCAGCAACCCCTCGAGACAGGAGATCGCCGTCGTCTTGCCCGCACCGTTGGGGCCGAGGACGGCGGTGACCCGGCCCGCCCGGGCCTCCCACGACATGTCGGCGACGGCCTGGACCTGACCGAACCGCTTGGCGAGGCCGCTCACGCGCACCGCCGGTGACGCGGACGCGCGCCCGGCCGCCGGGGCGGGGACGAACCTCTCCGCGGAGGCCGGGGTGGGGGCGGGGGTCCTGCTGGGGGAGGGGCGCTCCACCGGTGCGGGTCGCGGGGGATCGTGCGGATCGCCGGTGGGGGTGGCCATGGCCTGCAGTGTAGGACCGTCGACCGACACGCCGAGCGCCGGAGCCCCGACGGGGACCCCCCGCAGACAGCCGTCCCCGAATTAGATAAGATCGGTGTTGTGTTTATCGACAGTCGTCCCGCAGCCGCATCGGGAGCCCCGGGCCCCGTCGCGGTGGAGGGCGATGCCCGCACACGGGACCTCGTGCTCCGCCGGGTCTCCGAACTCGGTCCGGTGACCGCCACGCGACTCGCCGAGGAGTTCGGCATGAGCACCGCGGGCGTGCGTCGGCACGTCGAGGCGCTGGCCGACGACGGGCTCATCGCCCCCTCGGACGTCGTCCCCGCCAAGCGGGGGCGTGGACGGCCGGCGAAGGCGTACGTCGTCACGCCCGCGGGGCACAGTCACCTGTCCACCGGATACGGCGACGTCGCCACCGAGGCGCTGCAGTTCCTCGCCGACCGGCTGGGGGACGAGGCCGTCGCCGACTTCGCCCGCGACCGGCTGGCGGTCCTCGAGGCACGCTACGCCCCCGTCGTCGAGGCGGCGGGGGAGGACCTCGTCGACCGGGCCCAGGCCCTCGCGGAGGCCCTCGCCGCCGACGGGTATGCTGCGTCGGCCCGACCCGTGGGTCCTTCGGGGCTCGGGCTGCAGCTCTGCCAGGGGCACTGCCCGATGCACGAGGTCGCAGCCCGCTTCCCGCAGTTCTGCGAGGAGGAGACCGAGGTGTTCGCCCGGCTGCTCGGGGTCCACGTCCAGCGTCTCGCCACCCTCGCTGGCGGCGAACACGTCTGCACGACGTTCGTCCCACGGGAACCGGTCCTCCTCGGGCCACTCGAGCGCCCGCCCGGCGCTGCGACATCCGGCGGCGACCGCCGCGACCAGACCACCCCGACCACCGAGCACCACGCCCACGGGCACGACGAGAGGAGCGCCACATGAGCACGATCGAGGAGCTCAACCCGGGCCTGAAGGATCTCGGGCGCTACGACTACGGCTGGGCCGACACCGACGTCGCGGGTGCGACCGCACGGCGTGGCCTGTCCCCCGAGGTCGTCGAGGACATCTCGTCCCTCAAGGACGAGCCGGAGTGGATGCGCGAGCTGCGCCTCAAGTCCCTCCGCCTCTTCGACAAGAAGCCCATGCCGCACTGGGGCAGCGACCTCTCGGGTATCGACTTCCAGAACATCAAGTACTTCGTCCGGTCCACCGAGAAGCAGGCGACCACCTGGGACGAACTACCCGAGGACATCAAGGCGACCTACGACAAGCTCGGCATCCCGGAGGCGGAGAAGCAGCGCCTCATCGCCGGTGTGGCCGCGCAGTACGAGTCCGAGGTCGTCTACCACCAGATCCGTGAGGACCTGGAGGAGAAGGGCGTCATCTTCGTCGACACCGACTCCGGGCTGCGCGAGCACGAGGACCTCTTCAGGTCGTACTTCGGCACCGTCATCCCCCCGGGCGACAACAAGTTCGCGGCACTCAACACCGCGGTGTGGTCGGGCGGCTCGTTCATCTACGTGCCGCCGGGCGTCCACGTCGACATCCCGCTCCAGGCCTACTTCCGGATCAACACCGAGAACATGGGCCAGTTCGAGCGGACCCTCATCATCGCCGACGAGGACTCCTACGTGCACTACGTCGAGGGCTGCACCGCCCCGATCTACAAGTCGGACTCCCTGCACAGCGCGGTCGTCGAGATCGTCGTCAAGAAGGGCGCCCGCGTGCGCTACACGACGATCCAGAACTGGTCGAACAACGTCTACAACCTCGTCACCAAGCGCGCGACCTGCGAGGCGGGGGCGACGATGGAGTGGGTCGACGGCAACATCGGCTCCAAGGTGACGATGAAGTACCCGGCCGTGTTCCTCCAGGGCGAGCACGCCCGCGGCGAAACCCTCTCGATCGCGTTCGCGGGTGAGGGCCAGCACCAGGACGCCGGCGCCAAGATGGTCCACAACGCCCCGCACACCTCGAGCTCCATCGTGAGCAAGTCGGTCGCGCGCGGCGGCGGACGCACCTCCTACCGCGGCCTCGTGCAGGTCGCCGAGGGGGCGACCGACTCCAAGAGTTCCGTCGTGTGCGACGCGCTGCTCGTCGACACGATCAGCCGCTCCGACACCTACCCGTACGTCGACGTCCGTGAGGACGACGTGCAGCTCGGTCACGAGGCCACGGTGTCCAAGGTGAGCGACGACCAGCTCTTCTACCTCATGTCGCGAGGCATGAGCGAGGAGGAGGCCATGGCGATGATCGTGCGCGGGTTCGTCGAGCCCATCGCGCGGGAGCTCCCCATGGAGTACGCCCTCGAACTCAACCGACTCATCGAGCTGCAGATGGAAGGATCCGTGGGCTGATGCCACTGGTCGATCGCACCACCCCTCGCCCCGAGACCGGGGAGACCTCGACGGGGATGCCCGTCGAGTCCGACAAGCCGACGCTCGGCACGCCCGGCGTGACGACGGCCGCGGCGCCGAGCGAGGTCTCGGCGAACGCCGCGCGCGACGCCGTCCGGGGCGCCGTCGAGTCGACCGTGCCGGAGCAGTCGCGCGCCGAATGGCGCACGAGCTTCGACGTGGCCGACTTCGGCCTGCCGACCGGTCGCGAGGAGGGGTGGCGTTTCACCCCGATCAAGGAGCTCGCGGGCCTGTTCGCCGACGAGGCCACCGGTGCCTGCCTGCAGTGGGAGGAGCGACTTCCCGAGGGTGTGACGACCTCGACGATGAGCGTCGAGGAGTGGCGCGCGTTGCAGCCGCCGAAGCCCGCCGACCGCGTCGCCGCGATCGCGGCGGCGAACAGCGGCGGCGTCGGCGTCGTCGACGTCCCCGCCGAGGCCGAGCTCACCGAGCCCGTCGTCCTCCGGCTCACCGGCACCGACCGGGCGACGCGCGTCCACGGCCACCTCCTCGTGCGCGTCGGCGACTTCGCCACGGCGACGATCGTCGTCGCCCACCACGGCAGCGCCGAATACGCCGAGGTGCTCACCGTCCTCGCGGGTGCCGGCAGCCAGGTCACCGTCGTCACCGTGCAGGAATGGGAGAACGACGCGGTGCACGTCGGGCAGCACGACGTCGTCGTCGGCCGGGACGCCACGGTGCGCCACGTCGCGGTCAGCCTCGGCGGTGGTCTCGTCCGGGTCTCGACCAACGCGTTCTACGACGGCACCGGCGGGCGCTTCGAGGGCCTCGGGGTCTCGTTCGCCGACGCCGGTCAGCACCTGGAGCACCGGCTCTTCGTCGACCACGAGGCGCCGCACTGTTCCTCGGACGTGCTCTACAAGTCGGCCCTGCAGGGCGAGGGAGCGCACACCGTGTGGATCGGCGACGTGCTCATCCGGGCGTCCGCCGAGGGCACCGACACCTACGAGCTCAACCGCAACCTCCTGCTCACCGACGGGGCCCGCGCCGACAGCGTTCCCAACCTCGAGATCGAGACCGGTGAGATCGCGGGCGCCGGGCACGCCTCGGCCACGGGACGGTTCGACGACCTGCAGCTGTTCTACCTGCAGGCGCGCGGGATCCCCGAGGACGAGGCCCGACGGCTCGTCGTCCGTGGGTTCTTCGCCGACATCGTCGACCGCATCGGCGTCGCCGACGTGAGCGCCCACCTCATGGAACGGATCGAGGCCGAGCTCGACCTCACGGCGACCCCGGCATGAGGGAGCTCGTCTGCGCCGTCGACGACCTCACCCCCGGTCAGGCGCACGCCGCCGTCGTCGAGGGCCGCAACGTCGCGATGATCCGCCTTCAGGACGGCACGATCCACGCGGTCGAGGACTCCTGCAGCCACGGTTCGGTCGCGTTGTCGGAGGGCGAGGTCTCCGGGTGTTTCGTCGAATGCTGGCTCCACGGCTCGCGTTTCGACGTCACCACGGGAGCCCCCGCCACCCCGCCCGCGACCGCCGCCGTCGCCGTCTACCGCGTCGAGATCGAGGGCGACGACGTCTACGTCGACTCCGCGACCCCCACCAACTTCTGATCACCCCCACCTGGAGCGAGACATGAGCGAGACCACCCGGCAGCCCTCCGTGCTGGAGATCCGCGACCTGCACGTCAGCGTCGAGACCGAGAACGGCCCCAAGGAGATCCTCAAGGGCGTCGACCTGACCATCCGGTCGGGCGAGACGCACGCGATCATGGGCCCCAACGGCTCGGGCAAGTCCACCCTGGCCTACAGCATCGCCGGCCACCCCAAGTACAGCGTCACCCAGGGGACCGTCACCCTCGACGGCGAGGACGTCCTCGCGATGAGCGTCGACGAGCGCGCCCGCGCCGGTCTGTTCCTCGCGATGCAGTACCCCGTCGAGGTCACCGGCGTCTCGGTGAGCAACTTCCTGCGCACCGCGAAGACCGCGGTCGACGGCGAGGCGCCCAAGCTGCGCACGTGGGTCAAGGAGGTCAAGAACGCGATGGCCGACCTCAAGATGGACTCCACGTTCGCCGAGCGGGACGTCAACGTGGGCTTCTCCGGCGGTGAGAAGAAGCGCCACGAGATCCTCCAGATGGAGCTGCTCAAGCCACGGTTCGCCGTGCTCGACGAGACCGACTCCGGTCTCGACGTCGACGCGCTGCGCGTGGTCTCCGAGGGCGTCAACCGCGCCAAGGCCTCGAACGACATGGGCGTCCTGCTCATCACGCACTACACGCGGATCCTGCGGTACATCACCCCCGACCACGTCCACGTCTTCGTCGACGGTCGGATCGCCGAGGAGGGCGGCCCCGAGTTGGCCGACCGCCTCGAGGAGGAGGGCTACGACCGCTTCACCACCCAGGACGTGGCGGCGAACGCCTGATGACCACGGCATTGACCGACGACGCCACGACCTCGGGCACGACGGCGCCGCACACCCCCGAGGTCTCCCGTGAGGAGGCGGGGGTGACCGCACGCCCCGCCCCCGACGCCGAGGAGATCGCCCGGCTGCGGGCGGACTTCCCGATCCTGGGTCGCACCGTGCGCGGCGGCAAGCCGCTCGTCTACCTCGACTCGGGCGCGACCTCGCAGAAGCCGCGCGCGGTCCTCGACGCCGAACGGGACTTCTACGAGCACCACAACGCCGCGGTCCACCGCGGCGCGCACCAGCTCGCCGAGGAGGCGACCGACCTGTACGAGTCGGCGCGTGAGCGCATCGGCGAGTTCATCGGTGCCCCGGCGCAGGAGGTCGTGTTCACCCGCAACGGCACCGAGGCGATCAACCTCGTCGCCTACGCGCTCTCGAACGCGAACGCCCCCGGCGCGCTCGACGGCGTCGACCCCCTCATCGCCGACCGGTTGCGCATCGGCCCCGGCGACGAGGTCTGCGTGACGACCCTCGAGCACCACGCCAACCTCGTGCCGTGGCAGGAGTTCTGCCGCCGCACGGGCGCGACGCTCACGTGGCTTGAGATCGACGCGGACGGCGAGCTGGACCCGGAGCTCTCGGCGATCACCGAGCGCACGAGGCTCGTCGCGTTCACCCACGTGAGCAACGTCCTCGGCACCCTCGTCGACGTGCCCCGGATCGTCGCCCGCGCCAAGGAGGTTGGTGCGCTCACCGTCCTCGACGGCTGCCAGTCGGTGCCACACATCCCGGTCGACGTCGCCGACCTCGGCGTCGACTTCATGGCGTTCACCGGCCACAAGGTCCTCGGCCCGAGCGGCATCGGTGTCCTGTGGGGCCGCTACGACCTCCTCGCCGCGATGCCGCCGTACGTGACGGGCGGGTCGATGATCGAGGTCGTCCGCATGGAGGGGTCGACGTACGCGGCGCCGCCGCAGCGTTTCGAGGCCGGTGTGCCGATGACGGCGCAGGTCGTCGGGCTCGGCGCCGCAGTGGACTACCTGTCGGAGATCGGCATGGACCGGGTCGCGGCCCACGACCGCGACCTCGTCGGCTACACCCTCGAGCGACTCGCCGAGCGTCCGTGGGTGCGGGTGCTCGGGCCGACCGACCCGCAGCGCCGGGTCGGGGCCGTCGCGTTCGTCGTCGACGGGGTGCACCCGCACGACGTCGGCCAGATCCTCGACGACTCCGGCGTCGCCGTGCGTACCGGTCACCACTGCGCGTGGCCGCTGCACCGCGCTCTGCGCGTCCCCGCCTCGACCCGGGTGAGCTTCCAGGTCTACACCACCCGCGAGGAGATCGACGCGTTCATCACCGCGCTGGACCGGGTGCCCGAGATCTTCGGAGTCGCGTGATGGACCTCTACCAGCAGTTGATCCTCGATCACAGCAAGCACCCCCAGCATGCCGGGCTGCGCGAGCCGTTCGAGTCCGAGGTCCACCACGTCAACACGAGCTGCGGTGACGAGGTCACGCTCCGTGTCCACCTCAGCGAGCAGGACGGCACCCAGGTCCTCTCCGACGTCAGCTACGACGCGCTCGGCTGTTCGATCTCGGTCGCGTCGACCTCGATCCTCGCCGAGGAGTCCATCGGGTACCCGATCACCGAGGTGCTCGCGACCTACGAGGCGATGAAGTCGATGCTCACGAGCCGGGGCAAGGACCCCGGCGACGAGGAGGTCATCGGCGACGGGGTCGCCCTCGCCGGTGTCGCCCAGTACCCCGCCCGCGTCAAGTGCGCGCTGCTCGGGTGGTCGGCGCTCCTCGACGCCCTCGCCCGCGCCCGCGCCGACACGACCGCCTCCGGCGCCCTCACCGCCGCCACCCCCGCCGCCCCCCTGGAGGAACGATGACCGACCATCTCACCGGCACTGCCGCCGCACCGGCCTCGGACGCTCCCGTCGCGGCCGCACCCTCGGCCGGCACGACCCCCGCGAACGCCGCCGACGTCGAGGAGGCGATGCGCGACGTCGTCGACCCCGAACTCGGTATCAACGTCGTCGACCTCGGCCTCGTCTACGGCGTCACCGTCGATTCCGCGAACACCGCGATCGTCGACATGACGCTCACGAGCGCGGCCTGTCCGCTCACCGACGTCATCGAGGACCAGACCGCCCAGGCGCTCGAGGGCATCGTCTCCGACCACCGCATCAACTGGGTGTGGATGCCGCCGTGGGGCCCGGACAAGATCACCGACGAAGGCCGTGAGCAGCTGCGTGCGCTCGGGTTCAACGTCTGAGGCGCCGATGACCCGCGACGACCTGTCGACCACGGCCGACGACCGCCGCCTCACCACCGGCCCCGAACGGCTCTACGGCACCCTCGCGTTCGCCGAGGCCGTCACGTGGACGCTGCTCATCATCGGCATGCTCCTCAAGTACGTCTTCGACGTCACCGACCTCGGCGTGCGCCTCGGCGGGGGAGTCCACGGGTTCGTGTTCCTCTCCTACGTCACCGCGACGATCCTCGTCGCCGTCGACCGGCGTTGGCGGGCGACGGACCTGTTCCTCGGGCTGGGCTCGTCGGTGCTGCCGTACGCGACGATCCCGTTCGAGCGCTCCGCCGCTCGGCGTGGGCTGCTCGCCCCGCGGTGGCGGCTCCTCGCGGAGTCGCCGAGCGGACCGGTCGAACGCATCGTCGCGACGGCGCTGCGCCACCCCGTGCCCGCGTTGCTCCTCACCCTCATCGGCCTCGCCGTCGTGTTCTCGGTACTGCTCGCCCTCGGCCCGCCGTGGCAGTGGTTCTCCTGAGCCTCGCGAGTCGGCCTCACGCCCTCGCTCCCATCCGCGCCGTCCCCGTCCTCCGGGGGTGGCGCGGATGGCTCGTCCGGGGGCGTCTCAGCGCTCGGCCGGGGGTCCGACCTCGGGCCGGACGACGTCGGTGAGCAGACGGTCATCGACGTCGCGGCCGATCCGCAGGAGGCTGATCGCCCCGGTGGGTTCGAAGATGCCGTAGGCGACCTCGTCGAGGTGCCTGATGCCCTGGGTGCGCAGCGCGCCGGCGACCTCGTCGATCGTGATATGCGCACGTCGAAGGCCGTCCTCGAGCACCCGACCCCCCTCGAGGATGAGGATCGGGGCGGGGGTGAGCCACCGGTGCACGCGCGGGATCGTGCGCAACTTGCCCACGGCGACCTCGAGCATCAGCAGCGTCCCGAGCCCGAGGACACCGGCCTCGAGGACGGGGGTGTCCCCGAGGATCACGCGCCCGGCGATCGCGCCGAGCATGAGCGTGACGACGAAGTCGAACGTCGACATGCGGGCCAGCACCCGGGCCCCGAACACCCGGACGAGGACGAGGAACGCCCCGTACATACCGACCGCGGAGAGGACGACAGCGGCGGCCTGCGCCGGCGAGATGGCGAGATATTCACGCATGCGCGCATCCTCGCAGGCGCACCGACGGGCTCCGGGCGACGGAGCCGACCGCTCCTCAGCCGCCGAGCTGGGTGGACTTCGACTGCAGCGCGTCCCGCGTGACCCGGAGGACCCGTGACCGCTTGGCGCCCGTGGATGCCTGGACGACCCCGATGACGAGCCCCTCGACGAGCGGGCCGGGGGAGACGTCGACGCGGTCGCGGACCACGTCCTCGAGCATCTCCAGGGCCATCTCGGTCGACATGATCGCCGAGCCGAGGTCGAGCAGCACGATGACGCCGTCGTCCACGGCCTCGTCGACCCGCTCGATCGCGGTCTGGATCGCGGTGGCGTCGGTGCCGAGGCCACCGTCGGCGGTCCCGGCGGCGAGCTCGATGGGCACGGGGTCACCGGGGATCATCTGCGACGCCAGGGTCACGGCGGCCTCGGCGAGGGCGCGACTGTGGCTGACGACGACGAATCCGACACTCATGACTACTCCTTCGTGGTCGAGGCGACCGCGGTCCGCAGCGCCGTGACGAGGAGCGCCGCGGAGGTCGCTCCGGGGTCCTGGTGGCCGACGGACCGGTCACCCAGGTAGGAGGCCCGGCCCTTGGACGCGACCATGTCGGTCGTCGCGTCGCGGCCCTCGTCCGCGGCGGCCGCGGCGGCGTCGAGCGCGACGACGAGGTCGCCGCCCGCGGCGTCGAAGGCGTCGAGCGCCGGGACGAGGGCGTCAAGCATCGTCTTCTCGCCGGTCTCGGACCTGCCTCGGGCCATCACGCCCTCGACCCCGGCCCGCAGGGCACTGGCGAGGGTCGTCGCGTCGAGGTCGGGAGCGTCACCGCACGCCTTACCGGTGCGCATGAGGAGCGTGCCGTAGAGCGGTCCGGAGGCGCCGCCGACCTTGCTCACGAGGGTCGTCCCGGCCTTCGACAACACGGTCGACGGACCTACCTCGTCGACATCCTCCAGCTCGTCGAGGTAGGCGACGACGGCGTTCATGCCGCGGACCATGTTCGCGCCGTGATCGGCGTCGCCGATCGCCGCGTCGAGGTCGGTGAGCGTCGTCTCGTGCTCCGTGACGAGGCGGGCGAACTCCCGCAACCAGGCCTCGACCGTCCTCGCGCCCACCGTTCCGGGGGCGCCCGACGCGGCGGCGGGCCGGGCGGCCGACGGCGGGGCCTCGCGCCGCTCGGGGGAGACCGTCGCGGGCCGGCCCTCGGCGGGGGCCGTCGCAGCGCCACCGGTCGCGGACGCCGAGCGACGGCCCTCGCTGCGGGAGCCGGCCGGGGCGTCCGCTGCGCCCCACCGGAGGCCGGGTGTGTTCACCGGCGCGTCCCAGTACCGCAGCATCTCGGGGTCGAGGGAGAGCAGGGTGAGCGAGGCACCCGCCATCTCCAGGCTCGTGATGTACGGCCCGACGAGGTGCCGGACGACCTCGACGCCCGCCTCCTCCAGGAGCGCATCGATGTCGGCCGACAGGTTGTACAGCTCCAACAGGGGCGTGCCGCCCATGCCGTTGACGAAGCTGAGGACGGGGCCGGAGGTGAAGTCACGGTCGGCGAGGATCGGTTCGACGAGCACGCGGGCGATCTCCGTCGCGGTGCCGAGATCGTCGGTCCGGCGCCCGGGTTCGCCGTGGATGCCGACACCGACCTCCATCCGGCCTTCCGGCAGGTCGAAGGTGGGATGCCCGGCGGCGGGCACGGTCCCCGAGGTGAGCGCGACCCCCATCGAGCGCCCGGAGTCCGCCACCCGCTGGGCGAGCGACCGGCAGCCCTCGAGGTCGAGGCCCTCCTCGGCCGCGGCGCCGACGATCTTCTCGAGCAGCACGGTGACGCCGACCCCGCGGCGCCCGGTGCTGTAGGTGCTGTCCTCGACGGAGACGTCGTCGGCGGTGATGACCGTCGCGACCTCGACGCCGTCGGCCGCCTCGGCGGCCATCTCGAAGTTCATCACGTCGCCGGAGTAGTTCTTGACGATGTGGAGGACGCCCGCCCCGCGGTCGACGCGGGTGGTCGCGACCTGGATCTGGTCCGGCACCGGGGAGGTGAAGACCGCACCGGCGCACGCGGCGTCGAGCATCCCGTGGCCGACGAACCCGCCGTGCATCGGTTCGTGGCCCGAGCCGCCGCCCGAGAGCAGCGCGACCTTGCCGGCCTCCTTGGGGGTCGCCCGATAGACGATCGAGTTCTCGACATCGACGTCGAGCTCCGGGTGGGCACCGGCCATGCCGGTGAGGGCTCCGCGAACGAGGTCGGTGGGATCGTCGATGATCTTCTGCATGGGGCATCGCCTTCCTGATCGGCCGTGGCGCCAGGCTAACCCCGTGCCCCGCCGCCCGACCCCGGATCGAGGTCGCCGAGGGTGACCCATCTCGCACCCGTCGGGCCCGTCCCGGTTGGAGCGGACGGGGCGGGCCCCCTATCGTCGAGGCGGCCCGGCGGCGTCCCGCGGGTGACTCACCGATTTCGTGGGAGAACGCATCGTGGCCTTTCGCACCATGGTGACCGGCAAGATCCACCGCGCCCGGGTCACGGCCGCCGACCTGCACTACGTCGGCTCCATCACCGTCGACGAGGACCTCCTCGACGCGGCGGGCATCCTCAGCTACGAACGGGTCCAGGTCGTCGACATCGACAACGGCGCGCGCCTCGAGACCTACACCATCCCGGGCGCGCGGGGGTCGGGGGAGATCCAGCTCAACGGGGCGGCCGCCCGTCTCGTCCAGCCGGGCGACCTCGTCATCATCATGGCCTACCAGCTCGTGCCGGAGCCGGTGCCGAGCGACTTCCATCCCCGGGTCGTGCTCGTCGACCCGAGCGACAACAGCATCGACCGCCTCGTCACGCGGCGGGACGAGCCCGGCGCCCTGCTCGGCGCGACGGCGATCGCCGCCGCGGAGACCCGGGTCGGCGAGGCCGAGGTCGCGGCCGCCGAACACGAGGGCTGACACCACCCGCGCACGCCCGTCACGGTCTCCGGATTCCCCGGACAGGAGGCACCGCCCCGGATTACGGTTGACGGACCGGGCCACGGTTCACCCCCGTGGCCCCTGGTCTGCACAGATGCCGTCGAAGGAGTGGTCAATGTCAACGCTGCGCGTCGTCCAATGGGGTCTCGGTGCGATGGGGAGCGGCATGGCCCGCCTCGTGGCCGGCAAGGAGGGCCTGCAACTGGTCGGCGGCATCGACACGCGCCCGGAGTACGTCGGCAGACCGCTCGGCGAGGTGCTCGGTCTCGACACCGATCTCGGCGCCACCGTCACCGACGACCCCTCCTCCGTGCTGAACAAGGACGACGTCGACTGCGTCATCATCGCGACGACCTCATGGGTCAAGGAGCAGATCGACGATCTGCGGACCATCCTCTCGGCGGGCATCAACTGTGTGAGCATCGCCGAGGAGATGGCCTCCCCGGAGGCGCAGTCCCCCGAGGCCGCACGCGAGCTCGACGACCTGGCCAAGGCGAACGGGGTCTCGATCATCGGGACCGGGGTCAACCCCGGCCTGTCGATGGACACCCTCGTCGTCGCCCTCACCGCCGGCTGCCTCGAGGTGACCTCCATCGAGGCCACCCGGGTCAACGACCTCTCGCCCTACGGCCCGACGGTCATGCGGACGCAGGGTGTGGGCCTGTCGGAGGAGGAGTTCCTCGCCGGTGTCGAGGACGGCTCGGTCGACGGGCACATCGGCTTCCCGGAGTCGGCCCGCATGATCAGCGACGCCCTCGGCCTCGGCATCGACCGCATCGAGCAGAAGCGCGAGCCGATTGTCTCGACCGTCCGCCGCGAGACCCCGCACATCACGATCGAGCCGGGCATGGTGGCGGGGTGCAAGCAGACCCTGCTCGGCTACCGCGGCGACGAGGTCGTCCTCACCCTCGTCCACCCCCAGCAGGTGCTGCCCGAACTGGAGGGCCAGGGCACCGGCGACTACATCACGATCCACGGCACGCCCGAGGTCTCGATGCAGATCAACCCCGAGTACGCGGGCGGCAAGGCCACGCAGGCCATCGCCGTCAACGTCGTGCCGCGCATCGTCGAGGCCACCCCGGGTCTGAAGAACATGCTCGACATCCCGATGACCGGTGCCCTCGTCGGCCCCTCGGCCTACCGGCGGCGGGTCTGATGGGCGCGACCGTTCCCGCGGGCACCTGGGTCGAGATCGAGCGGGTGCTCCTGCGGCCCGAGCAGCGGGCGACCAACCTGCCGCCCGAGACGGCCGCGACGCCGTACGTCCTGCGGCTCAACGGGTTCCTCACCGCCGACGCCCACGAGGGCGAGGAGGTGAGCGTCCGGTCGCTCATCGACCACGAGCACACCGGGCGGCTCGTCCGCGTCGACCCGCACTACGACCACAGCTTCGGGGCCACCGTCCCCGAACTGCTGCGCATCGGTCTCGCCGCCGGCTCCCTCACCCGGTCCGCCTCTCAGGCCGACCCCGACACCGACACCGGCGAGTCCGCGCCGGGCAACGAGGCCGGCGAGGGGACCGCGCAGACCACGGGGGAGGGCCGATGACCAGGGACATGTCCTACGACGCCGTGATGGCGCGCAAGAACGAGATCATGAAGGCCAGTCTCGGCATCGACTACGACGACTTCGAGCAGAGCCCGATCGCGTTCGACTACGAGCGCATGATGGCGGGCGGCGACTTCACGCTCGAGGACATCGCCCGGATCCAGGCCGAGACGAAGGTCGGGAACACCCCGCTGTACGAGCTCACCAACCTCACCGAGGCCGTCCGGGAGTTCGCGGGCCCCGGCAGGGGCGCGACGATCCTCCTCAAGGACGAGGCGGCCAACGCCTCCGGTTCGTTCAAGGCCCGTCGGGCCTCGGTGAGCTGCTACGAGGCGCGGCGCCGCGGGTACGAGGGCGTCGCGACGGCGACGTCGGGCAACTACGGCGCCGCCGTGGCGAGTCAGGCCGCGATGCGACGCCTGCGGTGCATCGTCCTCCAGGAGGTCTTCGACTCCCGCGGCGTCGGTCAACCCGAGATCGTCGAGAAGTCGCGCGCCTGCGAGGCCTACGGCGCCGAGGTGCAGAAGCTGTCGGTCGGCCCGGAGCTCTTCTACCAGATGCTCGTCACCCTCGAGACGACCGGATTCTTCAACGCGAGCCTCTACACCCCGTTCGGCATCCGCGGCGTCGAGACCCTCGGTGCCGAGATCGGCACCCAGGTCCGCGAGCGTTACGGCAAGGACCCGGAGGCCGTCGTCGTCACCCAGGCGGGCGGGGGCAACCTCACCGGCACGGCCCGTGGGCTGCGGCTCGTCGGGTGCGAGGACACCGAGATCGTCGCGTGCTCGGTCGACCTGTCCGGCCTGCACATGGGCAGCGACACCGACTTCAACCGCAAGTCCTTCACCACCGGCCACACCGGGTTCGGCATCCCCTTCGCCACGTGGCCGGACCGCACCGACGTGCCCCGCAACGCGGCCCGCAGCCTGCGGTACATGGACTCCTACCACCTCGTCACCCAGGGTGAGGTCTTCTACATCACCGAGCTGCTCACCAAGCTCGAGGGCATCGAGCGCGGCCCCGCGGGCAACACGAGCGTCACCGCCGCCGTCGCCCTCGCCGCGCAGATGGACCGCGACGAACTCGTCGTCGTGCAGGAGACCGAGTACACCGGCGCGGGCAAGCACCACAACCGCCAGCTCTCGTTCGCGCGGGAGAACGGCATCGAGGTGCGCGTCGGCGACCCGCGCGAGAACGTCCCCGGCGAGGTCATCGTCCTGCCCGAACGCCTGGACCAGGTCGCCGGCCGGCCCCAGGACCTCGAGGCCGTCCGCCGCAGCTACGTCAAGAACGCGCTGCGCCGCCTGCCCGCGCAGGAGTGGAGCGAGAACGACGTCGCGTTCGTCGCCGCCGACACCCACACCGACGAGGCCTGGGTCCGGGCGGCACTCGCCGACCTCACCGGGACCCCGGCCGCCGGCGACGCCCGCACCACCACACCCGACACCCACCCCCACGCCCGCGGCGACGCGAACGGCACGAGCACGACAGGGAGCCCCCGATGAGCGACACCCCGCCCCTGACCCCCGAGCCGGGCGAGGGCCCGGACACCCCCGACGTCACCGCGGACGCGAGCGCGGAACGCACCGCCCGCATGGACGCCCGCGTCGAGGAACTGGCCCGGCTCTCCGACGAGGAACTCAAGGCCCGGTTCTGGGAACTCACGCGGCAGATGATGACGCCGGTCGTCGACCTCGCCCGCACGCACACGAGTCCCTCGATCGAACGCTCGGTCCTGCTGCGGATGGGCATCGACTCGGTGAGCAGCCACGGCGTCGTCGACGCGATCACCGAGGCCGGACTGCTCGGCAAGGGCGCCGGACATGTCGTCCTCCTCGTCGGTGAGCGGCACGGACTCGACGTCCGCGAGGCCGCCGCCCGCATCGCCGCCGACCCCGGTGTCCTCACCGGTCTCTTCGAGAAGGGAGCAGCGCAGTGAGCGCCCCCGAGTCCTTCGGCCCCCTGCAGCCGAACGAGAAGCTCGACGTCGAGGTCCTCCTCCAGGACCTCGAGCACTACCGCCCCCGCCGCAAGGGGTGGACGTGGCGCGAGGTGCCCGAGGGAGGGGTCGACATGGGCCCGTTCCACTTCCGTGACGCCTCCACCCCTCTGAAGAACTCCCTCGGCCTCCCGGCGAGCGAGTACTTCGGTGACATCGACCCCCAGCCCGCCTGCGTCGTCACCACCGAGATCGCCTCGGGCCGTTTCGAGGACGACGTGCGCCGCATGCGCATGGCGGCCTGGCACGGCGCCGACCACCTCATGGTCATCCGCACGACGGGTCAGTCGCACATCGACGGACTCCTCGAGGGCACCCCCGAGGGCATCGGCGGCGTGCCGATCACCCGCAAGCAGATCCGCGCCTCCCGCAAGGCCTGCGACGCGATCGAGGACGAGGTCGGCCGGCCGATCAACTTCCACTCCTACGTCTCCGGCGTCGCCGGGCCGGAGGTCGCGGTCCTCTTCGCCGAGGAGGGCGTCAACGGCGCGCACCAGGACCCGCAGTACAACGTCCTCTACCGCAACGTCAACATGTACCGGAGCTTCGTCGACGCCGCCGAGGCGAAGAGGGTGATGAACGGGGCCGGCATCTTCCAGATCGACGGCGCCCACAACGCCAACGCGACCGCCAAGGCCGGCTGGCTCGTCATGCCCGAGCTCATCGTCCAGCACGGCATCAACACGGCGTTCTCCGAGCTCGTCGGCATGGACCGTGGCCTCATCGGCTTGTCGACGGTGCCGCCGAACTCCCCGCCCGCCCCCAAGCTCTGGTTCGACCTGCCCTACGCGATCGCGCTGCGGGACGTCTTCTCCGACTACAAGTTCCGCGCCCAGCAGAACACCCGCTACATCGAGGCGAACATCGAGGAGGCCGTGCGCACGCACACGATCGACACGCTCATCTCGATGCTGACGAGCGCCGACATCCAGAGCACGATCACCCCCGACGAGGGCCGCAACGTCCCGTGGCACTACAACAACGTGCGCGGGCTGCAGACCGTCAAGCAGACATGGGCGGGACTCGACGGCATCAACGAGCTGCTCGCCCTGCGCAAGGACGGTCCGCTCGGGGAGATGATCCACGACCTCAAGGTGCGCGCGGTCGCGTTCCTCGAGGAGGCCATCGAGATCGGCGGGTACTTCGCCGCCGTCGAGGCGGGCTTCTTCGTCGACTCCGCCCGCTACCCCGAGCGCAACGGCGACGGCATCGCCCGCGACGGCGCCGGTGGCGTCGGTGCCGGGTCGATCGTCGAGCGAGACCCCGACTACTTCGCGCCCGTGAGCTGCCACTTCGGCGACAACACGATTCCGCGGTGGCTCGTCGAGAAGGGCGTCACCCGCCCGGAGGACGCGATCGGCGGCGACACCCTCGCGCACCCGGAGAAGATCGTCTACATCGACGAGCTCGACCCGAGCGACTCCGTCGATGCCCGCCTCGAGAAGACCCTCCCCTACCGCAAGGGCGGCCGCATCAAGCCCGAGGCCGAGTGGGCGGGCGACGGCACCGTGCTCATCCAGCTCTTCGTCCCCGAGAACGTCGACATCACCGAGGTCTACGCGATCGAGATGGCGAAGAAGATGGGCCTTCTCGACCCCGAGGTCGTCAACCTCGAACCGATGCACCCCAGCGAGGGCACGTTCGTCGAGGTCAAGGGCAAGGTCGCGTTCGACGTCGACCGTGCCACGCTGCACATCCCCGAGAAGGAGGTGCTGCTGCCGGAGGACGAGATCCGCGAGGAGGTCAAGGCGCGGGGGCTGCGTGTCGTCGCGGGCACCGTGGGGGAGGACGAGCACAGCGTCGGCCTGCGGGAGATCCTCGACATCAAGCACGGCGGCATCGAGAAGTACGGCGTCAAGTACGACTACCTCGGCACGTCGGTGCCGCTCACCAAGCTCGTCGACGCGGCGATCGAGACCGGCGCGGACGCCATCCTCATCAGCACGATCATCAGCCACAACGACGTGCACCGCACGATGATGAAGCGCCTCGCCGAACTCACCGTCGAGAAGGGCGTACGCGACTCCCTCGTCCTCATCGCCGGCGGCACCCAGGTGTCCCGCGAGATGGCGGGCGAGACCGGTCTGGACGCGACCTTCGGACGCGGCACGAAGGGGATCATGGTCGTCGACGCGATGGTGAAGACCCTGCGGGCACGCGAGGCCTCCGCGTGAGCGGTGGCTCCGACCGCCGCGTGCTGACCGTCGAGGTCGGCAGCACGATCACGAAGGTCAACGCCTTCGAGCTGAGCGAGGGGGTCTTCCGCCCCCTCGCTCAGGGGTTCGCGCCGACCTCGGTCGAGCAGGGCGACGTCGGCCTCGGCATCGACGCCGCCCTCGCCGCGTGCCGGGCGGCGGGCGGACCCGACCCCAGGACGGTCGAGACCCACGTCAACTCCTCGGCCGCCGGTGGGCTGCGCATGACGGTGCACGGTCTCACGGTGAGCATGACGGCCCGCGCCGCGCGTGAGGCCTCCCTCGGCGCCGGGGCGATCGTCACGATGGTCACCGCCGGGCCCCTCGCGAGCTACGACCTCGACGAGATCCGCGAGGTCGCCCCCAACGTCGTCCTCCTCGCCGGCGGCGTGGACGGAGGGGAACGCGGCGTCGTGCTGCGCAACGCCGAGCTGCTCGCCGGGCTGCTCGCCGACCGGCACGCCGCGGGGCATCGGGCCACGCCCGTCGTCTACGCCGGCAACGCCGCCCTCCGTCGACCCGTGACCTCGTTGTTCGCCGACGCCGGGGTCCCGGTGCTCCTCGCCGACAACGTCTTCCCCGAGGTCGACGTCCTCAACATCGCGCCGTTGCGCGGCCTCATCCACGAGGTCTTCAACGCGCACATCACCCACGCCCCCGGGATGGCGCGGCTGCGGGACTTCACCGACGCCGAGATCCTCCCCACGCCCGGCGCCGTCCTCCTCGCCGCCGAGCTGTTCGCCGAGGCCGTGGGCGACGTCGTCGTGATCGACGTCGGCGGCGCGACCACCGACATCCACTCGGTCACCGAGGGCAGCGCCGAGTTCGCCGCCAGGGCGATCGAGCCCGAGCCCACGGCCAAGCGCACCGTCGAGGGCGACCTCGGCGTGTACGTCAACGCCGCGAACGTCGCCGCGGGTCATGCGGAGATGGAGGCGGCGCTCGGTGACCTGCGCGCCATGCCCGAGGCGGAGGCCGAGGTCGCCCTCACCTGGCGACTCGCCGAGCGGGCCGTGGACCAGGGCATCCGGCGACACGCGGGCACCCTCACCGACCTCTACACCCCGAGTGGCAAGAAGCAGGTCGTGAGGGGCAAGGACCTCACCGCGGTGGAGTACGTCGTCGCCACCGGGGGCGCGCTCACCCAGGTGCCCGGGGGCGAGGAGATCCTGCGCGGCATCTGCGTCGGTCCCTCGACCCGAGGCGGGGTCACGTCGCTGCTGCCCTCCCCGGAGGCCCGGATCCTCATCGACCGTGACTACCTGTTCTCCGCGATGGGCACGCTCGCCCACACCTATCCCGAGCAGGTCTCGGCCTCGTTCGCCGAATGGGTGAGAGGGCAGGAGCGGCGCGCTCGGAGCACGGGCCCGTAGGCGCCGGGACGGCTCACGCCCAGGACCGCATGAGCGGCCCGACCGCATCACCACGCACGACGATCATGGAGGACAGGCGATGATCGCGCAGACCCCCCGACTGGAGATCCACCCGGACCGGATCGCGCAGAACGCGAAGGTCGTCTACGACCTCTGTCATGCGCACGGGGCCCAGGTCGCGGCGGTCGGCAAGGTCGTGTGCGCCCATCCCGAGGTGATCCACGCGATGGTGGAGGCGGGGGCCGACATGGTGTCGGACTCGCGCATCCAGAACCTCGCCTCGATCGCCGCACTCGGGCTGGAGCGGCCCTCGATGCTCCTGCGCATCCCCACCCCCTCGGCGGCGCACGACGTCGTGCGGTACGCCGACATCACGCTCAACAGCAGCCTCGGCAGCCTCCAGGTCCTCTCCGACGCCGCGCGGATGCTCGGCGTGCGGCACGAGGCCGTGCTCATGATCGACGTCGGCGATCTGCGTGAAGGCGTGTGGCCGGATCAGGCCCCCGACATCGCCAAGGCCGCCGCGGCGTTGCCGAACCTCGACCTCATCGGGGTCGGGGCGAACCTCGCCTGCTACGGCGGCGTCGTCCCGACCGTCGAGAACATGCGCCTGCTCGTCGAGGTCCGCGACGTGTGCCGGGAGGCGAGCGGACTCGACCTCGGGCTCATCAGCGGCGGCAACTCCTCGAGCCTGCCGCTGCTCGCGAGCGGCGACATGCCGCCCGAGATCAACCACTTCCGCATCGGCGAGACCGTGGTGCTCGGCAGCAACGTGCTCGACCGGTCGGACTGGCCGGGCACCCGGCAGGACACCGTGCGCCTCGTCGCCGAGATCGTCGAACTCGAACGCAAGCCCTCGGTGCCCATCGGGTTGCGCGCCCAGAACGCCTTCGGGGAGACGGTCGAGTTCGACGACCGCGGCACCCGGCTGCGCGCGATCTGCAACATCGGTCGTCAGGACACGAGCGTCGACGGGATCCTCCCGCACGACCCGGGCATCCGGGTCGTCGGCGGCAGCAGCGACCATCTCATCCTCGACGTCGAGGACGCGACCGGCGACGTGCACCTCGGCGCGGAGGTCGCCTTCACCCCCAACTACGGTGCGCTGCTGGGCCTCGCGACCTCTCCCTACGTCGAGAAGATCGTCCGCCGAGGCTGAACCGGCGCCCTCACGCCCGAACGCCTGCACGGACGGCCTTGAGAGGCGTGGAGCGCAGCGCGCGATGATGGACCCCCACGGCGGGTCCGGCCGGCTGCCACGGCGCCGCCCGGGACGACGAGAAGGAGAGACCGGTGCTGTACCAGACCCACCTGCGGGTACACCTCGACGCGATCCGACACAACCTCACGGGGATCCGGGAGGCGGTCGGGCCGGACGTCGCCGTCCTCATGGCGGTCAAGGCGAACGCCTACGGCCACGGTGCGGTCGAGGTCGCGCGGGAGGCGGAGGCCGCCGGCCTCGTCGACCGGTTCGGCGTCGCCACCGTGCCCGAGGGCATCGAGTTGCGCGAGGCCGGGATCCTCCTGCCGATCCTCAAGCTCTCCCACGCCTTCCCCGAGGAGCTCGACGCGGCCCTCGCGCACGACCTCGAACTCGCGGTCGTCGGTCCGGAGAGCATCGACGCGGTCGAGCAGGCGGCCGCCGCCCGCGGCACGTCTGCGCCGGTGCACCTCAAGATCGACACCGGGATGGGGCGGATCGGGGCCACGCCGGCGCAGGCGCCCGACCTCGCACGCCGCATCGAGGACTCCGCCCACCTGCACCTGCTCGGGGCGTTCACGCACTTCCCGGCGAGCGACACCCCCGCGCAGGACGCGTTCACCGGTGAGCAGGTGCGTCTCTTCGGCGACACGATCGCGGCGATCGAGGCGCGGATCGGTCGGGCGGTGGAGCTCGTGCACCTGTCGAACTCCGGGGGAGTGCTCGCCCACCCGGAGGCGCGGGGGACGATGGTGCGCCCCGGGATCATGACCTACGGCTATTACCCCGACGCCACGACGCCGCGCACGATCGACCTGCGGCCGGCGATCACGTGGGCGACGCGGGTCTCCTTCCTCAAACAGGTGCGTGCGGGAGACACCGTCGGCTACGGCCGCACGTGGACGGCGCCGGTCGACACGTGGATCGCGACGATCCCGGTCGGGTACGCCGACGGGTACTCCCGGCATCTGTCCAACCGCGGCACCGTGCTCATCGGAGGGCGGTCCTACCCCCTCGTCGGGCGGGTGTGCATGGACCAGTCGATGGTCGACGTGGGTGCGGATCCGCGCGTGGCCGTCGGGGACGAGGTCGTCCTGCTCGGCTGCAGCGGCGACCTGGAGTACACGGCCGACGACATGGCGAGCGACCTCGGGACGATCAGCTACGAGATCACCTGCGCCATCGCCCCCCGCGTCACCCGCGTCCACACCGGCACTCGATGACGTCATCCGGCCGAGTACGAGGCGGGGATGCTCGTGGGGGCTGGGACGCTCGGTCGGGTGGGAGCGCGACGCAAGGGCCGTCCCCGTGGTGGGGACGGCCCTTTCGTCACTCCTGGAACCGGGGAACCCGCGCGGGCGGGTGCCGGAGGAGGCGTCGGGTCAGCGCACGCGACCGAAGGAGGCACCCTTGCGGACCTTGGCGAGCTTGACGACGTCGCCGGTGCGGGGGGCGTGCCACATACGACCGTTGCCGGCGTAGATGCCGACGTGGTGCTTACGGCCCTTGCCGTAGAAGACGAGGTCGCCGGGCCGGGCCTGGCCGCGACCGATCTTGATGCTGGAGCGGTACTGCGCGTCGGCCGTGCGGGGCAGCTTCTTGCCCATGCGCTTGTAGGTCCAGCTGGTGAAGCCGGAGCAGTCGAAGGCGCGGGGGCCGGTGGCGCCCCAGCGGTAGGGCGTGCCCTTCTTTGTGCTGGCGATGCTCACGGCCTTGACCCCCTGGCTGGAGGAGATCGCGGCGTCGGCGGCGGGGGCGGAGGCCGCCATGAATCCGCCGGAGAGGGAGAGGGCGAGGGCACCGGTGACGGCCAGGCGCGGGGCGCCCTTGAAGAGGGTCTTCATGAGTGTCGGGGGTTCCAGGAGGCGCTTGCGAAGCATGACCTGTCGGGTTCGGGAACCTGGTGTTCCCGGCCTCTGCGGCGGTTGCCGTTCGGGCTTCACCCCAAGGACGACCTCCCGGGTGGGAGGGGATCCGTACTGCCGGGTGCTCCGTTCCTGCCACCCACACATCTCTGCGTGTACCGAACCGGAAGGCGTGGTGGCAGGATTCAGCGTCACGATCCGGTGGCGTTCCAGGGGTGAACGCCGCACAGAACATAACGACCCTGCAACACCGAAACCAAGTTGAAACCTAAACTTGTGACTCACCTCACGTTTCGAGCCCG
Organism: Mobilicoccus sp.; assembly: GCF_032060985.1. Classification (NCBI taxonomy): domain Bacteria; kingdom Bacillati; phylum Actinomycetota; class Actinomycetes; order Micrococcales; family Dermatophilaceae; genus Mobilicoccus; species Mobilicoccus sp. The sequence continues at coordinate 162,017 of NZ_DAMBGD010000006.1, forward strand.
ATCCGGCCGGGAATACGCCGTGCCCCGCCGATCACCGTGATCGGCGGGGCACGGTCGCATCGACGACGGCGGCCCGGGGCGAGTGGCTCAGAGGTCCCGCGCCTGCAGGGTGTTGCACTGGTTGAGGTCGCCGGTCTCGTAGCCGCGCATGAACCAGCGCTGCCGCTGCTCGGAGGTGCCGTGCGTGAACGACTCGGGGCTGACCCGGCCGCGGGCCTGCTTCTGGATGTGGTCGTCGCCCACGGATTCGGCGGCCGAGAGGGCGTCGCGGACGTCCGTCTCGGTGAGCGGCGCCATGAACGTCCTGCCGTTCGCGTCCTTGGTCTCGACCGCGCCCTTGGCCCACATGCCGGCGAAGCAGTCGGCCATGAGCTCGACCCTCACGGCGCCGCTCTCGGGCCCCTTCGGATCCTGCTGGGCGCGCTCGAGCAGGCCCAGCTGGTCCTGCAGGGCGTGGCCGAACTCGTGGGCCACGACGTACTCCTGCGCGAGCGGGCCGCCGGAGGAGCCGAACTGCTGTTCGAGGATGCGGAAGAACGCCGCATCCATGTAGACCTTCTTGTCGAGCGGGCAGTAGAACGGCCCGATCTCGTTGCTCGCATCCCCGCAGGCCGAGCGGGTCTGGCCCTGGTAGAGGACCATCTCGGTGTCCTGCCATTGCACCTTGCCGCCGGAGGCCTCGGGGAGCTTGGCCCGCCAGTAGGACTGGACGCTGTTGCGGGTGGCGATGACGCGGCACTCCGGGTCGCGGTTGGCGTCGGCACCGGTGCGGCACTTGGCCGCGAGGTCGCCCGCGCCGGCGGACTCGGCCTGCCTCTCGGACTGCGAGGCCGGCGGCTGTTGGACGTCGGCGGGGTTGCCGCCCATGAGCATGTAGAGGACGAGGGCCACGAGGCCCAGGAGGCCACCACCACCGCCGATCGCAAGGCCACGGCCACCGCCACCCCCGCGTGAGACGCCGGAGGTGTCGAGCTGGGCGTCGTCGTTGAACGTCATGGACTGCCTCCTACGCATCCGGCCTGCGGTACCCGGTGACCGCCTCGTCTAGACTATCCGGCGGCCGTCGCGCCGTCCTCCCACCTCGCTCCTGACGTGCAGTGTTGGGCTGCCGCGAGATCCCGCCGACGACGCGCCGCGTGTGCGGTCGGCCCCACCCGACCCGAGAGGACCCCCCTGTGATCGCCGCCACCGGAATCGAGCTCCGCGCGGGCTCACGGCTCCTCGTCGGAGACGCGACGTTCCGTGTCGCCCCGGGCGATCGCGTCGGGCTCGTCGGTCGCAACGGCGCGGGCAAGACGACGTTGACCAAGGTGCTCGCGGGGTGGACGCAACCGGCGGCGGGCTCGCTGCAGACCTCCGGCGACATCGGCTACCTGCCCCAGGACCCCCGGGACGGGGATCTCGACGTGGTCGCGCGGGCACGGATCCTCTCGGCCCGTGGGCTCGACGACCTCGCCCGACGGATGCGGGAGACCGAGGGTGCGATGGCGAGCGCCGACGCCGAGACCCATGAGCGCGCGATGGAGCGGTATCCCAAGCTCCAGGCGCGGTTCGAGGCGGCGGGCGGGTACGCCGCGGAGTCCGAGGCCGCGGCCATCGCGTCGGCTCTCGGGCTCGACGAGCGCGTCCTCGGGATGGGTCTTCGTCAGCTCTCGGGCGGCCAGCGCCGCCGCGTCGAACTCACGCGCATCCTGTTCTCCGGGGCGCAGACCCTGCTCCTCGACGAGCCGACCAACCACCTCGACGCCGACTCCATCGTCTGGCTGCGTGACTACCTCAAGACGTACAAGGGTGGGCTCGTCGTCATCAGCCACGACGTCGACCTCCTCGGCGAGGTCGTCAACCGCGTGTTCCACCTCGACGCGAACCGGGCCGAGCTCGATCAGTACAACGTCGGGTGGAAGGCCTACCTGCAGCAGCGCGAGACCGACGAGAAGCGCCGCAAGCGGGAACGCGCGAACGCAGAGAAGAAGGCCTCGGCCCTGCTCGCGCAGGCCGCCAAGATGGGGGCCAAGGCGACCAAGGCCACGGCGGCCCACAACATGGCCCGGCGCGCGGAGAGGATGCTCGACGGCCTCGAGGACCAGCGGATGAGCGACAAGGTCGCCAAGCTCCGATTCCCCAAGCCGGCCCCGTGCGGTCGTACGCCGCTCACGGCCGAGGATCTCTCTCGCTCCTACGGCTCGCTCGAGGTGTTCACCGGTGTGGACCTCGCGATCGACCGAGGGAGCAAGGTCGTCGTCCTCGGCCTCAACGGCGCCGGCAAGACCACGCTGCTCCGCATCCTCGGCGGCCTCGATGCGCCCGACACCGGCGAGGTCGTCCCGGGCCACGGCCTCAAGCTCGGGTACTACGCCCAGGAGCACGAGAACCTCGACGTCGAGCGCACCGTGCTCGAGAACATGAAGTCCGCCGCGCCCGACCTCGGCGAGACCGAGGTGCGCAAGGTCCTCGGCAGCTTCCTGTTCTCCGGCGACGACGTCGACAAGCCCGCCCGGGTGCTCTCCGGTGGGGAGAAGACCCGACTGTCCCTCGCGACGCTCGTCGTGAGCAGCGCGAACGTCCTCCTCCTCGACGAGCCGACGAACAACCTCGACCCGGCCAGCCGTGAGGAGATCCTCGGCGCGCTGCGGGCCTACGAGGGCGCCGTCGTCCTCGTGAGCCACGACGAGGGGGCGGTCGCGGCCCTCGAACCCGAGCGCGTACTCCTCCTGCCCGACGGTGTCGAGGACCACTGGGGCCCGGACTACCTCGACCTCATCTCCCTCGCCTGACGCCTGACTCGGGGCGCGTCGCCCGGGAGCCGCACCGGGAGTCGCACCGAGTGCCGCGCGGCGTGACGGCGGCCACCTGCGTCGACGCCGAGGACCGCCGTCGGCGCGTCCTAGAGTCGGGCCATGACGACGAAGTCCACCTCTCGCCCCCATCCCCGCCTCCGTGTCGACGTCGACGGGGCTGTCATGCGCATCACCCTCGACGCGCCGACCTGCCGCAACGCGCAGACCCCCTCGATGTGGGAGGAACTGGAGCGTCTGGCCACGACGCTGCCCCCGGAGATCCGGGTCGTCATCCTCGCCGGCGAGGGTCCGGCCTTCTCGGCCGGCCTCGACCGCGGCATGCTCTCGCCCGGCGGGGTCGAGGGCGAACCCGACCTCCTCGGCATGACGGCGAACGGGCCCGAGGCCCTCGCCGACCTCATCGAGACGTTCCAGCGCGGGTTCACCGCGTGGCGGGAGTGCCCGGCGCTCGTCGTCGCCGCCGTCCAGGGGCCCGCCATCGGGGCGGGCTTCCAGCTCGCCCTCGCCGCCGATCTGCGCGTCGTCGCCACCGACGTCCGCTTCTCGATGGCCGAGGTCACTCTCGGACTCGTCCCCGACCTCGGCGGCACCCACGCCCTCACCTCACTCGTCGGACCCGCACGCGCCCTCGAGCTGTGCCTCACGGCCCGGCCCGTCGACGCGCGGGAGGCCGTCGCCACCGGAATCGCGAGCCTCGCCGTCGAGCCCGACCAGCTCGCCGCCACCGTCGACGACCTCGTCGCGGCCGTCCTCGCCACTCCCGAGGACACGGCCCGGGAGATGCTCGGCCTGTTCCGCGGCATCGAGAACCGCACGGCCGCCGAACAGCAGCGCACCGAGCGCGAGGCGCAATCGCGCATCCTGTGCGCCAAGACGGCGGAGATGCGCGCGAACGCCGCGTCCGGAGTCTGATCGACGCCGGACTCCCGCGCCTGCTCGGAGACGCCACCCCGGTACTCTGCCGACGACCGGCCGCCGCTCCCTTCGGAGCCTCGCGGCCGGTCGTCACCGCGCCCCGGGTGCGGTGACCGGCGAGGAGAGGGCGATGATCGGGGCATGAAGTCCGACGTGAGGTCCCGGTGAGCACGGCGAGCACCGGCTGGATGGCGATGCGTTCGTTCTCCCGCGAGCCCCTCGACGACCGGCTGCACGAGGGAACCGCACGACGTGTCCTCACCTACGCCCGCCCGTACACCCCGCTCATCACGGTGTTCCTCGCCCTGTCCCTCGTGTCCTCGGCCCTCGTCGTGGCCACCCCGATGCTGCTGGGGCAGGTGGTGGACCGCGGAGTCGTGCCGGGTGACCGCGGCGTCGTCGTCGGCCTCGCGTCGGTCGTCGCCGTCCTCGCGGTCCTCGACGTCGTCGTCGGGTTGCTCGCGCGGTGGACCTCCGCACGCATCGGCGAGAACCTCATCTACGACCTGCGTACCCAGGTGTTCTCCCACGTCCTCGCCCAACCCATCGGGTTCTTCACGCGCGCCCAGACCGGTGCCCTCGTCACCCGCCTCAACTCCGACGTCATCGGCGCGCAGCAGGCGTTCACGTCGGTGCTGGGGTCGACGGTGAGCAACGTCGTCTCGGTGGTGTTCATCCTCGTCGCGATGGCGAGCACCTCCTGGCAGCTCACGGTGGTCGCGTTGCTCCTCACCCCGGTCTTCCTCGTGCCCGCACGGCTCATGGGCCGTCGCCTGTCCGGGCTGCAGCGGGAGTCGATGGGCCTCAACGCCGAACTCGGCGCCCGGATGACCGAGCGCTTCAACGTCGCCGGTGCGCTGCTCGTCAAGCTGTTCGGCGACCCCCGCACCGAGGCCTCCGAGTACGCCGTCCGAGCGGGGCGGGTGCGCGACATCGGCGTCACCATCGCCCTCAACCGCACGTTCTTCCTCCAGGGCCTCACGTTCGTCGCGGCCCTCGCCACGGCCGCGGTGTACGGCGTCGGCGGCCTCCAGGTCATCGACGGCACCCTCACCGTGGGCTCGCTGCTCGCCCTCGCGGCGCTGCTCACCCGCCTCTACGGACCCCTCACGGCCCTGTCCAACGTCCGGATCGACGTGATGACCGCGCTCGTGAGTTTCGAGCGGGTGTTCGAGGTACTCGACCTCCAACCCCTCGTCGCCGAGACCCCCGAGCCCACCGACATCCCGGACGAACCGGTCTCGGTCGAGTTCGAGGACGTCTCCTTCGCCTACCCCGGCGCCGACGAGGTGTCGCTCGCCTCGCTCGAACAGGGCGGGCCCTCCGGCGACCGCGAGGGCGGAGGGCTCGTCCTCCACGGCATGACGTTCCGGGTCGAACCGGGCAGCCTCGTCGCGCTCGTCGGGCCGAGCGGAGCGGGCAAGACGACGATCACGAGTCTCGTCGCCCGGTTGTACGACCCGAGCTCGGGGGTCGTGCGCGTCGGGGGCGTGGACCTGCGCACGGCGTCGTTCGCCTCGCTGCGCGGTGTCGTCGGTATGGTCACCCAGGAGTCGCACCTGTTCCACGACACGATCCGGGCCAACCTCGAGTACGCGCGCCCCGGCACGAGCGAGGCGGAGCTGTGGGCGGTGCTCGAGGCGGCGCAGATCGCCGGTCTCGTGCGGAGCCTGCCGCAGGGACTCGACACCGTGGTCGGCGACCGCGGCCACCGCCTGTCGGGCGGGGAGAAGCAGCGCATCGCCATCGCGCGGCTGCTGCTCAAGAGCCCCGGCCTCGTCGTCCTCGACGAGGCGACCGCCCACCTCGACAGCGAGTCCGAGGCCGCCGTCCAGCGTGCCCTCGACACCGCGCTGCACGGGCGCACGGCGTTCGTCATCGCCCACCGGCTCTCGACGGTGCGGGGCGCCGACGTCATCCTCGTCGTCGACGGCGGCCGCGTCGTCGAACAGGGCACACACGCCGATCTCCTCGCCCGTGGCGGACTCTACGCCGACCTCTACCGCACGCAGTTCGCCCAGTAGGCCTCATGCCCGCCGACCTCGGTCGGACGGGGGGTCTCAGCCCTGATCCACCGTCCGGGGGTGGGTATTCCGGCGCGTCTTGGTAAGAGA
>NZ_DAMBGD010000007.1:0-160838 GCF_032060985.1 Mobilicoccus sp.
CCGGGACCGTCCGGAGGGTGCCGAGTGAACCGTTGTGGCTGGGGCTGGGGCTGGGGCTGGGGCTGTGGCTGGGGCTGGGGCTGGCGTCTCGTCGCGTCCTCCCTCCGCGTCATCAGCCCGGGGCTGACGGCGTTGGCCCTGATCCCCTCCTGCGCCAACTCCAGCGCCGGTCCCCGGAGAAGGCGAGCGTCAGCACCGGCACCGTCCTGGACGTCAGTGGTGGTCGCCGACCGGTCGGCGACCGCCGGTCCGAGAGGCCCTGCGCAGAATGGTGCCCATGGCTCGCCGCTCGTTCGCCCTCGTCCCCGCCTCGTACGTGTTCCTCATGCGGGGACGAGAGGTGTTGCTGCAGAAGCGTCACAACACCGGCTACATGGACGGTTTCTGGGCCGCAGGAGCCGCCGGACATGTCGAACCGGGCGAGACCGCTCGGCGGGCAGCCGTCCGGGAGGCGCGGGAGGAACTCGGGGTCGCCATCGAGCCCGCAGGCCTGCAGCTCGTGACCGTCATGCAGCGCACCGACGGCACCGACACGCCACGGGAGCAACGCGTCGACTGGTTCTGGACCGCTCGGGAGTGGCACGGCGATCCGGTCATCGTCGAACCGCACAAGACCTGGGGCCTGGAGTGGTTCCCACTCGACACGCTCCCGACCCCCATCCCCGATCACGAACGCCTCGTCCTCGACGGCCTTCGCAAGGAGCAGCTTCCGACGGACACGGCCCACGGGTTCCCGGAGGAAGCGGCTCATCTGCGGTCGTCCTGAGGGGCCCTCCCGCGACTTCGGGTGAGTCCTCCTCTCATCGAGCGCGCACGGTGTCTCGTCGTCCAGACGGGGAGTCTCGAGGAGACGTCGTCGACGGGATCCATGCGATGACGTGAGGTGGGGGTCGGTCGGGTCGATTCCCGCGCTGTGGGCACCCACGTCCACGGCGCGAGGGGGCACACTGCGGGTGCACCGGTGGTCTGACGGGTGTGGCGGCGGATGTGGCCGTTTGCCGGAGACCGAGCGGAACGCGACACGTGTGACCGAGCGACGGACGATCCGCGGGGGACGACCATGACGACTGCTTTCGGCCAGGGAATGCCCGACCAGACCACACCGCCGCCCGGGCTGCGGCCCTCACACACGGGGCTGGTGAACAGGCGCAGAGCGTCCGACGCAGATGTCGCCGCGGAGATCATCCAGTTCGCCATCGACGGGCACTTCGTCATCTCGCCGACGATGGCGCGGCAGGGTCTGTCGCTGAGGAAAGAGCGCGCGTGGCGCCTCGACCGCACGCCACAGCCCCAGGCGGACCTCTCCGATTCGAAACGGCGCGCCGTGCTGGACGCCGTGTTCGCGTGGGCGTCCAGCACGACGGTGCGCGCCGGCATGAGAAGCAGCAGAAGGCAGGCGCGACGGCCGCGCTCGCACCTCAAGTCGGAGGCTGCACGCGCGGGCGTGGTGCGGGTCACGGGTCTGCAGAAGGGCGCCTCCTACGCGTTGTCCGGTCTCGGGCTGGTGGTTTTCGCGGCGTTGTTCGTCAAGATCGTGACGCATGGGACGTGGGGGCCGCCGTTGCCGGTGCTCTTCGGGATCTCCGCCATCACCTTGTTGTCGGGGCAGTTCGTGACCTTCCCCCGGGCCACCCCTGAAGGTGTCGACGCCAAGGCACATCTCGAGGGGTTCGCCCGATTCCTGGGCTCGGGCGACGACCGGTTGTTGCGCGGGAGGACAGCAGCGAGGTGTTCGTCCGATATCTCCCATGGGCCGTGGCGAGCGGGCAGGCCCGTCAATGGTGCCGCACGTTCGCGGTGGCGTCTCGGCGTCTTCCGCTGAACGATCCGGCGTTTCGGCGGCAGTGGGAGCAGCCTCTGTCGTGGTTCCGCGGGGGACTCGTTCCGGAGGCGGCGGGGGACGCGGGTCGGCGCGACGTCGTCTACCCCGGCGGTCTGCTGAGCGGTGGCGGTGGTGCGGCCGCCACGACCGGGGACGTCGGAGCGGCGCTCGATGCGTTCGCAGCGGATCTGAGCGATTTCGTCGACGACCTGGTCAAGGATGTGGGCCGGGCCGCCAAGATCGATGACTCCAGAAACCTCTGACGGTCTCTCGGGGCCGCTTGTCGGACGGGGAGAGGGGTGGTCATGGCCGCCACCGACATCGAGAAGGAGATCGCAGCCGGGCGCCTGCAACCGAAGTGGTCGCAGGTTGCCATCGACGAGGACGAGTCATTCGTCGGAGTGCCTCCTGGTGGGGCCGAGACGGTCAGGTCCCGCCGGCCCTTGACGCGGGGATGCGCGCCGCGACCACGCTCGGCGTCTCGACACCCGGGCGTCGCGACGCGGACCTGTCGCGTCAGGACAGCAGCGCCAGGGTGAGGACGCCGAGCGTGGTCGCGATCAGCGCGCATGTCGATCCGGCCAGGGCCAGACGACCCAGGCGCCAACGGATTCCGGCCGCGCGGCAACGCTGCAGCCACAGGAGGGTGGCGAGTGATCCCCAGGGGGTGATGATCGCACCGGCGTTCGTGCCGATGAGGGCGGCCATGAGCCGAAGGGGTGGTCCGCAGCGACGGGCTCGATGGCGAGGTAGGCGGGCAGGTTGTTGACGAGGTTCGACGCGGCCGCCGCCACGGCGCCGATCCGCAGCAGGTTGGGAATGGCGGTTCCTCGGCCGGCGAGGACTCCCACCCACGCCAGTCCACCGGCGGCCTGGGCCCAGGCGACGGCGACGGCGAGCACGCCGAACCCCGCCGCCATGAACCACGGGATCGGCAGTGAGCGCAGCAGGTGTGGTGCCCGGATCGCCGTGGCGATGAGCAGGACCGCTGCCGCCGACGTCGCGACGGCCCACGGGGCGAGACCCACCGCGAACGCCGGCCCGACGACCCCGCAGATTGCCATGCCGATCTGCAGCAGCCGCGTGTCGTGCGGCTGGGGAGGGGGATCGACCTCGTAGCGCGCCGTCGCCATCCGCGGGTGCAGGGCGAGGATCAGCGTGAGGGTCGACGCGATGCACACCATCCCGGGCACGAACGCGAGCCGGACGTAGGCCCCGTGGTCGATCCCGAGCTCGCCGAACTTCGTCAACGCGAGCAGGTTGGTGAGGTTGGACACCGGCAGCAGGAGCGAGCCCGTGTTCGCGATCCACAGCGTGGTGAGGGCGAAGGGTCGAGGGGGGACGTCGATCTGGGTGGCAACGGCGAGCGCGACGGGCGTGAGGAGGACCGCGGTGGTGTCGAGAGAGAGGAACACGGTGCAGGTGACCGCGTAGGCGGAGAAGAGCAGCCACAGAACGAGCAGGCGGTGTCGCGCGTGGCGCGCCAGCCAGTGGGCGACGGCGTCGAACACGCCCACCCGATCGCTCACCTCGGCGAGGACCGCGGCGCTGAGGAGGAAGACGACGATGGGTCCGATCCGCCCCACTGTCTCCAAGGCCACGTCGATGAGCACGCCGCCCATCTTCCCCGGCCCTCCTCCCCGCTCGCTCTGCTCGACACGCCGTCGCCGTGCGCATTCGGGGTCGCCGCCGCGTCGTCCGTCTGTCGTCACAGCGAAGGTCGGCGCGGCAGGGGAGTGCAACGAACACCCTTCAGGCGTGGCGGTGTCCGGCAGGTGCGTCATGCGCTCATCGCGGGGCGATGGGGCGTTCCACCGATGTCGAGCAGGGTCCTTCAGCGGGCTCTCGCCGCGGCGTCCTCCCGGGCCGCGCGGGCGGCGTGATCGACGTGCAGTTGCACGGCCACGTCGCGTCCTGCCGCGACGTGGTTGCGAGGCGCGTGGGCGTAGAGGTCGATGGTGCGGCCGCGCACCTGCCACCGTGCGGTGAACCCCTCCACCGGCCGATCCGTCGGCGGCTCGTCGACGGGTTCGCCGGCGACGTCGGAGAGGAGATCCCGCAGCTCCGTCGCGCTCGCGAGGACGTCACTCCACGGCCGGCCCTCCCACAGGAACCAGTGCAGCCCGACGAACTCGTCCTCGAAGACGTGCCAACCGCAGGACGGGCTTCCCCAGGCCCGCGGTCCGACACCGGAGAAGGCACCGGCCTCGTGTCGTACGTCCTCGACGTCGAGGTGCTGTTCGGCGAACCAGGCGCCGCGATCGGCTTCGGTGGTCGGCCACGTCGACTCGACCAGTCCCCGGACGAGCGCAGCCACGGCGGGGGCGGTCGGCACGAGCGGCGGGTCGGTGGTCATGCGTCATGGTAGCGGCGGGTGCCCCGGCTCTCCCCGGTGCAGACGCCGGCTCTCCCCGGTGCGCGAGCCGCGCCGACGGCGGTCATCCGGCCTACGCCCACGCGTACGTGTGTCGCGGCGTCCCCATCCCGTTCCCCCCTGCCCTGGGTGCACATTTGCGCGGCCAGCTGGGTCGGCTGCGAAGGCTGAACATCCCGTGCGCGAGGCAGGGGGACGCTACCGGGAAAGGCCGGGCACGACGTCGTCGTCGCCAGCATCAAGGGCGGCGTGGTTTCGATGCGGCGTGGTCGCGGATGCGATCGGTCACGTCAGGCTGGAACGCTGTCGCTTCAACCGCGCGGGGAACCCGGCATCGAAGGCGTCGACCTCGACTGGGTCGACGTCGAACAGCGAGCTTTCGACGAGCTTGCCGCCCGCCAAGGCGTCGTCGATCAGCTCGAGACCCATGAACTCGGGGAAGTTGTCGCCCTCGGTGGTCGTCACGTCGAGGTGTTTCGCATCGTGGAATCCGAAGCGGGGGTAGTAGTGCGGGTCGCCGTAGAGGAACGCTGCGGGGAACCCCGACGCCCGGGCCGCGTCCAACGTGGCGTTCATCAGGGCAGTGCCGATCCCGTGGCCCTGATACCTCGGCGCCACCGCCACGGGGCCCGGGGTCGAGACCTGGATCTCGCCGGCGGCCGGTACGCCGAGCGAGGTGCGGACACGCTCGGCATTGAACGAAGCCCTTGATCCCAGTGCCGCGCCAGCCATCGATCCGCTGATGGGGTTGTGGATTCGCGGCGCGAGGGGGAACTGCCTGTGCAGCGATCGGCCCATGGTCTGCCGGGTGCGGCAGCGGGGGTGGCCGCTTGGTGGAGACTGAGCGTGACGCCACACGCGTGACAGAACGATGGACGATCCGCGGGGACGACCATGGCGACTGCTGTCGGCCAGGGACTGCCCGACCAGACCACACCGCCGCCCGGACTGTCGCGGCCGCTGGCCGTCCCGGTGGCCGGCCTCCCACCCGAGTGCTGGGGCGGTGGTGGCCGACGCGGTGAACGCTTCCGATCGGGCGGTGACATCCGCGGTGGGCTCCGGGGATGGAGGTGTGCGTTGCGAGCGATCTGTCCGAGACGCATCGCTCTGACCTGCGGAGGGACAGAGAGTGGGGACGCTTGCCGTCCCACCATTTTGCCCGAGTCCTCGGTGGCGCCCACGATGACGCCACAGTCACACTCGCTCGCTCATGTCGAATTCCGTGCGTTGACGCGTGTGGGAGGATCAACGAGTGGGCGACCTTCATGTGCGGCCTGCGACACCTAGCGACGACGCAAAACAACTGCTGCTCGATGCCTGGTATGGGCCCGACGTGGTCGTGCACGGCCGCACGTTTCGTCTCGACCGGCTGCCGACCCTCGTTGCTCTCGACGGCGAGCAGGTCATCGGAGTGCTGACATACGAGCTGCGCGTCGGCGAGCTGGAGATCGTCTCCTGCAACAGCCTGCGTCGCAGGGCGGGCGTCGGACGGGCTCTCGTCGAGACGGCGCGCAACGTCGCGTCCACAGCCGGGGTCGGCCGGGTTGTCTGCACCACGACCAACGACAACACCGATGCCCTCGCGTTCTGGCAACGCATGGGATTACGCCTCGAGGCAATCCGCTCGGGTGCGGTCGACGAGGCGCGCCACATAAAGCCGTCTATCCCCTTGATCGGTGATCACGGCATCGAGATCCACGACGAGATCGACTTGATCGCTCCTACCGACGACGTTGCGCGCCGCCCTGCCGCTCTGCGCGCAACGCGCGACTGAGCCACTCCCGAGTCGCTGCCAGGCCGCCGAGATTCGGGTCTCGCTTCCGTCCACGGAGACACGGAATCGGGACGTGAGACATGCGTCATACGCCAAGTTGGGATCGGGACGAACCCGCCCGCCGCTGTAGGTTCCCGCTGGTCTTGTCACCGGAACACGCGGACGTCCTCAGCTCCCCGCGCTCCGCCGTGGAGCAACTCCTCGGGAGCCACTGAACGCGCGGACATGCCGCGTCCCGGTGGTGACAACAGCGCCCTGTCGATGAGCGGGAGTCCGCGCGATCTTCGCAGCATCTTGTCCGGTGGAGGTCCATGTAGGTTCGCGGTCCAGCAGCAGACCGAGAGGTGGTCCGATGGGCAGAATCGATCAGGCACGGCTCGAGACGGCTGCCCAGGATGCCGGGGCACGGTTCACCGTCGAGGCCGTCGACATCGAGGCGTATCTGGCCTCACAGGTGGCCGACACGACCCACCGTGAAGTCGCCGGTCCGCTGTCGCCGGCCACCGGAGCCAGCGGGGTGGTCATCGTCGACCGCCGTCGGGTGGTTTCGTGGGGTGATCCCGCCGCGGTGGAGATGACCTTCAGTGTCACCAAGACCGTGGTCTCGCTCGTCGCGGGCGTCGCGTTCGACGACGGGCTCCTCCGGCCGGACGAGGCCGTGCACGTCACGGTCCCCGTCGCCGAGTTCGAGGGCCCGCACAATGCGCGGATCACGTGGCGACACCTTCTGCAACAGACCAGCCAGTGGGAGGGCACGCTGTGGGGCAAACCCACCAGTGTCGATGCCCAGAGCTACCGGGAGGGGACCGAGGTCCACGGCACCCCACCCGGCGAGGGGTGGGCCTACAACGACGTCCGCATGAACCTGCTCTGTTATGCGCTGACCCTGCTCTTTCGCCGTTCCCTCCCGGACGTGCTGCGCGAGCGGGTGATGGACCGCATCGGAGCTTCCCCGAGCTGGTCGTGGCACGGCTACACCCTCAGCACCGTCACCGTTGGCGGTGAGGACGTCGAGGTCGTTTCGGGCGGTGCGCATTGGGGCGGGGGCCTGTTCATCAATGCCGAGGACCTCGCCGCGATCGGTCAACTGTTTCTGACCAGAGGTCTTCACCACGGTCGACGGATCCTCAGCCAGGAATGGATCGAACAGTCCTGGACGCCGTGCCCGGTCAAGCCCGAGTGCGGCTACCTGTGGTGGCTCAACGATCGGCAGATCCCGTGGCCCGGTGCTCCGGCGACGGGTCGCAGCGCCCGGGGAAATGGTGGGCGGCACTTGCTGTGGGTCGACCCGGACCGCGACCTCGTGCTCGCCTCCCACTGGACCAACGACCCCCTCCACCTCATCCGCGCCATCTCAGACTGCGTGGCCACCCGTTGACGACATGCTCGCTCGTGCCGCTGAGGGACTGCTGCGGCGGACGGCATTCAGCACGGGACGAAGGGCTGGCAGGACTGCCTTCGCAGGCGGAGGCAAGGAGCGCGTGAGCTCGGTACGAACCATTGCCTCAGCGCGCCGGGCTGACCTTCGTCTTCGACCACGACGCGCACATGACCACGATCGAGTCGTCTCGTTCACGCGTCGCCGCGTTCCTACGACCATCTGAGCCACCACGGTCGCGACTTCCGATGGCCTTGGCAATGGGGTTGGCGACTCCCGAGACGCTGACGCCAGCCACAACCCGACGAACGCGCTTTCCAGTGTCGGCGCGCAGCGTCCGACCATGCCGTCCTGCGCGTCATTGGCGTGGCCGGCGGGCGACGCACGGAGCGCGTCCGTAGGTTGTCGGCATGAACGAGCCGGGGCAGTGGGCCACCACGACTCACGTATGGGCATGGGACGTGGATCGAGAGCACCTCAGGGACCTGCGCCGGCAGCTGGGTCCAGGGACCGCCGCCGGTGGGCGACGGCACATGATCCTCGAGGTCCTCGCCTACGCACAGGACGAGGCGGCCAGCCTCGGCACGACCGGCCAGGTCGTCGTCATCCACCACCCCGATGGCGGCGTGAGCGTCGACGACGACGGTCGGGGCACGGACACCCGGACCGACGACACCGGGCGCGTCATCCGCAAACCGGTGATGGCGACTGCGGACGTGCGCTTCACCGACCCCGACTTCGCCCCCGTCCTGCCCGACGGGCTGCCCCGCCGCGGAATGTCGAGCGTGGCCGCCGTCAGCGAGGTCCTCGTTCACACGAACCACCGGGTCGATGGCTCCTGGTCGCAGACATACCGGTACGGCATCCCCGACCACGATCTCCACGCGGTCTCACCACGCGCCCACAGCGGAACGATCGTCACGTTCCATTCCGACATCACCGGCCCCAGCGGCCTGACCCCCCAAGACCTGCGCGCCTTCCCCAATCTCCTGATCCGAGTGCACTGAGAAGACTCCTTTGCCGCTGTCGGCGCGCAGTGTCCGAGCATGCCGCGGCCCGCGCCCCGATAGGTCATCAAGCAGGACGTCGTAACGACGGGGTGTCGCGGCTCCGGCACCTCGACGCCACCGTCGTCGCGGACCGCCGAGACATCCACGGACCCGGCATCGGCTGGGTCAGCATGGCCGGCCCCGAAGGAATCCAGTTCTGCGTCCTGCGCTCCGAGGAGGAGCGCTGGCCGATGTCCTGATCTGCCGCGCCGATGACGTCAACGGCCCAATGCTCGGGCGGTGTCCTTCGCCTGGGTGACGGGGTCGATGTCGGGTGCCAGCGGGATGGTCAGTGCGTCGAGCACGATGCCGTTGACGAGGTGATGTAGCCGTAGGACGTGCTCACGGCCGCCGGGCAGACCCCTGGCGGCATGGAACTCGACGTCCATGTCGAACCCTGCTCGCAAGAACTCGGTCAGGGGCTGGGCAACCTCGGGAGAGCGGGGGGCTTCCAGGCGTAGCTCGACGAGTGCGCGGGCCAGGTTCGGGTGGGCCAGGAGGCGCTCGAGGGCATACCCCGCGTAGGCCGGGCCGGCATCATCGACGGGCAGCTCGGCCAGCTCGTCCAGCCGGTCCGGGTTCGGAGCGAGCAGCACGAAGATGCGCTGTGCTATCCCCGCCAGCAGGTCCGACCTGGACCGGAAGTAATTCGCGCACGTACCCGTCGGCACCCGGGCCTCGGCGTCCACGGCGCGGTGCGTCACCGCCCTCGCGCCCTCACGTCCCAGCAGCTCCAGGGCGGCATCGGTAACGGCGGCACGGCGGGCAGGGTTGGCAACCATGGGCAGACACTACCGCCCAACCACAACACCTGCTTTAGTTGCAGAGACCGATACATCTGTGGTGATTGGAGCCCCCATGCGCGACCTCGTCTACTACGTCGCCGCCTCGATCGACGGCTTCATCGCCGACACCCACGGCGACGTCTCCGCATTCCCCCAGGACCGGGCGACCCTCGCCGCGCTCTTCGATCGTTACCCGGAGACCTGCCCAGCCCATCTGCGCGACGTTCTCGGGGTGATCGGGGCTCCACGCCGGTTCGACACCGTGCTCATGGGCTACCGCACCTATGAACCGGCCTTGGCCGTGGGCCTGCCCGGTGGCGTGTACCCGCACCTGCACCAGGTCATCGTCACCCACCGGGACGTGCCCGCCTCGCCGAACCTCACCGCGATCAGCAGCGATCTGCCCCACCGGATCACACGACTCAAGGACCAGCCAGGACGCGACATCTGGCTGTGCGGCGGCGCGAACCTCGCCGCCCAGCTCATCGACCACATCGACGAGATCCAGATCAAGGTCAACCCCGTCATCCTCGGCGCCGGCACACCCCTCCTGCCCGTCCCCGGCGCTGCACGGGACCTCCGCCTCGCCACCATGGAGGAACTTCCCGGTGGGGTCGCACTGCTGACCTACCGCAGCGGGAACCATCGTGAGGAGCCGGCTCGATCGGCTCAATAGGGTTTGGGCCTGTGTGCGACGCGAGTGACAGGGCACGGCCGGCGGTCGCTGCTGTCGACCGGCGGTGCGACGGTGGCCCGTTGGACCGGTCGCTGCGGATCACAGTCAACTTCCACCCGGACCGCACCGCCGGTGAAGGCCGCGCCGACGGGAACGTTCTGGAAGCCCTCGCCGACGGTGGCGTGTACCGCTCCCAGCTCGAGACCGGCACCGGCATCGGCGGCCTGACCGCGCACCCCGGCGGGGACCGGTGGCTGTGGGAACGAGCCCTGTTCGACGGCGCCTACGATGACGCGCCCCCAACAGAGCGACCCAGGTACGGGGCGCTCAACCACCGCCGGTGGCCCCTCGGTTGCGTCTCTGGCGTCCCGGTGGGCGTCCAGGGCGGTGGTGCGCTGGAGCTTGGAGCGGGGTTCGCCGTCGGCGAACCGACGGGCGGAGTGAAAGGCGGCGGTGATCCTCAGGTCGGGCGCCTCGCCCAGCAATGCGAGGACGTCCTCGACCGGCCCGGCAGCGAAGCGGGCGACCTTCCTGATCTCGTCATCATGTGCCGGACCATGTGTTCGAGCGCGCCATCGCCGACCGCTAACGGGTCCTCGTGCCTAGAGGCGTCCTGCTGCTGGGTGGTCACGTCGGAGACACCCGGTCCGTGAAGACCCAGGGCTACGGGGCCCCTCATGGACGTTCAGATCAATCGGCGCCCAGCCGGCAGCTGGGAGGATGCCGTCCGCGCAGCGGGCCTTGCTGTCGAAGCCCACACCGTCTACGACCCCGGCACCCCAGACGTGAGCCACGCCGTGTTCGCAAGGAAGTCGTTCCATACGACGTCCTGACTCACCGTATGCCGGGTGTCCAGCCGGGGGCGGGCTCGGCCATGATGTCGCATGACATCTTCCGGACCCGACCTTGAGGCGAGGGCCGTGGCGGCGGTTCTCGCCGACCCCGTGTGCGTCGCCATCCTCGAGCGCATGCCTTCCCTCGGGTTGAGCGAGTGGTGGCTCACCGCCGGCGCCGTCTTCCAGAACGTCTGGAACCTCGTTGAGGGACGCGCACCCGGATGCGGCATCAGGGACTACGACGTCTTCTATTTCGACGCCAGCGACCTGTCCTGGGAGGCCGAGAATGCGGTCATCGAAGAAGCCGCTGCGCTGTTCGCGGACGTGCCCGCCCGCGTCGAGGTGCGCAACGAGGCCCGCGTCCACCTCTGGTACGAGGACAAGTTCGGCACTCCTGCCGCCCCGTTCACCAGCGCCGCTGATGCGATCGACGCCTTCGCCTCGACCACGTGCTGCATCGGCATCACCCGCGCCCAGGGTCCGATCCACGTCTACGCGCCGTTCGGTCTGGACGATGTGCTGGCCATGCACATGCGCCCGAACCGACGCCTTGCGCCGCAGTCCGTCTACGACACCAAGGTCGCGCAGTACCAGCAGCGATGGCCCGCACTCACCAGTGACCCGTGGCGGGGTTGACTCCGGCCCTTGCAGCTCGTCGCGAAGCCGTCCGCTCATGCCGCTGAAGGCGCGTCCTGGCATGGTCATCTCCGATGGGGTCCGACAGTGTTGGAGGTTACCGCGGGTCTTGTCACCGGAACACGCGGACGAGGAGGTGAGTGACATGTGCACGAGCATCCGGGCGTCTCACTTTCCTGTACGCATCCTCGGCCGGGGCTGCGGCCGCGGCCTCGGTCGGTCCCGGTGGCGAAAGGACGGCTCTCCGCGCCTGCGCGCCTGACTGGCGGCGATGGCGAAGGCGAGGTCGAGCGCACAGCTGGGGTCTGCGAACATCGGGGCGTGAGTGCTGCCGAGATCCTCGCCGCGTTGTGCACCGCAATCGACGAGCGCAGGTGGGACGACCTGGCGCCGATGCTCGCTGAGGACTTCGTCTGCCGCTACGTGCACACCGGCGAGCAGTTCGATCGGGACGGTTGGGTCCGACTGAATGCCGAGTACCCCGGTTTCGATCACCTGACAGTCGAGGACCTGGTGGACGGTGGTGACCGGGCCGTGGCCAGGTGTCACGTCACCGGCCGCGACGGTGAGGGGCTCGCTCACTTCGAGGTGGCGACTTTCGTGCACGCACGCGGCAGCGTGCTGGCCGAAATGACCGAGGTCTGGACGGATGCGGGCCAGCCGGTGCCTCAGGAGAGTCGACCCAGCTGATCTCACTCATCTGCTGCGGACGTGTGTTTCATCCGGAGTCGGTGTCCGGTGGATCAGGTCTCGCGGAGGGTGAGGTCGAGCTCGCACCAGGTGGGCTACCCGGTTGCGGCCCTGAGGGAACGGCGGGTACCGGTGCAGGACCTCCCTGTAGGTTCCCGGTGGACTTGTCATGGGTGCTTGGCGCTGACCTGCGCGATGGCACGTCGCGTGGACGGCGGCCAGTCCCACGTTGGTGTCCGAATCCTCAGCGGTCGACCTCAGCACGACCATGGACGGGCGTGGACTCACGCTTCTGTTCTATGTGCCGACGTGGGAGGCGGGCCTGTTGGACTGGTGACGCCGGGCGTCAGACGGGAGGATGCCCGCATGGGCTCGATCATCGATGTACCCACGAATCTCGGACTGCGCCCCCCAGAGCCCGGTTGCGTGCCCGGGGCGGACAAAGCTCCGCAGGCTCTGCGTGCGGCGGGGCTGCACGCTGCGCTTTGCCGGCAGGGCTGGATCGACGGCCCGCCGGTGCTCGCAGGCCGCTATCACCCCGAGATGTCTCCGGGGCAGGTGCGCAACCAGGCCGCAATCGTTGAACACGCGCACCGGCTGGCGTCCCGCGTCGCGCAGGCCCTGGACCGCGGAGAGCGGCCTCTGGTGCTTGGGGGAGATTGCTCCACCCTGTTAGGTGTGGGCCTTGGACTCGCCGCCCGTGGGCGGTACGGCCTTGTCCACCTCGACGGTCACACCGACTTCCGGCATCCCGGCAACGCTTCGCAGCCGGCCAATCTGGCTGGCGAAGACCTCGCATGCGCTGTCGGCCTGCACTACCCCGAGCTGTCACAGATCGACGGACTGGGCCCGTACTTCGAGCCGCAGGACGTGGTTCACGCTGGATGCCGCGATGACGACGCCCACCTGGATGAAGCCCGCGGCCAACTGGGCGCGGTCGTGAGCGCTTCCCAGTGGGTCGCTGACCCACGAGGCGCCCTCGCGGCGATCGTGGCTTGGACAGAGCGCGACGGCCTCGACGGCTTCTGGGTTCACGTCGACGTCGATGTTCTGGATCCCGCCTACATGCCAGCCGTCGACAGCCCCGACCCGGGCGGCATCAGCCCCTCCCTATTGAGCGAAGCGTTGGCCGGGCTGTGGCCACGGGCCGCAGGTATGACCGTAGGGATCCTCGACCCTGATCTGGACCCCGACGGGCAGTACGCGGGTCAGGTGGCGAGCATCATCCTCGGCGCCGTCGCCGGCTCGGGGCCACAAGCGAAGACTCTTTGACCGGGCAGCCCAACCGGGGCCCGCCGTGCCATGGTCGCGGCGGAGCGCGACCAGCAACTTCGGCAACCGCTCATGCCGTTGACGGTGCGTCCTGGCATGGTCTCAAACGGAGTGATCACAGGCGGCCCATGCCAGGTACGTGGAACTGATGACACGCCGGCGACAACTCCGATGGGACGGTGACATCTCCGATGAGAGTCGTCGACGAGGGGGCGTTGAGGTTGCCCGTCGGCCCGGGGAATGAACCCGCCCCACCCGTAGTTGAGTCCAGTAAGCGCAACTTTGCAGCGTGGATCGCCCGCACAGTTTGACAGCGGGCCCGACGCCTCGCAGAGTTGAGTGCTAGAGCATCAACCTTGCCGCCGCGGCGGGCGAGGCGCCTCCCGGGCGGGTTCGGCACCGGGTTCGTCACGACGAACCCGGCAGCACGGACCGACCCCGAACGGGTGGCGTTTCGCTCAGCGGCGACATCCCCCACAGACACGAAGGAGCACACCCCATGGCTCGTGCAGTAGGCATCGACCTCGGTACCACCAACTCGGCCGTCTCCGTCCTCGAGGGCAACGAGCCGACGATCATCGCGAACGCCGAGGGCGGTCGCACCACCCCGTCCGTCGTCGCGTTCTCCAAGAACGGCGAGGTGCTCGTCGGCGAGATCGCCAAGCGCCAGGCCGTCACCAACGTCGACCGCACCATCCGCTCGGTCAAGCGCCACATGGGCACCGACTGGAGCCAGGAGATCGACGGCAAGAAGTACACGGCGCAGGAGATCAGCGCCCGCATCCTGATGAAGCTCAAGCGCGACGCCGAGTCCTACCTGGGCGAGCCCGTCACCGACGCCGTCATCACGGTCCCCGCCTACTTCGACGACGCCGAGCGTCAGGCCACCAAGGAAGCCGGTGAGATCGCAGGCCTCAACGTGCTGCGCATCGTCAACGAGCCCACCGCCGCGGCCCTCGCGTACGGCCTCGACAAGGGCAAGGAAGACGAGCTCATCCTCGTCTTCGACCTCGGTGGTGGCACGTTCGACGTGTCCCTCCTCGAGGTCGGCAAGGACCCGGAGGACGGCTTCTCCACCATCCAGGTCCGCGCCACCCACGGTGACAACAAGCTCGGTGGCGACGACTGGGACGACCGCATCGTCAAGCACCTCCTCACCACGGTGAAGAACAACACCGGTGTCGACCTGTCGAACGACAAGATCGCCATGCAGCGTCTCCGTGACGCCGCCGAGCAGGCCAAGAAGGAGCTGTCGACCGCGACGTCGACGAACATCTCTCTCCAGTACCTCTCGATGAGCGAGAACGGCCCCATCCACCTCGACGAGAGCATCAGCCGCACGCAGTTCGAGCAGATGACCTCCGACCTCCTGGACCGCTGCAAGGCGCCGTTCCACCAGGTCATCAAGGACGCGGGCATCAAGCTGTCCGACATCGACCACGTCGTCCTCGTCGGCGGCTCCACCCGCATGCCGGCCGTGAGCAGCCTCGTCAAGGAACTCACCGGCGGCAAGGAGCCCAACAAGGGCGTCAACCCCGACGAGGTCGTCGCGGTCGGCGCGTCCCTCCAGGCCGGTGTCCTCAAGGGCGAGCGCAAGGACGTCCTCCTCATCGACGTCACCCCGCTCTCCCTCGGCATCGAGACCAAGGGCGGCCTCATGACCAAGCTCATCGAGCGCAACACCGCGATCCCCACGAAGCGCTCCGAGGTCTTCACCACGGCCGAGGACAACCAGCCCTCGGTGCTCATCCAGGTGTTCCAGGGCGAGCGTGAACTCGCCTCGGCGAACAAGAACCTCGGCACCTTCGAGCTCACCGGCATCGCGCCCGCCCCCCGCGGCGTGCCGCAGATCGAGGTCACCTTCGACATCGACGCCAACGGCATCGTCCACGTCTCCGCCAAGGACCGTGGCACCGGCAAGGAGCAGTCGATGACGATCTCCGGCGGCTCCGCGCTGCCGAAGGACGAGATCGACCGCATGGTCCGCGAGGCCGAGCAGCACGCCGAGGAGGACAAGTTGCGTCGCGAGGAGGCCGAGGCCCGCAACACCGCGGAGCAGCTCGTCTACTCCACCGACAAGTTCCTCGCCGACAACGGCGACAAGGTCCCCGAGGACACCAAGAAGCCGGTCGAGGAAGCCCTCACCGACCTCAAGGTCGCGCTCGGCAAGACCGGCGACGAGGCTCCCTCCCCCGAGGACCTCAACACCAAGGTCGCCAAGCTCAACGAGGTCTCCCAGGCGATGGGTGCCGCGATGTACGCCGCCGCCCAGGCCGAGGGTGAGCAGGCCGGTGCGCAGTCCGGTCCGTTCCCCGGAGCCGGGGACGCCGGTGCCACCGGTGGCGCGAGCGCCGGTGGCCAGAGCGGTGCCGACGACGACGTCGTCGACGCCGAGGTCGTGGAGGACGACGACAAGAAGTGATCGTCCGGGGCGGGACACGCCCGTGTCACGCCCCGCCGTTCCGCCCCGGTCTCACCCATTCCGTGAGGCCGGGGCGGAGCCCCACCCCCCACCGTTCCGCCCGCCCACCCCCGCGCAGGAACCCTAGGAGCCGCACATGAGCACGCACGACAACCAGAAGGGCGCCGGTGACCACGCCTTCGGGTGGCCCGGTCAGGACCCGCAGGCCCACGCCGATGGGGACGGCATGGCGAACACTCGCCCGACCTCCCCGGCCACGGGCGCCGCGTCCGCCGCCGCCGCGCGCGCCGCCTACGCGGGCGCCGAGAAGGACGCCGCCTTCGACGGCCCCGCCGACGTTCCCGACACCGGTGACGGTGCCTCCGTCGGCGCCGAGGACGACGGCAGCCTCCCCGACGAGGCCGTCCAGGGAGACCTCGCCGGGGACACGTCCCCGGCCGACCGCCCCACGGGCCCGTCCGTCGAGCCGCCGAGCGCCTCGTCCGTCCCTCAGGCCGGTGCGAGCGACGCCGAACGTCTCGCCGCCGAGCGCCTCGCCGACTATCAGCGTCTCAACGCCGAGTACGTCAACTACAAGCGTCGGGTCGACCGCGACCGCGCCGAGGACCGCAACCGCGCCACCATCGGCGTCGTCGAGTCCCTCCTGCCGGTGCTCGACGAGATCCACTTCGCCCGCCAACACGGCGAACTCACCGAGGACAGCCCTTTCTCCAAGATCGCGGCCAAGCTCGAGGGAGTCCTCGCGGGCTACGGCGTCGCGATGTACGGCGAGGTCGGCGAGACCTTCGACCCCGTCGTCCACGAGGCCCTCATGCACACGACCGCCGAGCTGCCCCCCGGCACGACCGACACCACCGTCGTCATGGTCATGCAGCCCGGATACCGCATCGGCGAGCGCGTCGTGCGTCCCGCGCGGGTGTCCGTCGCGGACCCCGCGTGAGGGTCGCGGGCATCGACGCTCGTCCCCACCACCCCGTACCCGTTCCCACGATCACCCACTGAGGAGGCGAGATGGCCAGCCAGGACTGGTTCGACAAGGACTTCTACGCCGTGCTGGGCGTCTCGGCCGACGCCGACGCCAAGACGATCAAGGCGAAGTACCGCAAACTCGCCCGCACGTACCACCCCGACAGCAACGCGGGGGACGCGGCGGCCGAGCAGCGCTTCAAGGAGGTCGGTGAGGCGTACTCCGTCCTCTCCGACCCCGAACAGCGCAAGCAGTACGACGCCGTGCGTGCCATGTCCCGCGGTGGCGCCCGGTTCACCGCCGGCGGCGCCGGTGGCGGGACGCCCGGGGCCGGCTTCGAGGACGTGTTCAGCACGCTCTTCAACTCCGGCGAGGGCACCCGCTTCACCACCGGTGGTGGCGGGTTCTCCGGACGACCCGGTGAGGACCCCGACCTCGAGGACCTGCTCAACATGTTCTCCCAGGGCGGATTCGGCGGCGGGGGCGGGCAGTACGGCGCGCCCGGCGGACGGCCCGGCGGGTTCGGCGGCACCGGATTCCGTGCGCCCCGCAAGGGTCGCGACGTCCACGCGACGGCCGGACTGAGCTTCCGGCAGGCCGTCGAGGGTGACACGGTCGTCGTCAACGGCGTCGGCGGCGGCAAGCCGATCACCGCCCGCATCCCCCCGGGCGTCAAGGACGGCGCGACGATCCGACTCCCCGGCAAGGGCGAGCCCGGCCCGGGTGGCGCTCCTGCGGGGGACATCCTCCTCAAGATCACCGTGCACCCGCACGAGGTCTTCACCCGCGACGGCGACAACCTCCGCATCGAGGTCCCCGTGACGTTCGCGGAGGCCGCGCTCGGCGACACGATCACCGTCCCGACGCTCGGCGGCGACACCGTCAAGGTCAAACTCCCCGCCGGGATCTCGAGCGGAAAGACGTTGCGGGTCAAGGGGCGTGGTGTGCGCCGAGCCAAGGGCCAGCCCGGTGACCTCCTCGTCAAGGTGCTCGTCACCGTCCCGCAGCGACTCACCGACGAGGCCCGCGCCGCCCTCGAGGCCCTCAAGGCCCAGGAGGCGGGCGTCGATCCCCGCGAGGCCCTCTTCCGCAAGGCCCGCGCCTGAGACGAACGGCGGGCCACACCGGCCCGCCGTTCGCTCATCCCACCCGTTCGACCCATCCCCAGACCCCGAGGCCGACGACACCGACCCGCCTCACCGTCCGCGACGAAAGGAGATGACATGGCCGCCGCCAGGAACGCCGGTTCCACGTTCGCCCCGGACGACGACACGCCCGTGTTCGTCATCTCCGTCGCTGCGCAGCTCGCGGGCATGCACGCCCAGACCCTCCGGCAGTACGACCGCCTCGGGCTCGTCGTCCCCTCCCGCACCCGCGGGGGAGGGCGGCGCTACTCCAACCGCGACATCGCCCGCCTGCGCGAGGTCCAGCGTCTCTCCCAGGAGGAGGGTGTCAGCCTCGCCGGCATCCGCCGCATGCTCGAGCTCGAGAACGAGGTCGAGGTGTTGCGGGCGCAGGTCGGGGAGATGCACGAAGAGCTCGGCCGGGTCCGCGCTGCCTTCGGCATGAGCGGTCGGGTGTTCGCGGCCGGTCGCGCCGGAGACGTCGTGGCGGTCCGAGCCGGCGAGCGTCCACGTCGCCGCTTCTCCGACTCCCGCGCCCTCGTGCTCTACGGCAGTCGCCGCGCCTGACCTCCTCGCCCCGGCGCCGCACGGCGGCCGAGCCAGCCCTTCAGATGGGCCGAGCCGTTCCGCGTGACCACGAGGGTGCCGAGTGAACCGTGTGGGCTGTCGCTGCCGTCCGCATCCGGACGCGAGGGTGCCCAGTGAACCGTTCGGGTCGCTGGTCGTGTTCGCGAGCGGACGCGAGGGTGCCCAGTGAACCGTTCGGGCTGTCAGTGCCGTCGGCGTCCGGACGCGAGGGTGCCGAGTGAACCGTTGTGGCTCCGCCGAGTCCGAGGTCGGGCGCCCGACGGCCTGTCCTTCGTGCCGTGACCCCGGCGCCGCCGACCCATTGTGCCTACCGTCCTTACTGTCTATAGTGCACATAGACAGTAAGGGGGTTCAGCGTGCGCATCGTCATCTCCAATGCCTCGGGGAAGCCGATCTACGAGCAGATCGCCTCGCAGATCAAGGCCGCGATTGTCGCGGGCGAGCTCAGTGAGGGTGAACGACTCCCCTCGATTCGCGGCCTCGCCCGCGATCTGCGCGTCTCCGTCATCACGACGACCCGCGCCTACTCCGACCTCGCCACCGAGGGCTTCGTCGCCAATGTCCAGGGCAAGGGGAGTTACGTCCTCGCCCGTGACGCCGACCTCATGCGGGAGCACGCGCTGCGGGAGGTCGAATCCCATCTCTCCCGGGCCGTCGATGCGGCCCGCCTCACCGGTGTCGCCGATGCCGATGTGCGCACCGCGCTTGACGCCCTCCTCGCCGCCGACGAGGACTCCGACACGACAGGGGAATCGCGATGAACGACAAGCCGATCGATTCCGCCGTCACCTCCACCGGTGCAGCCGCCGACATCCCGCGCTCCGACGCCGGTGTCACCGACGGTCCTGCGTCCCGGGCGGCCACGGCCGGCACGACGGAGGCCGCGTCGACGGGGGTAGCGTCGGAGAGGGCAGCGTCGACGAGGGCAGCGAGTGAGGCCGGCGACATCACGACCTCCGCGCTGGCGATTCGCGGCCTGGTGAAGCGCTTCCCCGGTTTCACCCTCGACGGCATCGACCTCGACGTGCCACGCGGCTACGTCGTCGGACTCGTGGGCGCGAGCGGCTCCGGCAAGACGACGACGATCGGGGCCGCCATCGGCACGATCGTGCCGGACGAGGGGCAGATCGCGGTTCCGCCGATGGATCGCGTGGGTGTCGTCCTCGACACCCCCTACTTCATGCGTTCCTGGACCCCGGGCCGCATCGAGCAGGCCGTGCGGCCGTTCTATCCGGCCTGGTCGGAGGACCGATACCGCGACCTGCTCGCCCGTTTCCGCATCCGGACGAGCATGAGACTCAGGACCTCTCTCGCGGTCAGGGGATGAAGCTCCAGGCGGCCGTCGCGCTCGCACACGACCCGGCCCTCCTCATCCTCGACGAACCGACGGCGGGCCTCGACCCGCTCGCCCGCGACGAGTTCCTCGACGTCGTCGCCGAGGTTATGGAGGACGAGGCCCACGCGGTCCTCTTCTCCAGCCACATCAGGAGCGATCTCGAACGCGTCGCCGACTACGTCACCGTGCTGGACCACGGGCGTGTCGTCACCTCCGCCCCGACGCAGGACCTCATCGACGGCTTCCGCGTCGTCCGCGGCGACGTCCGCGGTCTCGCCGACGACATGCGGCGCGCGATGTACGGATTCCGCCTCTCCAGCGCCGGATTCGAGGGGTTGGCACGGACGGAGGAGGCGGCCACGTGGCGAGGGGACCTCGTCTGTGACCCGCCGACCCTCGACCAGATCGTCGTCGGCGTGGCGAAGGGTCGGCCGTCGTCATGAGCGAGTCCACGCGGACCGACACGCTGATGTTCGTCGACGGCCGCGATCTCGCCCGAGGTCGGCTCGAGGACAGCGCGGGAGCCGCCCGCCTCGACCACCTCAGCACCGGCAACGGGGTTCGGGGCGGCGCGGTGCTCGTCGGTGTCATCGTGGGTCTCATCGGCCTGTTCGGCGAGGTGCACGCGGCGATGTTCGGCGCGATGTTCCCCGCCTACGTCTCGGCGCTCGGCATGGCCTGGGACGCCGAAGCGAAGGAGCATGGTGGGGTCCTCCGCCGCGTGGTCGGGCTGTCCCGCCGCAGCATCGTCACGGCGCGCTACCGGGAGATGGGGGTGGTGGCGGCCCTGGCGCTGGGCGTCGCCGCGACCCTGAACGTGGGCGTTCTCGCGCTCATGGACGAGGACCCCACGCCCGCCGCGTTCGCCTACTGGGCGATGGCCTGCTTCGTCGTCGTCTGCCTCTGTGTCGGCATCCCGATGCGGATCCGCGACAACGCCGGCCTCACCTTCATCGCGACGGCAGTCGTCGGGGTCGCGGTGGTGGTCGTCGTGCTGCTCGTCACCGAACCGTGGATCGGTGGAGGCGGGCCGCCCTTCCCGGGTGGGCCCGCGGCCCTCGCCCTCGCGTGCCTCATGGTGCTCGGCCTCCTGGTCGCCGTCGGGGTGCCGATCTCGCACCGGGTCGCCGTGCGTCTCTATGAGGAGAGGGACCTCTGATGCTGCGCGCGTTCGTGCTCGACCTGCGCCTGTCAGGCACACACGTCTCCTACGGGGGTCTGACCCTGCTGCTGCTCGCGGTGGGCGCGATCAGCGGAGATCTGTCTCTCGCCGGGACCTTCGCCTTCCTGTGGCTGGCCGTCGCGGGGCAGGTACACCACGCTCCGTCGGCCGCGGGGCCGGTGCCGACGTTGCAGAGCGTCCTCGGGGTGCCCCGACGGCATGCCGTCCTCGCCCGGTTCGCCCGTCTCGTCGCGCTGGCGGGGCTGCTCGGTGTCGTCGCCGGTGTCGTCGCGGTGGCGTGGCACGTCGCGGGGGTGGGAGATTCGTGGTCGCTCTGGAGCCTCGTCCTCTCCCTCCTCGCGGGGACACTCGCCGGCGCGGTGTCCCTCACGCTCGGCTACGGCCTGCCCGGACGCACGCAGCGGGTGGTCGCGACGGTCGCCATCGTCGGGTTGTTCCTCGCGTTCGCCCTGCCATGGCGCACCGTCACGGAGGAGGGAGGAACCGTCCGGACCGACCCGCTCTGGTGGGGCTCGGCGCCCATGGCCGGAGTTCTCCTCCTCCTCGTCACGGTCGTCCTCCTCGTCGGTGCCCGCTTCTCGGTCCGTGCCTTCGAACGCACCGACCTCTGACCCGGGGGAGAGATCGCAGCCAGGGATGTGGGGAGGCGGTCGCGATGGCGACCACGAGGCCACATCCCTGGCTGCGACGTCCGTTGCCGGAGACGGGAGTCTACGAACCGGAGTCCGGCCCCGCGTACTCGAGGTGTAGGTGGTGGGTGCCGTCGTCGTCGATGACGACGGCACCGGTGCCGGTGAGGCCCGCGAGGTCACCGGTGCCGCTGCCCGGGACGATGACGACGAGCTCGTGCTCGCGGCCGCGTTCGGGGCGCGTCGTCGCCGAATGGGCGATGGCGAGAGTGCCGGCGCGTCCGTCGACGCTGCCGGTGAAGGACTCGATCGCGAGGTAGGTGCCGGTGTTCGTCGTGGGGTCGTAGGCGGCGAGGAAGTGCGTCTGTGACCACCCCTCGATGTCGCCGTGGAACTCCTTGCGCATGAGTGCCAGGCCGATCGGTGTCCCGGTCGTGACGGTGGACTCGACCGGCTGGTCCTGCCAGTCGACCACCTCGAACGTGGCCTGCGTCCGGTGGGTCATCGCGCACCTCCCGAGCCGGCCGTCGCGGAACGCGGCGGGGTGAGGGTGCGATCGGGTGACCACCCCGGATCGCGACCCGAGAGACCGACCAGCCGGTCCAGCGCAGGCGCCTCCTCCGGAACCGGTACCGGTGGCGCGAACGGCTTGCCCTCGCCCTGGTAGTCCGGCGTGAGCATGGCCGGCGCGAAGAGCAGCGACGCGGCCACCCCGTCCTCGTCCGGATCCCAGGTCGCGCCCGTGGCGGCGGCGAGGTCCCAGCCGTGCACCTGGTACTCCCAGAGGATCATCGACAACGCCATGTCGCCGGGCATCCCGGCCTCACCGATGACGAGCGGCGAGGCCGCCGCCCCCGGAAGCACCCCCGCAGCCGGGCGGCGAGGTCTCGGACCTGCCGGGCGCCGTCACCGTCGATCGCGACCTGCTCGGGGTCCGAACAGCGTCCCTCGGGGTCGGTGAAGCCGTCGGTGAACGCCGTGAGCCACCCGAGGACGTGGCCGCGCAGTGCGGCGACGTCGTACTCGTGGCACGGCGTGCGGGCGTGGGCCCGGTCGGCGCTGACGCCGCTCATCAGGTCCGCCAGCTCGATGAGGACCGCGTCGAGATGACGGGCGGTCGTGGTCGTGCTCGTCTCGTCCATGGCGCCGACGGTAGGGCGAGCGCCCGCGGCGGTGATTGAAGAATCGCGACACGGTGAGCGCTCTTGCGCGCGGCCACGGGTGCGCCTCCGCGTTACTGTCGCCACCGTGGACCCGAGGCAGGACACGCGCGGCATCGTCGCCCCGACGCGGATGATGCAGCACGTCCGGTTCGCCCGGTTCCCGACGCCGGAACCCCTCACCGGACTCGTCGACTGGTACTGGCTCGTCGAGTGGGATCTCCCGCCGGGGCGCAGACACCCTCAACAGGTCCTCTCGCATCCGGCGGTGAACATCAGCGTCGGGGTCGCGCCGCCCCCGGGCGTCGACCCGCCGCCGGGGCCGTATCCCCTCCGCACCATGGTCAACGGGGTCGACGTGACGATGACGACCCGGACCCTCTCGGGACGGGGCTGGAACCTCGCCGCGAAGACGACGACCGGTGGTTTCGGTGCCTGGGTGGACGACGTCCGAGCTCTCAACGGCGCGTTCCTCCCCCTGCGCGCGGTGATGGACGAGGACGGGGACGCCCTCGCGCGCCGCTGCGCCGGAGACGCCCGAGACGCCCGAGACACCGGAGACGCCGGGTCCGCCAGGTCTGCCATGTGCGACGCGGTCGAGGACGGGTCCGACGGCGACACCGACCCGTGCGACGAGCCCCGAGCCCCCGGCGAGGACCGGCTCCACGACGTCGATCACGCCGTGAGGACCCTCGATGCGGCGCTCCTCGCGGCGCTGGTGGCACGGCCGGCCGAGCGGATCGCACTCTCCCGCGAGGTGGCCCGGATCGCCGCGGTCGCCGAACGGGATCGGTCCGTGCGACGCGTCGGGGAGCTGGCCCGCCTCGCCGGCGTCACGACCCGCACCCTCCAGCGCATGTTCGCCTCGTGCGCCGGTGTCTCACCGACCTACGTGGTGCGGCGGTTCCGCCTCCTGGACGCCGCCGAGATGGTCCGCGACGGTCAGAGCGTCGAGTGGGCCTCGATCGCCCACCAGCTCGGCTACGCCGATCAGGCGCACCTGACGAGGGACTTCACCGCGTCCCTGGGGCGCACGCCCGCGGCCTACGCCCGGGAATGCGCGACCGCCGATCCGACGCCCCCGATGATCGCAGCCGAGGATGACCCCGAGGGGTCGCCATGACGACCATGCCGCAGCATCCTCGCCTGCATCCCTCGTCTCGACGCCGTGCACGGATCCCCGTGACGGCACCGCACGGGCGGAGGTCCCGCGCCATCCCGAAGGAGTCGCCCACATGGCCGAGCACCGCATCTTCACCACCGCATTCGCCGACATCTATCCGCACTACGTGGCCAAGGTGACGCGCAAGGGCCGCTCCGAGGAGGAACTCGTCACCGTCATCGAGTGGCTCACCGGCTATGACGAGGCGGCGTTGCGACGGGTGGTCGCGAACGGCGTGGACCTGCGCACCTTCTTCGCCGAGGCGCCCGAGCTCAATGCGCGGGCCGCGCTCATCACCGGGGTGATCTGCGGGCACCGGGTCGAGGACATCACCGACCCCCTCATGCAACGGATCCGCTGGATGGACAAGCTCGTCGACGAACTCGCCCGAGGGAAGAAGCTCGCGTCCATCCTGCGCGGCAGCGACGTCGAGCCACCGTCGGCGACGCCGGCCTGAGGGCGCCCGAACCCGCCCGACTCCGACCCCGGGCGCCCTGAGGAACGCCTCGAGAGCGCCCCGTCTCCCCTCGTCACGTCGTGACGGCGGCCGCGTGGAGTGGCGCGAAACGAGGGGCAGGTCAGGTCGATTCCGTCGGGGCCGCGCGGCGGAGGACGGGCCAGACGACGAGCGTCGTCACGGTCATGATCGCCGCGCCGACGAGGCACGTCGTCGCGACGCCCTGCTCGAACGCCGTCCGGGAGGCGGCGCGGACGGCCTCGGCGAGGGGGGCGGGGAGGCGGTCGGCCGCGGTCATCGCGGTGCCGATCATGTTCTCGACGTCGGGCCGCACCTGCGCGGGCACACCGTCCGGCACCTGGAGCTCGGCGCGGTAGACCGCGGTGAGCAGGCTGCCGAGCACGGCGACCCCGAGCGCCGATCCGAGCTCGTACGCGGTCTCCGAGATCCCGGACGCCGCGCCCGCGCGTTCCGGCGGGACCGAGGCGAGGATGACGTCGTTCGTCAGCGTCTCCGCGAGCCCGGCCCCGCTGCCGACGAGGACGAAGATCGTGATGACGAGGGTCACCGGCGAGTCGGCCGTCATCATCGCGCCGAACGCGTACCCGACCACTGCGAGGGACAGCCCGACGCCGATGACCGTCGACACCGCGAACACCTTGGCCGCGGCCACGGCGAGCAGACCCGCGAGGATCGCGGCGGCCGCACCGGGGATGAGGACGACCGCCGCCTCCATCGGGGAGCGGCCGTCGACGAACTGCAGGTGTTGGGTCATGAAGAACATGAGTGCCGCGAACGCGAAGATCGAGAAGAAGTTCGCGGAGACGGACGCGGTGAACGCCGGACGCACGAACAGTCGCAGGTCGAGCAGGGGGTCGGGGCGGGTGAGCTGACGCCGCAGGAAGACGCCGCCGAGGATCGCGCCGGTGAGGAAGGCGGCGACCGTCATCGGCTGGAGGCCGCCGACGACCCCCTGCTTGATCGCGAAGACCATCGGCATCATCGCGCCGATCGAGAGGAACACGCTGGGGATGTCGAGGCGGCCGGCGTCGGGGTTGCGCGATTCGGGGAGGAGGAACGGCCCGGCGACGAGCAGGACGAGCACCGCCGGCACCGAGATGAGGAAGATCGCGCCCCACCAGAAGTGTTCGAGGAGCCAGCCGCCGAGGATCGGGCCGATGGCCGACCCGCCGGAGAAGCCCGTCGCCCAGATCGCGAGGGCGAGACGACGTTGGGTCGCGTCGAGGAAGAGGTTGCGCAGCAGCGACAACGTCGACGGCATGAGGGTCGCGCCGAAGATGGCGAGGAGGACCCGGGCGGCGATGAGGTGTCGGGCGTCGGGCGCGAGGGCCGCATACACGCTGACGGCCCCGAAACCAGCCGCGCCCACCATGAGGAGCAGCCGCCGACCCACCCGGTCGCCGAGCATCCCCATCGTCACGAGCAACCCGGCGAGGACGAGGCCGTAGACGTCGACGATCCACAACAACTCCTGCGCCGTGGGGGCCAGCGAGGTGGAGAGCTGCGGGACGGCGAACGAGAGGGCTGTGTTGTCGATGCTGACGACGAGGACCGGGAGGACGAGGGTCGCGAGTGCCGCCCACTGCCGAAGTCCCGCCCTCGGGGGGATCTCCTGGCCGAGGGCCGGGGGCGTCACGTCGGCCACGGGGGTACCTCCTGATCGGTCGGTCGGGGCGGGACGTCGTCCGCGCCGCGCAGAACCGTCCAGACGGCACAGTAGGCCGCGGGTCGGAGTCGGGGCGAATCGCCTCGTCGGTGAGAATGGGGGGACGACGACGTCAGGAGTCACCGCCGTGCGCGAGACCAAGGACCGCATCCTCGACGCCCTGGAGTGCGTGCTCATCGAGTCCGGACCAGCCGCGGCCACACTCGAGACCGTCGCGGCACGGGCACAGGTCTCCAAGGGCGGGTTGCTCTACCACTTCGGCGGCAAGGAGGCCCTGTTCAACGGGCTGCTCGACCGGCTGCGGGAACTCGGCGCCAAGGATGCGTCGACCCAGAACGATCGCGGCGCGCTCGCCGCCTATCTCGCGACCTCCTCCCGGGCCGAGGACGCGTACACCCGCACGCTCCTCGCGTCGATGCGACTCATCGGCACCCCCGGCATCGACGTCGAGAACGCCATTGCCGACAGCCTCGACCACTGGGCCGACGTCCTCGCCACGACCATCGACGACCCGCTCGTGCGTCGTCTCGTCATGCTCGTCGGCGACGGCCTCTACCTCCGGGCACTCCTCGGTGCGCAACGTCGCCCGCTGGACGACGACCTCGTCGGGCTCATCGAGTCCCTCGCGACGCGCTGACGCCGGCGATCGCCCCGTTCACGGCACGCCGAGCCCACCAGGTCGGGGGGCGACAGACGCGGATGCCCGGCCCGCGAGAGGACCGGGCATCCGGGAGCGTGGATCGCGTGGGTCAGAGCGAGGTGACAGGCGTCTCCGGTGCCGTCCCCGCGAGCACGGCGAGCGCGTTGCGGGCGGCGAGTTCGGCCATCGCCGTACGCGTTTCGACGGTCGCCGAGCCGAGGTGGGGGAGCAGGACGACGTCGTCGCGGCCGATGAGGCCCTCGTGGACGGCGGGCTCGTTCTCGAAGACGTCGAGGCCGGCGCCGGCGATCTCGCCGTTCTCGAGCGCCTCGACGAGGGCGGCCTCGTCGATGATCGGCCCGCGAGCCGAATTGACGACGTAGGCCGTCTTCTTCATCGCCGCGAGCGCCGCCGCGTCGATGAGGTGATGCGTCGACCCCTCCTGGCCCTTCGGGATGAGGGGGCAGTGCAGGGAGACGACGTCGGCGGTGGCGAGCAGCTCGTCGAACTCGACGCGGCGCGCGCCGAGTTCGGTGGCGACGGCCGGGTCCATCTCGAAGGCGTCCGTGTAGACGACGTCCATCCCGAACGCCTTGGCGCGGCGGGCCATCGCGATGCCGATCTGTCCGGCGCCGACGATGCCGATCGTCTTGCCCTGCAGGCCCATGCCGAGCATGTAGAACATGCCCCACTGCCAGGGAGTCCGGGAGCGGATGACCCGTTCGCCCTCGCCGAAGCGGCGGGTGACCATGAGCATGAGACCGAACGCGGTGTCCGCGGTGGTCTCGGTGAGCACCTTGGGGGTGTTGGTCGCGACGACCCCGCGCTTCTCGCACGCGGCGACGTCGATGTTGTTGAACCCGACCGCGACGTTGGCGACGACCTTGAGCTGCTCCCCGGCGGCCTCGAGGAACTCGTCGTCGACCTTCTCGGTGAGCAGGGTGAGGATCGCGTCGGCGCCTGCGATCATCCTCAGGCACTCCTCGCGGGGGATGCACTCCTCGTGGTCCCACATCGTGACGTCGTGCTCGGCCTCGAGCAGCTCGACGCCCTCGCGGGGGATGCGGTTGGTGATGACGACCTTGGCCATGGTGTTCCTCAGCTCTCGATCCACTGCTTGAGAAGGCCGAGGCCCTCGCGGATGTCCTCCTCCGGCAGGCCGGAGTAGGCGAATCGGACGTAGTGGCGGTCCTCACCCGGCTGCGGGCGGCCGAAGTGCTTGCGGGTGCAGAACGAGACGCCCGTGGCGTGCAGGGCCTCGGTGGCGAAGGCGTTGACCTCGTCGATGCCCTTGCGTTCCATGACCTCGGTGACGTCGGGGAAGAGGTAGAACGTCGACTCCGGCTTCGCGAGGCGCACCCCCGGGGTCTGCGAGAGGACGTCGAACGCGGCGTCTCGGCGTCCGCGGAGGGTGTCGCGGATGGCGGTGACCTCGCTCTGGTCACCGGTGAGACCCGCGGCCCCCGCGTACTGGATGAAGTGCGTCGTACACGACTCGTTGTTCGTGTTCATCGTCGAGATGACCCGCGCGACTTCGGGCGGGGCGATGGCTGCGCCGAGGCGCCAGCCGGTCATCGCGAACTTCTTGCTGAACGTGTAGAGGATGACCGTGCGCTCGGCCATGCCCGGCAGCGAGGCGATGCTCGTGGACGTCCCGGAGTACCGCATCTCGAAGTACGCCTCGTCGGAGAGCACCCACAGGTCGTGCTCGATCGCGAGCTGGGCGACGGCCTCGCGTTCGGCGTCGGTGGACTCCGCCGAGATCGGGTTCTGCAGGTCGTTGTAGATGATCGCCCTGGTCCTGGGGGTGATGAGCGAGCGGACCTGGTCGAGGTCGATGGCGAAGCCGCGTTCGGTGGGGACGTACCGGTACGCCTTGGCGACTCCGCCGAGGTACTCGATCTGCGACTCGTAGATCGGGAAACCGGGGTTGGGATACAGCACCTCGTCGCCGGGGTTCATCACGGCCTGGAGGAACTTCGTGATGACCGGCTTGCCGCCCGGCTGGACGACGACGGCGTCGGGGGAGTAGCTCGTGCCGCGGCGCGCGTTGACGTCGTCGGCGAGGGCCTCACGCAGGACCGGGATGCCGGCACCGGGGCAGTAGCCCGTCTTGCCGTCGGCGATCGCCTTGGTCATGGCGTCGGTGATGACCCGGGGGGTGGCCAGATCGATGTCGCCGAGATGGAAGGGGAAGATGCGGTGGCCCTTCGCCCCCCACTCACTTGCCGCGAGCGACACCGCGAACGCTGTCTCCGTTCCGAGCCTGCTCAACCGCTCCGCCAATGCCATGGCGATCTCCTTTCGGGTGCTGTCCGGCCAGCGTATCGACGGGGTGATGTGGCGTCCGGTGCTTCCGGAAATCGCGGCCTCACCTGCGAAGATGTCCCGGTGGGGAGGCCGGTGACTCGACCTGCGGGGAACGGGAGCGTCCCCCTGCGACGCCCCCCGCGACGTCGTGTCCGCACCCGGGACGTCGCGGTCTCCGCCCATCTCGTCGGAGCCGACGAAGACACATGGGTGGAGAGGTCTCGACCGTCGAGCCGGGCACGGGATCCGGAGAGCTAGGGTGGACGGGATGTCCGCCCTGCGCGACCGACGACGTGCGCCTGCAGCCGGACCGGACGACGTTCGACGACACCGAGGACCCCGATGACCCCGACGACCAGCGACCTGCACCCCACCTTGCGGCCCATGTACGAGACGGTGCTCCGTCGTAACCCGGGTGAGTCGGAGTTCCATCAGGCGGCACACGAGGTGTTCGAGAGCCTCAGCCCCGTCGTCGCCAAGCGGCCGGAGTACGTGCAGGCCTCGATCATCGAGCGCATCTGTGAGCCCGAGCGGCAGATCATCTTCCGGGTGCCGTGGGTCGACGACGCCGGCAAGGTGCAGATCAACCGTGGTTTCCGCGTGGAGTTCAACTCGGCGCTCGGCCCGTACAAGGGCGGGCTCCGCTTCCACCCGAGCGTGCTGCTCGGCACGGTCAAGTTCCTCGGCTTCGAGCAGATCTTCAAGAACGCCCTCACCGGCCTGCCCATCGGCGGCGGCAAGGGCGGTTCGGACTTCGACCCCAAGGGCCGCTCCGACGGCGAGGTCATGCGCTTCTGCCAGTCGTTCATGACAGAGCTGTACCGCCACCTCGGCGAGTACACCGACGTGCCCGCCGGTGACATCGGCGTCGGCGGCCGCGAGATCGGCTACCTCTTCGGGCAGTACAAGCGCATCACCAACCGCTACGAGGCCGGCGTCCTCACCGGCAAGGGCCTGAGCTGGGGCGGATCGCAGGTGCGCACCGAGGCCACCGGCTACGGCCTCGTCTACTTCGTCGACGAGATGTTGCGCGCGCAGCAGACCTCGTTCGAGGGCAAGAAGGTCGTCATCTCCGGCTCGGGCAACGTCGCGATCTACGCCGCCGAGAAGGTGGCCCAGCTCGCCGGCACGGTCGTCGCGATGTCGGACTCCGGTGGCTACGTCGTCGACGAGAACGGCATGGACCTCGAGGTGATGAAGGACCTCAAGGAGATCCGTCGCGGGCGCATCTCCGAGTACGCCGAGGGCCGCGAGGCCCGCTACCTCGAGGGCGGCACGATCTGGGACGTGCCGTGCGACATCGCCCTGCCGTGCGCGACGCAGAACGAACTCGACGAGACCCACGCCGCGACCCTCGTGAAGAACGGCGTCCGCATCGTCGCCGAGGGCGCGAACATGCCGACGACGCAGGCCGGCACCCGTGCACTGCGTGAGGCGGGCGTGCAGTTCGCGCCGGGCAAGGCCGCGAACGCGGGCGGCGTCGCGACCTCGGCCTTGGAGATGCAGCAGAACGCGTCACGCGACTCGTGGAGCTTCGAGACCACCGACGCCCGACTGCGCGACATCATGCAGGGCATCTACGGCAGCTGCATGATGACGGCCGAGGAGTACGGCATGCCCGGCGACGTCATCGCGGGCGCCAACATCGCCGGGTTCACGCAGGTCGCCGACGCGATGCTCTCTCAGGGCGTCATCTAGTCACCGGAAGTCATCCAGTCACCGGAAGTCATCTAGTCACCGGCTGTCATCACACCGGCCGGCACGACTCACGACCGGTTCCCGACGGGCCTTCTCGACGCGGCCGCGTCTCTCACGACCCCCGGATGGCATCGGCGTAGGGGTCGGAGATGCCGCCGGGCGGTTCGGTCGAGCGGTCGCCGGAGAGGAGCCAGGCCCCGTCGGCGTCGTGGACGAACTCGGCGCGCCGGTTCTCGCCCATCCCCATGGTCTGGGGGGCGCCGGCGGCGACCTCGGAGGCCGGACGGACGAACTCCGTGATCACCCGGTCGTCGACCTCGCAGGTCGACCCGGCGCACGAGGGGTCTGCGGGGTCGACCGAGGCGATGACGGCCTCGTAGCGATCCGTGGTGAGTCGCGTGGCCGCCTCGTGGATCGCCGTCTGTTGCCGGGAGACCTCCTCGGTCATCGTCGCGGTGAGACCCCCCGGCACCGTCGCGGTCGTCATCCCGAGTGCGTAGGCGGAGGCGCGCGCCTGGTGAACGGCGTGCAGGGTACGGGTGGCGGCCGCCACCTCGAGCGGGGCAGGCTCCGCCATCGCGGTGGAGGACAGGGCGAGGGCGACCGCCCCGAGGCCGCCGAGGACGAGGCCGGTCACGGTGCGCATGCGTTCATCATCGACGCCAGGTGCCCTCCCGATCGGGGGATCGGGAGGGCACCTGGTGTGTGTCGTGTCTCAGCTCCCCGAGACCGCGGAGGCGAGACGCGACAGGGTGTCCTCGAGGGCGTCCTCCTGGATGAGCGGGAACCTCACCTTCTTGAGCAGCTCCTTGTCGGTGACCTTGCTCCAGTCGTAGGTGAGCTGCACCTGCGTGGAGTTCGGTCCCTCGGGGGTGAGCTGATAGAGCCACTCCCAGCCCTTGGGCTCGGTGCCGGCGGGCGCGGTCTGCCAGGCGAGGAGCCGGCTCTCGTCGTACCCGGTGACATGGTTGTCGGTCTGGTAGTCCCCACCCATGTGGGGGGCGTTCATGTTCATCGTGAAGACCTGCCCGTTCGCGGTGATGCGGTCGGTCTTCTCGTCGGACACGATCTGGCCGGAGCCGTCGATCTCGCGGTGTCGTGCGGGGTTGGAGATGACGGCCCACACCTCCTGCGGGGAGGCGTCGATCGTGCGGCTGACGGTGATCTTCTTGTCGTCGCTCATGATTCCCACCCTGCCCCCTCGTCGGAGGAGACGCCAGCGGGGCCGTCGCCGAACACGCCACCCACCGGCACGTCGTCGGTCCCGTCGAACGCGGCCGTCACCGTTCCCGGGTCGCCGCTGCCCAGGAGGATCCGCGTCATGCGGCTGCGGGTGTCGAGGAGACCGTCGACCGCGGCGTCGAGATCCTCCGCCGTCGCGATCGGAGGCCCCGCGACCGATGTCGCGTCGTGCCCTCCGCCGCCGAGACGGTCGGCCCGCTCGGCCGCGACGAGAGCGGTGCGCCGCAGCAGTTCCTTGAGGAACGAGGCCGTGACCCCGGCCGCCCGGGCGAGCGCGGCGTCGATGCGCGCATCGGACGCCTCGAGCACGAGCGACCGGCGGTAGAGGTCGAACAGGCGCCGACGCGCGTCGAGGTCGGGCAGGTCGATGGCGACGGCCTCGTCGATGCGGCCGGGCCGGGCGGCGAGGGCGGGTTCGAGCAGGTCGGCCCGGTTCGTCGTGAGGACGAACGCGACGTCGACGTCACCGGCGATCCCGTCCATCTCGTTGAGGAGCTGGAAGAGCAGCGGGTGCTGCCCGGGGTGCATGCCGCGGTCCTCGGCGATGAGGTCGACGTCCTCGATGACGACGAGCGACGGCGCGAGCGAGCGGGCCGCGGAACACGCCTCGGAGATGAGGTGCAGGGCGCTGCCGCTCACCTCGAGGACGGTGACGTCGGTGAGGGTGCTGACGAGGTACCTGATCGTGTGCGTCTTGCCGACACCGGGCGGACCGTAGAGGAGCAGCCCGCGCTTGAGGTGTTGACCCGCCGCGAGGAGTGCCTCGCGGTGGCGCGCGACGCCGACGACCTGCCGTTCGACGGCCTCGAGCACGGCGTCGTCGAGGATGAGGTCGGCCCGCGTCATCTCCGGGCGCCGGTGGAAGGCGAGGACGGAGTCCCCGCCGTCGAACATGTCGCCGCCGAAGGAGAGGACCTGGCCGCGGAACACGTTCAGTTCGGAGGACAGCGCCTTGATGCGGGCGACGACGCGTCGCGCCGCCGCGGCGTCGTCGGCCGTGACCTCGACGGAGGCCCGCGTGATCCCGTACTGCGGCGTCGCGCTGCGGACGAAGACCACGTACCGGCCCTGCTCGTCCTCGACGAGGTACAACGCCCGGTCGACGCAGGGCAGGGTCGCGCCGTCGGGCCCGGAGGAACGGTTCGTGCGCTGAACGGCTCCGAGGCGCGCCTGGTCGGCATCGCGGGGCTCGAGCAGGCCCGCGAGTCGCACGGCCTCGTCGTACCCGTGGACGCCGTGGACGCGGTGGGTGCAGCCGGGCCGGGCGAGCCAGGCGTCGACGGCGGTCTGCACGTTGACCATCTCGTAGGACGCCCACGTCTCGGCGACGACGTCGCTCGTCTCGGCGGCGCCGAGGTGCTCGCGGATCGCCGCGCTCGGCACCGGCCGGTCCTCGAGGCGCGCGACCTTGACCGCACTGCGTACCCCTCGACGGGCAAGACGCCCGAGGTCCGCGAGTTCCGGCGGCCGGTTCTCGTCCAAGCCGGGCGCGACGGTGACGGTCGTCGTCCCGCCGCCCATGTCACCCGTGTCCGTCGATGACGACGGTGCCCCCGGCACCGTCGTCGGCGTCGCTGCGAACCACCCGAAACCACTGCCGCGCATGGCGACTCCCTTACCCGATCGGCCCGCCGTGCGGGCGCCGGCCCCCGTGACCGGACTCCTCACCCTGGGCCACGGCGTGGGCAGGGCGCAACCGAGTTCCCCCAGCTCGCCGCGGGCGAGGAGGGCCGTCGTGCCGTCACGCAGTGCCGGGCATGGCTGGGGCCCGCCCACGGCGTGCGCCCGGCCCCAGCCCGGACGGCCCGCGAGCGACCGCGTCTCCCAGACCGCGGATGACGTCATCGCTCATGCCCCCTCCGTCACAGGGGACTCAGGGGGAGGGGTGGGGCAGGGCGGGGATGCGGCGCAGCACGAGGGTGAGGAGGAAGGCGAGCCCGAAGAGCCCGGCGCACAGGAGGACGACGGAGTCCCACCCGCCGGACTCCCACGCGTGACCGGCCATCGCGCCGAACACCGACGATCCCGCGTAGTAGGTGAAGAGGTACCCCGAGGACGCCTGTCCCTTGGCCGCGCTCCCACGCGCCGCCCGCGCCGCCACCCAGCCGCTCGCCACACCGTGCAGGGCGAAGAAGCCGCCGGTCATGACGGTGAGGGCCACCGCGACGAGCAGGATCGGGGTGAACCACGTGCCGAGCAGGCCGACGAGGGTGATGAGCGCGCACACCGGCGCGACGGTGCGCTGGCCGAACCGCGCGGCAGCCCGACCGGCGTAGGTCGAACTCACCGAGCCCACGGCGTAGGTGAGGAAGACGAGTCCCACGACGCCGACCGAGTACCCGTACGGCGGGGCCATGAGCCGGTAACTCGTCGCGTTGAACACCCCGACGAACGCCCCCATCGCCGTGCCGCCGATGCCGAACAGGCAGAGGAACGCGGGGTCGCGGAGGATGACCCGCGCGGCCGCGAGGAGATGAGCGGCGCTCGCGGGCGCCGGGGTGAACCCCCGGCTGCGGGGGAGGAGGACGCGCACGGCTACGGCGCACGCGAGGCTCACGAGACCGACGCCGAGCAGCGCCGTGCGCCACCCGGTGACCTCGGCGATCGCTCCGGTGACGAGCCGCCCCGACATCCCGCCCATCGCCGTCCCGCCGATGTAGAGGCCGGCGGCGCGAGCGGTCGCGGACGGGTGGACCTCCTCGGCGAGGTAGGCCATCGCGACGGCGGGGAGCCCGGCGAGAACGACACCCTCGACGAGCCGCAGCGCGAGCAGCACGTTCCAGCCCGGCGCGAGGGCCCCGGCGAGGGCGATCGAGGACGCCGCGAACAGCGACGCGTGCATGAGCGGCGTGCGGCCTCGGACCTCCGACATCGGGCCCGCGACGAGCAGCGCGAGCCCGAGCCCGGCCGTCGCGACCGACACCGACAACGCGGCGGTGCCGGCGTCGAGGCCGAACTCCTCGGACAGCAACGGGAGGATCGGTTGGGTGCTGTAGAGCAGCGCGAACGTCACGACCCCGGCGAGGAACAGCGAGACCGTGATACGGCGGTACTCCGGGCTGCCCGGCAGGTACCCCTCGAACGCCGCCCCGGAGGGGGACGGTGTCCCGCCGGCGGCGCTCATTCCCCCTCCGGCAGGCGGAAGCGGCGGGAGAACCAGACCGCCCACACGAGGGCGCCGACGATGTACACGAAGAACGGCCACGAGCCGATGGCCTCGCGCCCGCGCAGGGTGAGCGTGACGAGGTCGTACATCCCCGCGGCGACGAGGAGGTTGGTGGCGGCGAGCAGGAGCGACAGGTGGCGGGAGACGAGCGCGACCGTGGCGTCTCTCCGTTCAGGGGCGAGCCAGTAGTCCCTGTTCGGCATGTTGAGAAAGGTCGCGGGCGGCCGGATCGCCGCCTTGACCACGATCGGCATGACGACCAGCAGGAGGAGGGCGAGCCAGGCGTTCACGCCGAGGAAGCCCGCTCGGGTGCCCCAGCCGTTCACCGTGCCGTCCAAGCCCACATGCGACGCGACCCCGTCGGGCGGCAGCACGAATCCCGCCCACACGACGACGCCCGCGTAAAGGAGCGCACTCGCCACCCACACCGTTTTCGCCATGGTCACAGGTCTACCAGCACCGCCCGATCCCCGATGCCGTGGTCGATCATGTCGACCTCATCGACCGCCATGACGCCCGGATACCGCCCGGGTGACGCCGGGATGCCGCCCGGCGACCTCCGGTCGCCCGCCGCGCCCGAGGAGGTCGTGGGTCCGTCCACGATGACCGGGCGCGCCCACCGTGAGAGCGCCCCGCGACCCCGGTCCTCTCGGGGCGTGCGACGACCTCCCGGCGACGCGCGCCGTCAGCCGACGGCGACCTCGCTGCCGTCGCCGGACCAGAGCGTGTGGAAGCTGCCCTCGGCATCGGTGCGGCGGTAGGTGTGGGAGCCGAAGTAGTCGCGGAGGATCTGGGTGAGGGCCGCGTTGACGCGCGGCGCCCGGGCCATGTCGTAGTAGGCGAGCGCCCCGGCGAATCCCGGCACGGGCACCCCGGCCTCGACGGCGCGGGCGACCGAGCGGCGCCACCCGCCCTGTGCGGCGGCGAGGCCTTCGGCGATCGAGGGGGCCTCGAGGAGGGTGACGAGGTCGTGGGCGGCGTACTCGTCGCGGATGCGGTCGAGGATCTTCGCCCGGATGATGCAGCCGTCCCGCCAGATCTTCGCGAGCTCGGCCATGTCGACGTCCCAGCCGTACTCCTGGCCCGCCATGCGGATCTCGTCGAGGCCCTGGGCGTAGCCGACGACCTTCGCCGACCACAGCGCGGCGCGCAGGTCGTCGACGAACGCCTCGCGGTCCTCCACCGACAGGGTGGCGTCGGGCCCGGTGAGGGCCTGCTGCGCGTGGGCGCGGAGCTCGTCGTGCGCGGACGTCGCACGGGCGAACACGGCCTCGGCGATCGCGTTCAACGGCGTCGCGAGCTCCAGGGCGTTCTGGACGGCCCACGTTCCGGTGCCCTTCATGCCGGCAGCGTCGACGATGACGTCGATGAGGGGGGCGCCGGTCTTGCGATCGACCGCACGGAGGACCTCGGAGGTGATGCCGATGAGGTAGGAGTCGAGGTCGCCGCTGTCCCAGGTCTCGAAGACCTGGGCGATCTCCTCGAGCGAGAATCCCGCGGCGCGGAGCATCTCGTACGCCTCGCCGATGAACTGCATGTCGGCGTACTCGATCCCGTTGTGGACCATCTTGACGAAGTGACCCGACCCGTCCGGGCCGATGTGCGTGCAGCAGGGCTCGCCGTCGACGTGCGCCGAGATCGCCTCGAGCATCGGGCCGACGATCTCGTAGCTCTCGGCCGGCCCGCCGGGCATGATCGACGGCCCCTCCAGCGCGCCGACCTCACCGCCGGAGACCCCGGCCCCGACGAAGTGGATGCCGCGTTCGCGGAGGGCGGCCTCACGGCGCCGCGTGTCCTGGAAGAAGGAGTTGCCACCGTCGACGAGGACGTCGCCCTCGTCCAGCAGCGGGGTGAGGGTGTCGATGACCTGGTCGGTGACCTCACCGGCCTTGACGAGCAGGATGATGGACCGCGGTCGCGACAGGCTCCGGACGAAGTCCTCCACGTCGCCCGCGGGGACGAACGCGCCCTCGGACCCGTGGTCGCGCATCATCGTCTCGGTGCGGTCGGGCCAGTGGTCGTACAGGCCCACCGCGTACCCGTGCCGGGCGAGGTTGCGGGCGAGGTTGCTCCCCATGACCGCCATGCCGACGACGCCGATGTCGGCCGAGGCCTCGGCCGGAGTCGGGATCTCGTGGGAGGGCCGGTGATCCGGGCCCCCGACGTCGGTGCCGGTGTCGGCCGCCGCCGCGCGCTGCTGAGCCGGGCGGTTCTCCTCGGTGGCGAACTCCTGATCGCCGTCGTGGGTGTCGCGGACCTGCTCGTCGGGCGTCGTCATCCTGGCTCCTGTGTGCGTCGGTGAGCTCTCGCTGGGACCCACGCTACGGCCCGTCCACCCGGGCGTGCGGCGGGACCTCCGTCGTCGGGATGCCGGCCCGTCGACGAAGCACCGGCGCGTTTCCTCCCCGACAGGCCCTGCCGGGGGCACGATGCTCCGGAGCACGCGACGGCGTGCCGACCCCTCCGAGAGGAACCAGCTGATGCGTCACCTCCGTCCTGTCACCGCGGTCGCCCTGAGCGCCGCGCTCCTCACCGCGCCCGGGATCGCCACCCTGTCCCCGGTGTACGCGGCCTCGTCGGCGACCACCGTCGCCACGGCGAACCCCGACCCCGCCGCCCTCAAGGCGCGCATCGCCGCCCTCATGCCCAAGGGCGACACCGCCACGAAGCGGGCGTTGGACCGCCTCATCAGCGAGCCGAGCAGCATCGACGGCACCCAGTACCAGTGCGGTCCGACGGAGTTCGCCGCGTGGCAGAAGCGATCGACCGCGAACTGGACGGCCGACGACTTCACGATCCTCGACAACCTCGGCGCGTTCGACCTGCCCACCTACGACGCCCTCGTCGACGGCTCGGAGAACGACCCCGCCTACGCCCTGCGCGCGGACGCCCAGGTCATGACCAAGACGATGCGCAAGCTCGAGAAGTTCTGGGACATCAAGAGCGACGACATTCAGCTCATGGCGATGCACGGCGACATGCTCCGCGACACCGCCCGCACCTCCCGCATGTATCAGATCGCGTACGAGCTGCCCAAGGCCCAGGCCGACGAGCTGGCCGCGATCCTCGCGCAGTACATCGCACAGCCGAAGTTCGAGTACGGCAACCACCCGATGTTCACGCTCAACGCCTTCGCGTTCACCACCTACGGCGAGCCGATCGAGGGCGTCGGCGTCGTCGGCGACCGCATCGTCATGGGCGACGGCATCCTGCGCGCCTACCGCGAGATGGGGTACGGCGATGTGGCCCCGCAGGCGATCCTCGCGCACGAGTTCGGCCATCACGTGCAGTTCGAGCTCCGCATGCACGACGACCACCCGAGCCCCGAGGCGACCCGCCGCACCGAACTCCACGCCGACGCCTCGGCCGCGTACTTCCTCTCCCACCCGCGGGGGATGAGCATGCAGATCAAGCGCGTGACCCAGTTCCTCCGCGTCTTCTACTCGATCGGCGACTGCGGGTTCTCCAGCGACGGTCACCACGGCACGCCGCTCCAGCGCGAGCGCGCCGGCAACTGGGCCTACCAGCTCCAGGAGAGCGCCCGGCCCAAGGGCAGGATCCTCGGCTCCGTGGAGTTCGCGCGTCTCTTCGACGCCGTCCTTCCGCGCCTCGTCGCCCCCGACGCCAGGGCCGCCTGAGCCCACGCTCGAAGACGTCACCGCGGCGGCGTCAGGTGCAGGTCCCTCATCGGGGCCTCGCGCGCGGGGCCGTCAGGTGTGGGCGATCTCCGCGGGGTCGTCGACGCGACCGAGCGCGGCGTCGCGGCGGGTGAGGGCGACGTGGGCGACGCGGTGGACGAGCAG
The DNA here is from genome assembly GCF_032060985.1 of Mobilicoccus sp. Lineage (NCBI taxonomy): Bacteria > Bacillati > Actinomycetota > Actinomycetes > Micrococcales > Dermatophilaceae > Mobilicoccus > Mobilicoccus sp. Next base: position 38,867 of record NZ_DAMBGD010000007.1, read on the forward strand.
AGCGAGCAGGGCGACGAGGGCGATGACCCACAGGATCGTCGCGTAGCGCATCCCGGCCGGCGTGGTCGCGGTGCTCGCCCACGTCATGAAGCGGGGATCGACGTCGAGCAGCGCCGCGGTGGCCGCGATGCCGAGCGGGATGGCGATGTTGATCGTGAGGTTGTAGAACCCGATCGCGACGCCGGAACGCTCGGGCGGGATGTCCCGGATCGCCGTCGACACGAGGGGCGCGTACAGCAGGGCGAAACCCGAGCCGAACAGCGTGATCGACACGATGAAGATCCACGTGCCCGCCTCCGGTGCGATCGCGGGGCCGGCGAGGGCGACCACGATCATCCCGATGGCGAGGGTGATCGCCGGGGCTGAGTCCAGGCGGCGCGCGATCCGACCCGACGCCACGCCCACGAGCACGGCGCACAGGTAGCCGGGGACGAGCAGCAGGGAGGCGGTGCTCTCCGGCAACCCGTACAGGTCGCCGACGAGGAACGGAAGCATGAACAGGTAGGCGAGCTGCGCCGAGTAGAGGATGAAGACGACGGCGAGCATGCTCGGGTAGCGCGGCTCGGCGAAGAACGATCGGTCGACGATGGCGCCGTCGTCGCGGCGCACGTGCCAGACGAACAGTCCGGCCGCGGCGGCGACGGGCAGCATCCACCACCACGAGAACTCCTGGAGGAACATCATCACGCCGGTCGCGACGACCGCGACGAGGAACAGCCCCAGGGCGTCGACGCGGTTCGCGGTCACCTCGTGCTTGGGCACCGTGCGCAGCACGCTCGGGAGCGCGAGGAGGCAGACGAGGGGCACGAGGAAGAACATCGTCCAGTGCACGTAGGTCGCGATGAACCCGCTGGCCAGAGCCCCGATGAGCAGGGACGACTGGAACGCCGCCGTGCTGAATCCCAGGTAGGTCTTCTGATCCGCGCGCGGCAGGTACTTCGTCACGTAGATGACGTAGAGCGTCTCCGCGGCGGCGAGGCCGGTGGTCTGGACGACGCGGCCGGCGAGGATCCCCGGGAACGACGTGCGGAACGCGAACCCGATGAGCGATCCGGCGCAGATGAGCCCCACCGCGACGATGAGCAGCTTGCGGATGCTCACGCTGTCGGCGAGCGCGGCGTAGACGACCGCCCCGATGCCGACGATGACGCCGGCGAGGGTCGCCTGCAGGCTCACGGTGGAGGCGGACAGGCCGAGGTCGTCGCCGATCGACTTGGAGACGAACTTGAATCCGTTGTCGATGACGAGGGAGAAGACGAAGAGGAACAGGATGACGGGGACGGCCCGCTTGGGGTTCGGGCCGCTGAGCACCCGGGTGGAGGCGTCGGAGGAGGCGGGGTGGTCGGCGGGGGTGCTCATGCGGTCACCGTCGCGAGGGCGACCTCCATCATCGCGGTGAACGCGGTCTGGCGTTCCTCCGGCGTCGTGTGGGTGCCGGTGACGAGGTCGTCGCTGACGGTGAAGACACCGAGCGCCTCGACGCCGGCGGCGGCCGCGTTGGCGTACAGACCGGCCGACTCCATCTCGACCGCGAGGACGCCCATCCGCATCCACCGCTGGAGCGCCGACTCGTCGGCGTTGTAGAAGATGTCGCTCGAGAGCACGTTGCCCACGTGGACCCGGTGCCCGCCGTCTCGGGCGGCGGCGACGGCGCGCTCGATGAGCCGGTAGGAGCCCGTGGGGGCGTACGTGCCGGGGACGCCGAACTGGGAGAGGTAGTTGCTGTCGGTCGAGGCGGACTGGCCGATGACGATGTCGTAGAGCCCGACGCCCTCCTGCATCCCGCCGCACGATCCGACTCGGACGAGGGTCTTCACGCCGAAGGTGTGGATGAGCTCGTGGCTGTAGAGGGAGATCGAGGGGATGCCCATGCCGCTACCCATCACGGAGACCTCACGCCCCCGGTAGGTGCCCGTGAAGCCGAGCATGTTGCGGACCTGGTTGAAGCAGACCGCGTCCTCGAGGTACGTCTCGGCGATGAACTTGGCGCGGAGGGGGTCGCCGGGCATGAGCACGACGTCGGCGATCGGGGCGCCCTTGGGGTCGATGTGCGGGGTGGAGGGCGAGGTCACGGCGGTGCTCCCTTGGACGGCGACGATGGGGTCGCAACCGACGCTATGAGGCGATGGAACATCGATCAAGGGGGTTGGAAACAAATGTTCCGCACCTGATCCGACGGGTGTCTCGGGGGGCGCCGCGCCTCGCCACTGGCTACCCTTTCGAGGAACGAGCGTGCCCGTCCCCAGACGTGTGCGCCCCTGACGAAAGGACGCATCCATGGTCGTCTTCGGTCTCCTCCTCGTGCTTCTCGGCCTGGGAGCCGGCGCGTTCGCCATCTGGGTCGCCACGGCCGGCACTGCTCAGACGACGGTCGAGGGCGCCTCCGGCATGGCCGTCGACATCGGCGGAAGCAGCCTCGTCGTCCAGACACTCACCCTCGTCATCCTCGGCATCGTCGGCCTCCTGCTCATCGCGTTCGGGTTGTGGCTCATGGTCGCCGCGAGCAAGCGCAAGATGCGCGAGTCCAAGGAGCGCCGCGAGCTGCGCAAGACGCAGAAGCGCCAGGAGAAGGACCTCGCCGAGACCCGTCGTCGCCTGGGTGAGGAGCCCGCCCGTCCGACGGCCCCCGCGCCTGCCCCCGCCCCTGCTCCGGCGGCGACCACCGCGCCCCCTCAGGCCCGCCCTGCCGGCCGTGAGGAGGTGCGTCGTGTCGACGTCGGTCATGACGAGGCGCGTCGTGAGGACGTGCGTCGCGAGGACGTGCGTCGTGACGGTCACGGCCGTGGCGGGCTCGACCGCGAGGGCGTCGTCGAGGAGCGCGACGGTCGCCCCGCCGCCGACGGCACCGAGTACGAGGGTGGCAGCTCGCCTGCCGGCCGTGACGACCGCATCCCGCCGGTGGACGGCCCCGGCCGGCGCTGACGCACCCAGCCCGCGGCGCGGCCGCGACATCCACGCGATCCCCCGTCCTCACCTTCGAGGGCGGGGGATCGCGCATCGGCCGTGTTCGTCTCGGTCCGTGGTCGTCGTCGTGCCGGCGTGCGGAACTGTGGGCGCCGCGGGTCTCGTCACCGGGGCGCGCGGATGACCAGGCGCGTGGCGTGTGCACGAAGGGCCGGTGTCTCACGTTCGTGTCCGAGTTCCCGGCCGCAACCACGTCGGGGTCGACCCGGTCGAGTGTCGTCGGCGCCCGGTCATGCCGAGGATCGGCCGTCTGGTGGCGGGCGATCAGCGCCCGCGATTGCGGGGGTGGTCTCGGGCCTGGCGCTCGTTCCCGCGTCGATAGTTGCCCGTGAGCCGCGCCATCAGTTCCTGCGGGTCGTCCTTTTCGACGTCTTCGAGAAAGGCAGCTGCTCTGGCCCCTCGGAGGGTCGTGGCAGGCTTCCCGCTGTGAGTGATGACGATGTCCTCGCCGCGCTCGAAGTAGTCGAATCCGACAGGTGCGGGCATGTCCGTGAGTCTACGGACGGCACTGGTCCCGACCACCGAATATTCGCCCGCGCCGCCGATGGTGCGGTCCCGTGTCGAGGTGTCGAGGGGCAGGTTCGCCGGGACCCGGGACCATCCGGCCGGTCAACCGTCGGGAATGCTGGGATGCCGGACCGAGAGGTCTGTTCCCACGACGAATCCGTCTCGGGCACCCGTACGGCAGTCATCGAGGATGAGCCGCGATCCCGTGTCTCCCTCCACGGCGGCGAGTCCTGCACTGCCGGCCGGACCGACACCATCGACATCACCGTCGCCGACCTTGCCCACGTCATCGACCGGGCCCAGCGCCGGACTCACGGCGACGAGACCCACGCAATCGCTCTGGTGGTCGACGACGAGGCCGAGGAGTCGCTCGACCGCGGACACGGCTCCCTCGGCGCCGATCCACGGCGTCCCATGGTCCTGAGCGCCCGCATCCGCCGCTGACAGAGGGCGCGTGTCTGTGCCAAAGTTGAGTGGAATAGACGCAGGTTTAGGGTCGTTGTGACTGGTGACACGTGGACTGTGGTCCACCGACACATCATGACGACAGATTCACGCCCATGAGGAGGGCCCGGATGTCTCTTCAGCTCACCACGAAGGCGCAGGACGCCTTCTCGACGGCCGTGCGTACCGCCGCCGCGGACGGGCACGCCCACGTCGAGGCGGCCCACCTGCTCAAGGCCCTCACCGACCAGGCCGACACCACCACCGGTCCGCTGCTCGACGCCTCCGGCAGCTCGATGCTCGCCGCCCGTCGCGCCGCCGACGCCAAGCTCGCGCAGCTGCCCACCGTCTCCGGCTCCACGGTGACCTCGCCGACGCTGTCCCGTGGCGCGCAGAGCGTGCTCGAGCAGGCGCGGCAGGTCATGGAGGCGATGGGGGACACCTACGTCTCCACCGACCACCTTCTCCTCGCGCTCGCCCGCACGGGCGAGTTCGGGCTCGACGCCGAGGCCATCGACCGGCTCGTCCCGCAGATGCGCGGCGGGGGCAAGGTCACCTCGGAGGACCCCGAGGACCAGTTCAACGCCCTGCAGAAGTACGGCACCGACCTCACCCTCGCCGCCCGCGAGGGCAAGCTCGACCCGGTCATCGGGCGTGACTCCGAGATCCGCCGCGTCATCCAGGTGCTCTCGCGGCGCACGAAGAACAACCCCGTGCTCATCGGCGAGCCCGGGGTCGGCAAGACCGCCGTCGTCGAGGGTCTCGCCCAGCGCATCGTCGCGGGCGACGTGCCCGAGTCCCTGCGTGACAAGCGGCTCATCGCGCTCGACCTCTCGGCGATGGTCGCGGGCGCGAAGTACCGCGGCGAGTTCGAGGAGCGGCTCAAGGCCGTGCTCACCGAGATCCGCCAGGCCGAGGGCAAGGTCATCACGTTCATCGACGAGCTGCACACGATGGTGGGCGCCGGCGGTGGCAGTGAGGGCGCGATGGACGCGGGCAACATGCTCAAGCCCCTGCTCGCCCGCGGTGAGCTGCGGCTCGTCGGCGCGACGACCCTCGACGAGTACCGCAAGTACATCGAGAAGGACGCCGCGCTCGAGCGCCGGTTCCAGCAGGTGTTCGTCGGCGAGCCCAGCGTCGAGGACACGATCGCGATCCTCCGCGGCCTCAAGGAGCGTTACGAGGCGCACCACAAGGTCGCGATCGCCGACTCGGCGCTCGTCGCGGCCGCGTCGATGTCGGACCGGTACATCCAGGCGCGCCAGCTCCCCGACAAGGCCATCGACCTCGTCGACGAGGCCGCCTCCCGGCTGCGCATGGAGATCGACTCCAGCCCCGTCGAGATCGACGTCCTCCGTCGCCAGGTCGACCGGCTCAAGATGGAGGAGCTGCACCTCTCCCGCGAGACCGACGAGGCCTCCCTCGACCGCCTCGACCGGCTCCAGGCCGACCTCGCCGACCGGCAGGAGGAACTCGCCGCCCTCACCGCACGATGGGAGGCCGAGAAGGCCGGACTCAACCGCGTCGGTGACCTCAAGGCCCGTCTCGACGAGCTGCGCAGCACGTCCGAGCGGCTCCAGCGCGAGGGCGACTTCGCCGAGGCGTCGAAGATCCTCTACGGGGAGATCCCCGCGCTCGAGAAGGAGATCGACGCCGCCAGTGCGGCCGAGGACGCGGCGGTCGCGGCCGACCCGATGGTCAAGGAGGAGGTCGGCGCCGACGACATCGCCGACGTCATCTCCAGCTGGACGGGCATCCCCGCCGGGCGCCTGCTCGAGGGGGAGACCGAGAAGCTGCTCCACATGGAGGAGTACCTCGGTGCGCGCCTCGTCGGGCAGGGTGAGGCGGTGCGAGCGGTGAGCGACGCCGTGCGGCGCAGTCGGGCCGGGATCGCCGACCCCGACCGCCCGACGGGCAGCTTCCTGTTCCTCGGCCCCACCGGCGTCGGCAAGACCGAACTCGCCAAGTCGCTCGCCGACTTCCTCTTCGACGACGAGCGCGCCATGGTGCGCATCGACATGAGCGAGTACAGCGAGCGGCACGCGGTCGCTCGGCTCATCGGCGCGCCTCCCGGCTACGTCGGCTACGACGAGGGCGGCCAGCTCACCGAGGCCGTGCGTCGACGCCCGTACTCCGTCGTGCTCCTCGACGAGGTCGAGAAGGCCCACCCCGAGACCTTCGACATCCTCCTGCAGGTGCTCGACGACGGTCGCCTCACCGACGGCCAGGGCCGCACGGTCGACTTCCGCAACGTCATCCTCGTGATGACCTCCAACCTCGGCAGCCAGTTCCTCATCGACGAGACCCTCACGTCCGAGGCCAAGCGGGAGGCCGTCATGGCGGCGGTGCGGGTCGCGTTCAAACCGGAGTTCCTCAACCGCCTCGACGAGACGGTGATCTTCGACCCGCTGTCGACCGACGAGCTGTCGCGCATCGTCGACCTGCAGGTCGACGCGCTGGGTCGTCGACTCGGCGACCGGCGCATCACCCTCGAGGTCACCGACGGTGCCCGCGAGTGGCTCTCGATGACCGGCTACGACCCGGCCTACGGTGCCCGCCCGCTGCGCCGGCTCGTGCAGAAGGAGATCGGGGACCGGCTGGCCAAGGCGCTGCTCGCGGGGGAGGTGCGCGACGGTCAGAGGGTCACGGTCGACGTCGACCTGCTCGAGGACCAGCTCGTCCTCACCGGCGCGGAATCTGTCCCGACCTCCGAGTCCGCCCCGGCCGACGCCGAGGAGGACATCGTCGACGCGGAGGTCGTCGAGGACTGACGCCCCGTCTCCCGGCGGTGCGCCCCGCCCGTCCCATCGACGGGCGGGGCGCACTCCTATGTCGGTGAGAGCGCTCACAGTCGGCCGGTCGACCTGCGGGTCAGGCCCCTTCGCCTCGGTGGCGCTGACAGAATCCCCTGGGCGGTGGCCCCGCGTGTGCCGCTCCGAGGCCGGGCCACCCGTCGTGTGCGCCGACGATCAAAGGGACGGGTGGATGCAGGACTTCCTCGAGGGCTTCCTCGACGCCAACAAGGCCGTCAACGGGTTCGTGTGGGGACCGGTCATGCTCGTGGTCCTCGTGGGCACGGGTGTGTACCTCTCGGTGCGGACGGGCTTCTTCCAGGTGCGCCGATTCGGCTTCGCCATGCGAAACACCATCGGCCGCGTCCTCACCCGCCGCAGTCGTCAGGCCGACTCCGAGAACATCAGCGGCTTCCAGGCCGTCTCCACCGCTCTCGCCAGCACCGTCGGCACCGGCAACGTCGTGGGCGTCGCCACCGCCATCAGCCTCGGCGGGCCGGGAGCCGTGTTCTGGATGTGGATCAGCGCCTTCTTCGGAATGATGACGAAGTACGGCGAGATCGTCCTCGCCCTCAAGTACCGCGAGGTCAACGCCGAGGGCCGCTACGTCGGTGGACCGATGTACTACATCGCCAACGGCCTCAAGCAGCCGTGGCTGGCCTACCTGTTCGCGATCTTCGCGACCCTCGCCACCTTCGGCATCGGCAACATGACCCAGGCCAACTCCATCGCCGGAGCGGTCGAATCCAGTTTCGGCGTCGACCGCCTCATCACCGGGATCGTTCTCGTCGTGCTCACCGCGGTCGTCATCCTCGGCGGCATCAAGAGCATCGCCCGAGTCACCGAGAAGCTCGTGCCGTTCATGGCCGTCTTCTTCATCGCCATGTCGATCGTGCTGCTCGTCCTCAACGCCTCCGAGCTCATCCCCTCCCTCGTCCTCATCGTCGAGGCCGCGTTCAACCCGTCCTCCGCCCTCGGCGGCGCCGCCGGATACACCATCGCGAACGCGATCCGGATGGGGATCGCCCGCGGCGTGTTCTCCAACGAGGCCGGCCTCGGCTCGGCTCCGATCGCTCACGCGGCCGCCAACACGCGTGAGCCCGTCGAACAGGGCCTCTGGGGCATCTTCGAGGTGTTCGTCGACACGATCGTCATCTGCACGATGACCGCGCTCGTCATCGTCACCACCGGCGTGTGGCGCTCCGAGCACGAGGGCCCCGCGCTGACGATCGCCGCGTTCAACCACGGGCTGCCCGGCACGGCCGGTGGCATGGCCCTCACCGTCGGCCTCGCGATGTTCGCCTACTCGACGATCCTCGGCTGGTCCTACTACGGCGAGAAGAGCCTGGAGTTCCTCTTCCGGCGCACCTCCCAGGTCAAGACCGCGATCTGGATCTACCGCGTCGTCTTCGTCGCGGCCGTCCTCGCCGGATCCGTCGGCAGCCTCAAGGTCGTGTGGGACATCGCCGACACGCTCAACGGGCTCATGGCCATTCCCAACCTCATCGGGGTGCTCCTGCTCTCCGGCGTCGTCATCCGAGAGACGAAGAGCTACCTCCAGCGTCACGCCGCCGGCGAGATCGAGGACTGAGGCGACGCCGCCGGCCGATCGCACCGAAGGGGGCCGTGGTGGGACATCCCACCGCGGCCCCCTCCTCGTCCCTCCGGATCGGCCTGTCCCTGGCCACCCCACCCCTTGACAGCCATCGGAGCGTCGTCATCCGGGGTTGCGGCGAGGCGCTCAGATCGGCCAGGTCTCCGTGCGCCAGGCCGCGTCCCAGAACATCCACTCGAACTTCGAGGCCGTCTCGTAGGCGACGTGCATCCGCTCGACGGTCGAGGCCGAGGCCTCCTCGGCGCACCGGTCGGCGACGGCCTTGGCCTTCTCGACCGATTCGGCGAACGCCGGATCCGAGTACATGCCGATCCAGTCACCGTAGGGGTGCCTGTCCAACGGCGCCGCCTGTTCGAGGAGGTGCTCTCCCACGTCGGCGTAGATCCAGAAGCAGGGCAGCACGCCCGCGACGGCGACGGCGTAGGAGCCCTGGGTCGTGAGCGACTGCAGGTACGACGTGTACGCGAGGCACGTGGGCGAGCGGGTGAACGCGGCGAAGTCCTCGACGTGTGCGCCGTGGAGTTCTCGCTCGACGACGAGGGTCGTCTTGGCGTCCTCCGCCCAGAACAGCAGCTCGTCGGGATCGGTCGCCTGGCCGGCGAGTGTCGCGAGAACCCGACCGTAGTCGGCGAGGTAGAGCGCGTCCTGCGCCATGTAGTAGACGAATCGCTCGCGGTCGAGGCTGCCGTCGGCGAGGCCGCGGACGAACGGGAGGTCGTCGATGGCCCGGCGGATCGGCAGCGAGCGCTCCCAGGTGTCGGTCGAGAAGGACATGTCAGCTCCAGAGGGCGTGGAAGTGGTGGACGGGACCGTGACCGTGGCCGACGTGCAGCTCGTCGGCGCGCTCGAGGGCGCCCGTGAGCCAGGCCTTGGCGTCGTGGGCGGTCGTGCCCCAGTCGGGGCGTTGCGGGCGGAGCGCGGCGAGCGCGGAGGACAACGAGCATCCGGTGCCGTGGGTGTTCGGCGTGTCCACCCGGGTGGCGGTGAGTTCCTGGACGTCGTCGCCGTCGAGGAGGACGTCGATGGCGTCGTCGGTGAGATGCCCACCCTTGAGGTACACCCGCCGCGCTCCGAGATCACGCAGTCGGTGGGCCTGCTCGTGCATCCCGGAGACGGAGGTCGCCGGATCGCGGTCGAGGAGGACGCCGGCCTCGGCAAGGTTCGGCGTGATGAGGCTCGCGAGCGGCACGAGGTCGCGCACGGCGTCGACCGCGTCGTCGGACAGCAGCCGGTCGCCGCTCGTCGCGACCATCACGGGGTCGAGGACGATCGGCAGTTCGGCCCTGCCCTCGTCGGCGCGCAGCCTCTCGAGGAACGCGCGGACGGCGGCGGTGACCTCCGTGTCGGCGAGCATCCCGATCTTGACGGCATCGGGCCGGATGTCGTCGTAGAGCGTGTTGAGCTGATCGGTGACGAACGCCGCCGGAATCGGGTGGACCCCATCCACCCCGCGCGTCGACTGCGCGGTGAGCGCCGTGATCACACACATGCCGTAGGCGCCCAGGGCGCTGAACGCCTTGAGGTCGGCCTGGATGCCAGCCCCGCCCGAGGGGTCGGAACCGGCGATGGACAGGGCCTTGGGTGGGGTGGTCGCGGGTGTGGTCATCGTGCGTCCTTCCAGCGGGTGAGCAGGGCGGCGGCGGCCTCGCGCGGGTCGGGGGCGGCGCAGATCGCACTGACGACGGCGGCGCCGTCCACCCCGGTCGCGGCAAGCATCCCGATGCGGTCGATCGTGATGCCGCCGATCGCGACGCACGGCCATGGACTCGCGGCGACGAGGTCGGCGAGCGCGGCGAGGCCCGAGGCCGTGGCGGCATCGGGTTTGGTCGTCTGGTCGAACACCGGCCCGAGGCCGAGGTGATCGAGCGTCCCGGTGGGCAGGGCGTGCGCGGCCTCGACGTGGGCGAGGGTCTGGCACGACAGCCCGAGGAGGCGGTCCGGCCCGAGGAGGTCCCGGGCGGTGACCGGATCGAGGTCGGTCTGCCCGACATGCGCGCCCTCGGCGCCCGCCGCCTCGACGAGGTGGACCCGGTCGTTGAGGAGGACGGGGACTCCCGTTCCGTCGAGCGCGTCGACGACGGAGCGGGCCATCGTGACGAACTCGGTGTCGTCGCACCGTGGGTCGCGCACCTGGACCAGGGTCGCGCCCCCGTCGACGGCGGCCCGAGCGACGTCGGCGACACGGTGGGGCCCGCCGCACATCGCGGTGTCGGTGACGAGATAGAGGGTGAGGTCGCAGGCCGGGCGGCTCACGACAGACGCACCGCCTCCGCGAGGTCGTCAGGGGTGAGGAGCGCGAGGTGGTCGAGGAGGGCGACGGCGAACGATCCGGGGCCACGACACTCCGTGGCGGCGCGGTCGGCGGCCACGGTGAGGTGCGCGGTCGCGGCCGTGGCCGCGGTGAGGGGCCGCGTCACCGCCGCGTAGGCGGCCATGAGCGCACCGAGCGCACAGCCCACGCCGGTGACGCGCGTCATGAGCTCGTGGCCGTTGTGGACGCGCGTGAGCACGGCGCCGTCGGTGACGTGGTCGACCGGGCCGGAGACCGCGACGACGCATCCGTGCTGCTCGGCGAGGGTGCGGGCCTGCTCGAGAACGGCCTCGGGGGTGTCGGCCGAATCGACGCCGCGCCCACCTCCACCACCGAGCAGCCCGGAGATCTCCGACGCGTTCCCGCGGATGATCGTCGCCGGGTGTTGCGTGAGGAGGTCCCGCGCGGTCTTCGTGCGCCACGGGAGACCGCCCGCGGCGACCGGGTCGAGCACCCACGGCGTCCCGGACTCCCGGCATCCGTCCACGGCGGCCTTCATGGCCTGCGTCGTGTCGTCGTACGGGGTGCCCGTGTTGACGAGCACACCGCTCGCGACCTGCGCGAAGATCCCCGCCTCGTGGGGGTTGTCGACCATCGCGGGCGCGGCCCCGGCTGCGAGGAGCACGTTCGCCGTCCACGGGGCGACGACGATGTTCGTCAGCGACTGCACGAGCGGAGACTGGCCCCGTAGCCGCGCGAGAGCGTCCGCGAGGTCGGTGGGGGAGATCCCTGCGGGAGGCAGGGGTGGGGCATTCATGCGACGTCCCTTCGCTAGCACGACCTAGGCAGGTTCGACGGGTGTGATCTCAGCGCCTCCTCGGGCGCACCCCGCGTCGTCCCACCACTCTAGACGCCCCCTCGACCGTCCGCCCGCGCACCCCGAGCCCGCACACCCCGAGGCCGGTGACGTCGTCGATGACATCATCCGGTCCGGCTGGGGGTGACGTGGGGTGCGGAGGGGGTCAGTCCGAGAGTGAGACGAGGACCGGGGCGTGGTCGCTCGCGCCCTTGCCCTTGCGTTCCTCACGGTCGATGGCCGCGCCGTCGACACGCGCGGCGAGGGTGGGGGAGGCGAGGGCGAAGTCGATGCGCATGCCCTGCTTCTTGGGAAAGCGGAGCTGCGTGTAGTCCCAGTACGTGAACTGTCCCTCGGTGTGGGGTCGCACGACATCGGCGAATCCGGCGTCGACGACGGCCTGGAACGCGGCGCGCTCCGGGGCTGACACGTGGGTCTTCCCGACGAAGAACCCCGGATCCCACACGTCCTCGTCGCGCGGCGCGACGTTCCAGTCGCCCATGAGGCATACCTGAGCGGCGGGGTCCGCGGCGAGCCACCCGGCTGCGGTGTCGCGCAGGGAGGCGAGCCAGTCGAGCTTGTAGGCGTAGTGCCGATCCTCGAGGCTGCGGCCGTTGGGGATGTACAGCGACCAGATGCGCACCCCGGCGCACGTCGCCCCGATCGCGCGGGCCTCGGCGACCGCGTCGGGCTCACCCCAGCGCGGCATCCCCTCGAAGCCGATCTCCACGTCCGCCAACCCGACCCGGCTGACGATCGCGACACCGTTCCACTGGTTGAGACCGTGGAAGGCGACCTCGTATCCGGCGTCCTCGAACACCTGCAGGGGGAACTGGGCGTCCTTGCACTTGGTCTCCTGCAGCGCGAGAACGTCGAGGTCATGACGTTGCAGGACGCCCACGGCCCGCTCGGCTCGGCTGCGGACGGAGTTGCAGTTCCAGGTCGCGATACGCACGCAGCCACCCTAGTCGCCACCTCCGACGTGCCTCGAAATGCGTTGGGAATGAACGAATTACTCAAGTTCCTGCGCCGGCGGCCGATCAAGAGGGGACGCCGAGCCAGGAGCTGTCATGCCCACCTTCCCTCGCCGCCCCCTCGGACCGGTCAGCGCAAGCGTCGTCACCGCCGCTGCCGCGCTCGTCCTCCCCCTCGCCGCGCCCGCAGTCAGCAGCGTCGCCGCCGACAGGACGACCCCCCAACGTTCCGTCGCGCAGCGGCAGTGGGCGGACGCCCGATGCGGTGCACCGGCCTCCGAGCCCGTCCGCAATGGGAAGCCGATGACGGTGAGAGTGCCGCCCACCCGTCCGTTCACCGTCGGGCGCATCCCGGCGAGCGCCTGGTCACGGCCCGCCTCCTCCGACCCGACGTGGCAGCTGAGCTTCTACGGCCTCGACTGGATGAAGCCGCTGGCGAAGCGGGCCTTCGACGACCGCCAGGACGCCCAGCTCGCCGCGCTCGTCGCGCAGGCCGACAAGTTCTACGTCCAGCATCCCGATCGTGGGTCGAACGCGCTCGGATGGGACGAGGGCACATCGCTGCGGCGCCTGCACGTCCTCACCTGTCTCTCGATCGTCACCGGGGACCCGCGGCTCACGTCGCGGATGGCCACCGAGGTGCGTCTCCTGTTCGGGCCTCGCTACTACGGCCCGCCGAACCATCCCGTGCACAACCACGGGCTCATGGCGAACGTCAACATCCGCGCCGCCGGTGAGATCGTCGGACGGGAGGATTGGGTGCGTGCGGCCGAGGCTCGCATGCGCCGCGAGGCCGGCATGGCGTTCACGAAGGCGGGGACGTCGTACGAGCAGTCGGCCTGGTACCACCTCGTCAACACGATGATGTGGCGGTCGGCAGGTGAACGGATGGCGAAGGGCGCCTCCGCCGACCCCGCCGTGCGCGCGATCCTCGCGCAGACGGAGCGCTCGATGGCCGTCGGTCGGTGGCTCACCGAACCCGACGGTGATCTCGTGCAGATCGGCGACACCCCCCGCAACCCCGGATGGAAACCGGTCGGCAGGGAGAGGCCCGGCGTCTTCCGCGACAACGAGGCCGGGATCGCCGTGGGCAGATGGTCGTGGACCGACCCGAAGACCACGTACTACACGGTGCGGTACGGACCCGCCCGGTTCGCGCACGGGCATCCCGACAAGGGCGGGGTGACCTGGTCGGCCCGCGGCACGCGGGTGCTCGTCGGACCCGGCTACTACGGCTACGACTGGCGCAACTCCTATGCCGCCTACGCCCGTCAGGCGCACTCCCACAACGTCGCGTGGCCGACGAGGGGGCGGGCCAACCCTCGCGCGACCGCCGCGGTGCGGTCCGCCTCGACCAAGGGCCGAACCCACACGTGGCGGGTCCTCGACCGGGAACACGGCGTCGCCCACACCCGCGACGTCCGGGTCGATCACCCGAGCGCGACGCTCACCGTCTCCGACACCTACCCGAGGCGGACGGCGCTGCGGCAGTCATGGCACCTCGACCCGGGGTGGCGTCTCGTCACCAGGCGCCCCCGGAACCTCGTCTTCCGCGATCATGCGGGGCGTACGCTGCGTCTCGTCACCGACGGCGCCGTCGTCGACATCTCGCGCGGCCGCACCCGTCCCGTGGCCGGGTGGAACTATCCCAGTGCCGGCAGTCGGATTCCCGCCTACGAGATCACGACGGGTGGCACCGGCACCGTACGGACGACCTTCACGGTGCGCTGACCCCGCCCGCCGGGCACCGCGATCGATCCCGTCCCCGCGACGACGGTGACCCCGACGCGATCACGGGCGAGGGCAACGTCGTGCCACGCCGGGTCGTCCGGACAGCGCGCGGGTGGTCAGCGGGCGGGCCTAGGCTCGCGGCATGACCATCGCACTCGTCACCGGGGCCAGCGCCGGGATCGGCCGGTCCTTCTGCCGCGAACTCGCCCGCACGGGCCACGACGTCGTCCTCGTCGCGCGCGACCGCACCCGTCTCGACGATCTCGCCCGCGAGCTGGAGTCCTCCTACGGCGTGGCCACCGAGGTGCTGCCCGCCGACCTCTCCACCGACGAGGGCCGCGACGCCGTCGCCGCGCGCCTGGGGGAGCAGGGCGACCGCGCGGTCGACCTGCTCGTCAACAACGCCGGTTTCGGGCTCAAGACGTCGTTCTTCAACTCCGACGTCGCCGACGAGCAGCGCCAGCTCGCCGTGCTCTGCGAGTCGGTGCTCGTCCTCACCCACGCCGCCGGACGGGCGATGCGGGCGCGGGGTCGTGGGCACATCGTCAACGTCTCCTCGGTCGCCTCCTACGTGACCATGGGCAGCTACTCCGCGTGCAAGTCGTTCGTCACCACGCTCACCCAGTCGCTCGCGATCGACCTGGCCGGCAGTGGCGTCGGCATCACGGCCCTGTGTCCGGGCTACACGCACACGGAGTTCCACTCCCGTATGGGGGCCGGCATGGAGGACGTGCCCGGATTCATGTGGCTCGACTCCGACCGCCTCGTGCGCGACTGCCTGCGCGACGTCCGCGCCGGCAAGGTGATCTCCACGCCGGGCGCGTTCTACCGCAGCGCCGAGATGATCACAGGCGTGCTGCCGCGTGGGGCGGTGAGGCGGCTGTCCGCGGCGATGATGGGTTCCGAGGGCCCCTCGCGCGAGCGAAACGGGCGATGACGCCTCCCCTGGGTGCTGACCTAGTCTGAGCCCATGACCGCACGCGACCAGCTGCTCGAGCTCATCAAGGACAAGGCCGTCGTCCACGGCAAGGTCACCCTCTCCTCCGGCAAGGAGGCCGACTACTACGTCGACCTGCGCCGCATCACCCTCGACGGCGAGGCCGCCCCGCTCGTCGGGAAGGTCATGCGCGAGCTGACGACCGACCTCGACTTCGACGCCGTCGGGGGCCTCACGATGGGCGCCGACCCCGTCGCCACCGCCATGCTCCACGCCGCTGCGGCCGACGGTGCGCGTCTCGACGCCTTCGTCGTCCGCAAGGCGGAGAAGGCTCACGGTCTGCAGCAACGCATCGAGGGGCCGTCGATCACGGGTCGCCGGGTGCTCGTCGTGGAGGACACCTCGACCACCGGCGGATCCCCGCTCACCGCGGTCGAGGCGTGCCGGGAGGCCGGTGCCGAGGTCGTCGCCGTCGCGGTCATCGCCGATCGGTCCTCCGGGGCCGCCGAACGCATCCAGGCCGAGGCGGACGTCCCCTACCGCGCGGCGTACGGTCTCGCGGACCTCGGCCTCGCCTGAGGCCCGGCCGCACCCGGACCGGCATGACATGGCCCGCCCCGCGTGTTCGTGGGGCGGGCCATGTGCGTCGGCATGAGGTCGGGGCCGCAGGGGGGGCTCCGGCCCCAGACCACGTTCCGCCCGTGCTCCTCCCATGGGGGGAGCGCGGGCGCGGGTTCGCGCGCATCACGGCGATCGCACGCGGCCGGAGGTCCTGCCGCCGGAGATCATGCGCCACCCGCAGTCGGGTCGACGCCCGACGACAGCCCGCTCAGGGCTCGCGGCGGCGGGCCTCGACGGCGTCGTCGACGGCATCGACCGCCTCGCGCACGATCGCCTTGCTGCGGCGCTTGTGGACGACGAACTCGAACACCATCGGCAGGACCGAGACGAACACGATGAGCAGGATCGCGGCCTCGAGGTTGTCGTGGACGAACTGGATCCCGCCGAGGAAGTAACCGAGAAGCGTGATGCCCGTCGCCCACAGCACGGCGCCGACGCCGCTCCACGTGAAGAACCGGCGGCGGTCCATGCGGCCGACGCCGGCGACGACCGTGATGAACGTGCGCACGATGGGGACGAATCGCCCGATGACCAGGGCCTTGTTGCCGTACTTGTCGAAGAAGTCGATGGTCTGGTCGAAGTACTTCTTCTTGAGGAACCGACCGTCCCGGTGGTAGAGGGGCTCGCCGATGGCGCGGCCGATCTCGTAACCGACGACGTTGCCGAGGAACGCGGCGATCGAGAGGATCACGCACGCCGGGGCGATCCCCATCGCGACGTCGCCGCGCTTGATGAAGAGGCCGACGGAGAACAGGAGCGAGTCGCCGGGAAGGATCGGGAACAGCAGACCGCACTCGATGAAGACGATGGCGACGCTGACCCAGAAGAACTGGGTCCCGAACTGGTCGAGGAGGTATTGGGGGTCCATCCAGTCGGGACCGAGGGCAGGCATCACGTCTTCAGGGTAGCGGTGCGTCCCTGAGTGGCCCCTGGGCGAAATCGTGGGTGGCTCGACTCGCGCACCCGCACGCGGCGCGCACGTGGTGCTGCTCCCGCCGGAGGGCGGTGGCGCGGGGTCGGGGTCCGTAGACTCACCGCTCGTGGAATCGCGCATCGTCGGTGTCGGGCCGTGGCCGGGTGGGCCGGAGGCGTGGCCGCGCGATCCCGGCGGCGACGTGGCCGCACGGTACGACCCCGATCTCCTCGCCGCGGGCGACACCCGCAACGTCGAGGACCGGTACCGCTACTGGCGGCACGACGCGATCGTCGCCGACCTCGACACCCGCCGGCACGCTCTTCACGTCGCGGTCGAGAACTGGGAGCACGACTTCAACATCGGCTCGATCATCCGCACGGCCAACGCCTTCAACGTCGGCGCGTTCCACATCGTCGGGCGTCGGCGATGGAACCGGCGGGGGGCGATGGTCACCGACCGCTACCAGCACGAACACCACCACGCCGAGGTCGCGGGACTCCTGGCGTGGGCGCGCGCGCAGGACTACGCGGTCATCGCCGTGGACAACGTCCCCGGCAGCGTGCCGCTGGAGACCTTCGACCTCCCGCGGCGGTGCGTCCTCGTGTTCGGGCAGGAAGGGCCGGGGCTCAGCGTCGAGGCACTCGCCGCCGCGCAGGCCGTCGTCCACATCACCCAGTTCGGCTCGACCCGGTCGATCAACGCCGGGGCCGCGGCGGCGATCGCGATGCACGCCTGGGTGCGTCGGCACGCGGAGATCCCGCCGGGATGAGTCGGCCGGAGGGGGGAGGACTCATGGGTGGGACACGGTGAACGACCTCGTCGTCGAACACGTCCTGAGGGCGGTGGAGTGCGTCCCACCCGGGCGGGTCGTCTCCTACGGCGCGATCGGGGCGCTCGTGGGCGTCGGCCCGAGGCAGGTCGGCGCCGTCTTGCGGGAGTACGGCGATGGAGTGACGTGGTGGCGGGTGACGAACGCGTACGGCGACCTGACCCCGGAGCTGCTCCGCGGCGCTCGTCCGCACTGGGCGCAGGAGGGCATCCTCGTCAAGCGGAACGGGCGCGGTTGCGTCCTCGCCGACCACCGTGTCGACGAGGAGGCCTGGTCGGCGGCCTACCGCAGTGCCACCGCCGACCTGCCTCCCTGCCGCTGAGGCGTGACCCGTGCCGCGCCGACCTCACGCCGAGCTGATCGAGCGCGGCGTTCCCCGCGTGCGGCGTTCGCCGCGTGTCGCGTTCACCGCGTGCCAGGATCACCGCATGTCCCGCGTCGTTCCGGCTCGCGACCGGCACCCGGGGTGGAGCGGTGCGGACCGCGCGCGGTCCTGCGGACGGCTGCTCAGTACTGCAGCACGACCCGGCCGTCGATGCCGCCCGCGCGCATCTCGTCGAAGACGTCGTTGATCTCGGCGAGCTCGCGGCGGTGCACCCGCGGGTGGATCTTGCCCTGGGCGTAGAAGTCGGCGGCCTCGACCATGTCCTGGCGGGTGCCGACGATCGATCCGCGGATCGTCAGCCCCTGCAACACGATGTCGAAGATCGGGGCGGGGAAGTCCCCCGGAGGCAGGCCGTTGAACACGATCGTGCCGCCGCGGCGGGACATCCCGATCGCCTGGCCGAAGGCCGACGGGTGACGGCCGTGACGAGGACGCCGTGAACGCCGCCGGTCTGCTCCTGGATCGCGGCGATCGGATCCTGCGTCGAGGCGTCGACCGTGACCTCGGCGCCGAGTTCCCGCGCGAGGGCGAGCTTGTCCTCCGCGACGTCGACCGCAGCGACCCGCAGGCCCATCGCGACCGCGTACTGCACGGCGATGTGCCCGAGCCCCCCGATGCCGGAGATCGCCACCCACTGCCCGGGGCGGGTGCCGGTGCACTTGAGGCCCTTGTAGACGGTGACGCCGGCGCACAGGATCGGTGCGACCTCGAGCGGGTCGCAGCCCTGGGGCAGGCGGGCGGCGTACGTCGCGTCGACGAGCTGTACTGGCCGAACGACCCGTCGACCGTGTAGCCGCCGTTGCGCTGCTGCTCGCAGAGGGTCTCCCAGCCGGTGCGGCAGTACTCGCACACACCGCAGGCCGACCACAGCCAGGCGTTGCCGACCAGGTCGCCCACGGCAAGGCCCTCGACGCCGTCACCGAGCTTCTCGACGCGTCCCACCCCCTCGTGGCCGGGGATGAACGGCGGGGTGGGTTTGACCGGCCAGTCGCCGGAGACGGCGTGGAGGTCGGTGTGGCACACCCCGGAGGTGAGTGTGCGGACCAATGCCTGGCCGGGCCCGGTTCGGGCACAGGGACGGAGGTGACCTCGAGCGGTGCTCCGAAGGCGGTGGCGACGGCGGCCTGCATGTCGGCCATGACGTGCTCCTCTCTCACCGGGGCCGGGTCCCACCTCTCGGGACGAGGTGCCCGCCCCGATCCGGGACGACGCTATGAGGACGAGATCGGCCCGAAAAGGGCCGTAGTGCCCGGGTGATCCGGACGTGTTCACCCGCTGCGGACGGCGCTGGTGATCGGCGCCCGGTCTCCCGGCCCGGGCGTGAGCCCGGCCACCTAGGATGGAGAGCAGCCCTGCTCCGCGCATCGGGCGCGGACGAGCCGACGAACAGCAAGGAGCAACCGTGCCCATCGCAACTCCCGAGGTCTACGCCGACATGCTGGACCGGGCGAAGGCGGGATCCTTCGCCTACCCGGCGATCAACGTGTCCTCCAGCCAGACGCTCAACGCCGCGATCAAGGGCTTCGCCGACGCCGGCAGCGACGGCATCGTCCAGGTCTCCACGGGTGGGTCGGAGTACCTCTCCGGTCCCTCGATCAAGAACATGGTCACCGGTGCGTTGGCGCTCGCCGCCTACGCGCAGGAGGTCGCGAAGAACTACGACGTCAACATCGCGCTCCACACCGACCACTGCCCCAAGGACAAGCTCGACGGGTTCGTGCGCCCGCTGCTGCAGGCCTCCGCCGAGCAGGTCAAGAAGACGGGTCTGCCGATCTTCCAGTCGCACATGTGGGACGGCTCCGCGGTGCCGCTCGACGAGAACCTCAAGATCGCCCAGGAGCTCCTCGCGCTCGCGAAGGCCGCCGACATCATCCTCGAGGTCGAGATCGGCGTCGTCGGTGGCGAGGAGGACGGCGTCGCCAACGAGATCAACGAGCAGCTCTACACGACGCCCGAGGACGCCATCGCCACCGTGGAGGCGCTCGGCCTCGGCGAGAACGGCCGCTACATGGCCGCGCTGACCTTCGGCAACGTGCACGGCGTGTACAAGCCGGGCAACGTCAAGCTGCGCCCGGAGATCCTCAAGCAGTGCCAGGACGCGATCGTCGCCAAGTACGGCGACAAGGCCGGCGACAAGCCGCTCGACCTCGTGTTCCACGGTGGCTCCGGCTCCCTGCCGCAGGAGATCTCCGACGCGGTCGACTACGGCGTCGTCAAGATGAACGTCGACACCGACACCCAGTACGCCTTCACCCGCCCGGTCGCCGGGCACATGCTCCGCAACTACGACGGTGTGCTCAAGATCGACGGCGAGGTCGGCAACAAGAAGCAGTACGACCCCCGCGCGTGGGGCAAGGCCGCCGAGGCCGGCATGGCTGCCCGCGTGGTCGAGGCGTGCGAAGACCTCCGCAGCGCCGGCACGCACAAGTGAGCCGTCGCGTTCCGCGCACGTGAGTCGCGGCGGTCACCGACCGCCCGCGCCGACCAGGGCCCCCGTCACCGATCGGTGACGGGGGCCCTGGCATGGGTGTGCCCGGGTGCCTCGCGGGAGGTCGGGTCCGTTCCGTCGTGAGGCGGCGTCGGGGTCAGATGCCGGACCCGGGCATCGCGTGCCCGGTCTCGAGGTAGGTCTTCATGCCTGCGAGGATCCAGGGCCACCCGCCTCCTCCCTGACGCGCGTCCCCGGTGCCTTCGACGTCGCGGGCGGTGTTCTGGGCGCCCGTGCAGTCGTGGGTGAGGGTCAGCGCGGTGAGGGGTCCCTCGTGCTCGACGAGTTCCCAGGTGAGGGTCGTCTCCTGCTGGTGCCAGGCCGCGACCCAGGTCTGGACGAGACGGGAGGGCGGATCGGACTCGAGGACACGACCGGTGACGGCGACGTCACCCATGCCCATCCTCTTCATCTCCTCGGTGGTGTGGCTGACGTAGTCGCCGCCCTCGCGGAGGTCGTACTCGACGATGCCTCCGTAGCCGTACTTCGTGCTGAACTCGCCCGTCGTGATGGCGTCCCACACGCGCTGCGCGGGGGCCTCGATGTAGATGCGGAAGACCTGGATCTCCGGCGCCTGACGTTCGGTGCCGTCGTGCATCGTCTGCGGCGTGGTCTCGTTGCTCATGGTGAATCCTCCAGTGCACGTTTCAGTTCGGTGAGGGCCGTGACGTGGTGCCGGGTGTACTTGTCGATCCAGCGGTCGTGGATCAACCGGATGGGGACCGCGTTGAGGTGGTGGAGCTTCGTGCGTCCCTGTCGGCGAGTGACGATCAGCCCCGCGTCCTCGAGGAGCCGCAGGTGCTTGGCCACGCCGTAGCGCGTCATGTCGGTGTGCGTCGCGACGACGGCCTCCAGGTCGCTCTGGCTCCGCCCGTCCTGCTCGAAGAGGGCGTCGAGGAGCAGCCGCCGCGTCCGGTCGGCCAACGCCTTGAACACCAGGTCGTCGTCCATGCCGCGACAATAGGTGACCAAAAAGTCACGTGGCAATGGTGAGCGGCGTCCTGGCGTCCTGGGGACCGGCGTCCGCCGACACCCGCGTCGTGTCGCGGCGCAGGGCGCGCTGGGAGGGGTGGGTGGTCTTCGGAGGACGGGGTCGGTGACCATGGAGGGACGACGAGGAGAGGGAGAAGAATGAGTCACCAGAACCTGCTCGAGCCGCCGGAGACCCTGCTCGAGGTCGATCCGGCCGCGGCCGAGCTGCTCTCGGGCGCGGACCCGGCGATCACGGCGGGACGGTTCCCGCAGTCCGCGCTCGCGTGGGCGACCCTCGCCGAGGCGGCCCTCGCGGCGGGCTTCACCGTCGAGGCCTACGCCTATGCCCGCACGGGGTACCACCGCAGCCTCGACCAGCTTCGCCGCGCGGGGTGGAAGGGGGCGGGGCCGGTGCCGTTTCGGCACGAGCCCAACCGCGGATTCCTCCGCAGCGTCGCCGCACTCTCCCGCGCCGCCGGAGCCATCGGTGAGGAGGACGAACGTGCCCGCTGCGCGCAGTTCCTCCGTGATTCGAGCCCGGAGGCCGCCGACGCGCTCGGTCTCTGACGGCCCCCGCTCCCCGAGGCCCCGGGGAGGGGCTCGGGGGCCCTGGTCGACGGCGCAGACGACGACGCAGCCGGGTGGTCGCCATCGCGACCACCCGGCTGCTTCTCTGCTTGTGTTCCCACCGGCGTTCGCGCCGGGGGTGAGATCAGTCCACCTTGATGCCGATGATGCCGCCCGTGCGCCCGGCCTTGACGGCGGCGCGGTCGAAGGTGAACGTGACCCGCTTGCCGTCCTCGTTCGCGTAGCTGCACATGTCTCCGTCGCAGGCCACGCGCAGGAGCTCGGTCGCGAGCGTCGACGAGGTCGCCGCCCGGGCCTTCGGCGAGACGTACTTCGCGAGGGTCGCGCGATCACCGGCGGCCCACGCCTCGATCGCCGCGTCGCCGTAGTCCTCGATGCTGCGCTGCTTGACCGTGCCGGCCTTCTTCGCCGGGGTCGAGGCCGAGCGCGTGGGGGTGGCGGTCGGGGTGGCGCTGTGGGTGAGCACGGTGGTCTCGGGCTCGCTGGTCCTCGACACGTCCGGGGACGTGGTGACCTCGTCCGACGTCGACGTCGTCGCCTCGGGGGACGGCGGGGTGGTGGTGGCGGCCGTCACCGTCGGCGACGTCGCCGTGGCGCTGGAGGTTCCCGCCTGCGCGTTCCCGCAGCCCGCGAGGGCGACGCAGGCCAGGAAGGCGGTGGCGGTGGCGGGCAGGGCGAGGCGAGCGGTCATCGGTGCTCCTCCGGGTGTGAGGGGTCGGGCACGGTGGATCGGCGCTGGCGCCAGGTCCTCCCGTCTCCGATCGACCGGATCCCGACGCACTTGAACGAAATCGACGCGAAGCCCATGATGCCCGGCGAACGGCGTCGTCGCCCGGAGCCACCCCGCGTCGCGTCCTCGCCTCGAAGGGCCGTCGCCGTGAGGCGGTAGGCTCGGCGAGGCGTCCGGCGGAGGATCGGGTGCCGCGCGGGCGCCTCGGGCGACCGCGCACGAAAGAACACCGTGAGATCCGGAAGAGGGTGGCGACGATGCCGGCGATCGTGCTGGTCGGAGCCCAGTGGGGTGACGAGGGCAAGGGCAAGGCGACCGACCTCCTCGGCGACCGTATCGACTACGTCGTGAAGTTCAACGGCGGGAACAACGCCGGGCACACCGTGGTCGTGGGTCAGGAGAAGTACGCGCTGCACCTCCTGCCGAGCGGCATCCTCACCCCGGGGGTCACGCCGATCATCGGCAACGGGGTCGTCATCGACCTCTCGGTGCTGTTCCAGGAGCTCGACGACCTCACCGCTCGCGGTGTCGACTGCACGCTGTTGCAGGTGAGCGCCAACGCGCACGTCATCCCGAGCTACAACACCGTGCTCGACCGGGTCAACGAGCGCTTCCTCGGCAACCGCAAGATCGGCACCACGGGTCGCGGCATCGGGCCCACCTACGCCGACAAGATGAGCCGCGTCGGCATCCGCGTCCAGGACCTCTACGACGAATCCATCCTGCGCCAGAAGGTCGAGGCCGCGCTCGAGTTCAAGAACCAGGTGCTCGCCAAGATCTACAACCGTCGCGCGATCGACGTCGACGAGGTCGTGAGCGAGCTGCTCTCCTACGCCGACCGTCTCGCGCCGATGGTCACCGACACCTCCCTCGAGATCAGCCGCGCCCTCGACGAGGGCAAGACGGTGCTGTGCGAGGCCGGCCAGGCCACTCTGCTCGACGTCGACCACGGCACCTACCCCTACGTCACGAGCTCCAACGCCACCTCCGGGGGGGCCTGCACGGGCGCGGGCCTGCCGCCCACGCGGGTCGACCGGGTCATCGCCGTGCTCAAGGCGTTCACGACGCGGGTCGGCGAGGGGCCGTTCCCCACCGAACTGCACGACGAGGTCGGCGACCGCCTCCGCGTCATCGGCGGCGAGTTCGGCACGACGACGGGGCGTCCGCGCCGCATCGGGTGGCTCGACGTCGTCATCGGGCGGTACGCCCAGCGCATCAACGGCGTCACCGACTTCGTCGTCACCAAGCTCGACAACCTCGACACGTTCGACGAGATCCCCGTGTGCGTCGCCTACGACATCAACGGCGTCCGCCACGACGAGATGCCGGTGAGCCAGAGCGACTTCCACCACGCCACCCCGATCTACGAGGTGCTGCCGGGCTGGAAGACCGACATCTCCGGGTGCCGCACGTTCGAGGAACTGCCCGAGAACGCCCGCGCCTACATCGAGTTCGTCGAGCAGCGCATCGGGGCCCGCATCTCGGCCATCGGCGTCGGCCCCGGCCGCGACGAGATCATCCAGCGCCACAGCCTCCTGTCCGACTGAGCGACCGCACGCCCGAACCCCCCTGAGGACCTCGATGAACGACACCACCGGACCGGCCGACCCCACCCCGCCCGAGGCGCGGCGATCTCGCCGGGGGCGTGGGAAGGGCGCGTCGCAGCCCGAGGTGGACTGGGTCGCGCGCATGGCCGACGAGGTCGTCGCCACGGCCCACGGTCGCGACCCGCAGCGCACGATCGTGTGCGCGTCCGGGCTGTCTCCGTCGGGCCCGATCCACCTCGGCAACCTCCGCGAGGTCATGACCCCGCACCTCGTCGCCGACGAGATCGCCCGCCGCGGCATCCCGGTCGAGCACGTCATCAGTTGGGACGACTACGACCGGTTCCGCAAGGTGCCGTTCGGGGTCGAGGGTGTCGACGAGTCGTGGAGCGCCCACATCGGCAAGCCGCTCACGAGCGTCCCGGCGCCCCGCGGCTCCGCCCACCCCAACTGGGCCGAGCACTTCAAGGCCGCGATGGCGGAGTCCCTCGCACGCATGGGGGTGGAGTACCGCGGCATCAGCCAGACCGAGCAGTACACCTCCGGCGCCTACCGCGATCAGGTGCTCCACGCCATGCGCTCGCGTCACGAGATCGACGCGGTGCTCGGGCAGTACCGCACGAAGAGCGCCGAGCCGGGTGCGCCCGGTGCCGTCGTCGATGCGGCGGTGGCGGAGGCGGCGGCCGAGGGGGCCGAGGGCTCCGACGACACCGAGGCCATGCAGGCCGCCGCCGAGGGGAGCGGCGCGGCGAGCGAGGAGGACGGCGGCGGCGCCTCCGGGTACTTCCCGTTCAAGCCGTACAGCAAGGCCTTCGGTACGGACGCCACCCGGGTCCTCGCCTACGACGACGACACGACCGAACTCACCTACGTGGCCGTGGGCCCCGACGGTGAGGAGGTCACCGAGTCGATGCACCTCGACCGCGACTTCCACGGCAAGCTCGTGTGGAAGGTCGACTGGCCCATGCGGTGGGCCTACGAGGGCGTCGACTTCGAGCCCTCGGGCGTGGACCACAGTTCTCCGGGATCGTCCTTCCAGGTCGGGGGCCAGATCGTCGGGCCGATCTTCGGTGGCCACCAGCCCATCGGCCCGATGTACGCCTTCGTCGGCATCGCCGGCATGGCCAAGATGAGCTCCTCCCGCGGTGGCGTGCCCACCCCGGCCGACGCGATGCGGATCATGGAGCCCGCCGTGCTCCGGTGGCTCTACACGCGTCGACGTCCCAACCAGTCGTTCTCCGTCGCGTTCGACGCCGACATCCAGCGGCTCTACGACGAGTGGGACGCCCTCGGCCGCAAGGTCACGACGCCGGCCGCCCAGCCGGGCGACCTCGCGATGCACGCTCGCGCCGTCGGCACGGCCGCGGGTGAGCTGCCCTCGACACCGGTCCCGGTGCCGTATCGCGCGCTCGCCTCGGTCGTCGACATCACCGGCGGCGACCCCGAGCAGACGCTGCGGATCGTCCAGGGCATGGTGGGTGACGACGTCGAGCTCACGAGCCTGGACCAGCTGCGTCCCCGCCTCGACTGTGCGCAGACGTGGGTTCTCACGCAGATGCCGCAGGAGGATCGCACACAGGTGCGCACCGAGCCGGACACCGAGCTGCTCGCCTCCTTGGAGCCGGCGCAGCGCGAGGCGGTGGAACTGCTCGCGGCACGACTCACCGACGACTGGTCCCTCGGCGGACTCACGTCCCTCGTCTACGGCATCCCCAAGATCCAGGGCGGGCTCGACGTGGCCGAGAAGAAGCTGCCCCCGGAGGTCAAGACCGCCCAGCGGGAGCTGTTCGCGCTGCTCTACCGGCTGCTCGTCGGCTCCGACACGGGCCCTCGCATCCCCACGCTGCTGCTCTCCCTCGGTCCCGACCGCGTCCGCGCCCTCCTCACCCCCTGACCGTCCCGCCGTGGGCCGAGGCCGGGTCAGGTGGGGCGGAGGACGTGCATGCGGTGAGCGGCGCGGGTGAGGACGACGTAGAGCACGCGCACACCGCCGGGTGACTCGGCGACGATGGCGTCGGGATCGACGACGAGGGTCGCGTCGTACTCGAGGCCCTTGCTCGACAGCGGGTCGACGAGCACGAGGCGGTCGCCCAGCCCCGGGGCGATGGCCTCGGCGTCGGCGACGAGCTGCGCCATCGGCTCGGCCCAACGGGCGGGCGCGATGATCGCGACGCTGCCCTCGACCTCCTCGGCGAGGTCGGCGACATGCGCCCGGACGGTGGCGGCGAGCTCCGCCCCCGGGACGGTGACGTCGACGGGCTCGACGCCGGTCTCCCGCACGGCCCGGGGGATGTCGGCGTCGGGAACGTGCTCGGAGATCACCCGCTCGGCGTAGGCGAACACCTCACGGGCATTGCGGTAGTTCGTGTCCATGTGGAACTCGCGCCGGGGCGCGGTGCCGAAGGCCTCGTCGCGGGCGGTCGCAGCCTCGGCGAGGTCCTCCCAGGAGGCCTGCGCGAGGTCGCCGACGACGGTCCAGCTCGCCCACCGACCCCGCCGGGCGAGCATGCGCCACTGCATCGGCGAGACGTCCTGCGCCTCGTCGACGAGCACGTGGGCGTACTCGCTCGGCCGGTCCACGTGGCCGCGGAGCAACAGGTCGCGGGCGTCACCGTGCGTGACGCGCCGCGTCGGCGTGAGCGCGGTGTGCGCGGGCACGTCGCGTTCGGGGACGCCGATCCGCAGCGAACGCTGGGCCTCGAGCTCGTCGAGTTCCTCGATCTCGAAGAACCCACGCTCGACGGGGGCCTGCTTGACCTCGCCGAGCCGGGCGTCGAGGTCGTCGACGAGTGCCACGTCGGCGACCGACCACGTGCCGGTGTCGAGCGCCGCCCGCATCGATCCGGCGAGGACGTCGGCCTCGTCCTGGGAGAACACCCCACGGGCGTAACGGCGGGCGCGGCGGGCATCGGCGAGCCAGAGGAGCACCTCACGCGGGTCCACCGGTCGCCACCACGCGTGCACGAACGCCTCGACGTCGCGGTGGTCGACGAACGTCGCGATGAACTCCTCGCGGTCGGCGTCCCGATCCTCGGGGCGCCTGACCTGCGACCACGCGTCGGCGGCGAGCGCGAGGGTCATCGCCTCCTGAGAGGCGTTGCGGTGGTGGCGCCGCAGCACCTGGGCCCGCACGCGGTCCAGTCGGCGGCTTTCGAGGCGCACGGGACGCCCGGACACCATCGCCCGCAGCGCGTCGGGTGCCCCCGGGATCGTGTCGCGCGAGGCCCGCGCGAGCACCCGCCGGATGCGGAGGGAGCCCTTGAGCGCCGCGGCGGCCGGGGTGTCGAGACGCTGCGCCGTGCAGGCTTCGACGACGTCGCCGAGGGCGCGCAGCGAGACGGAGTCCTCGCCGAGGGAGGGCAGGACCCGTTCGATGTAGGCGGTGTACGCCGCGGACGGGCCGGCGACGAGCACACCGCCGCCCTCGAACCGCCGACGGTCGCTGTAGAGCAGGTAGGCGGCGCGGTGGAGGGCGACGACGGTCTTGCCGGTGCCGGGGCCCCCCGTGATCTGGGTGACGCCCCGGGCGGGGGCGCGGATCGCCTCGTCCTGATGCGCCTGGATGGTCGCGACGATGTCGCGCATGTGCGCGCTTCGGCTGCGGCCGAGCGCCGCCATGAGGGCGCCCTCGCCGAGGACGACGAGGTCGTCGGGGGCGTCGGCGACCATGAGGTCGTCCTCGGCCCCGATGACCCGGTCTCCCCGCGAACGCAGCACGCGACGGCGCAGGACGTTCTGGGGGTCCACGGGCGTCGCCCGGTAGAACGGCGAGGCGGCCGGGGCGCGCCAGTCGATGACGAGGGGTTCGTACTCGTCGTCGCGCACGCCGAGACGGCCGACGTACCGCACCTCGCGGCCGTGGGCGTCCTCCATGTCGAGCCGTCCGAACACGAGCCCCTCGTGCTGACGTTCGAGGTCGTGGCGGCGCAGGCCGGCGCGGAAGACGAGGGCGTCACGGGCGAACAGCCCGGACATCTCCTCGTCGCGGATGTCGCCGGTGCGGTCGGTGCGCCCCCGCGACATGCCCTCGGCCTCGACGAGCGCGGCGCGCTCGCCGGCCTTGCGCAGTTCGGCGAGGACACGGTCGACGTGCGCCTGCTCGACCGCGAGTTCGCGCGCGAGGACGTCGGCCGCCTGCTCGTCCCCCCGATCCCTGCCCTCGCCCGTGTCGGTGCCGGTCACGACGCCTTCGCTCACTGATCCGCCCATTCGCTCGCCGGTGCGTCCGCGTCACCACCGGCGACGCGAGCACTCCACTTTAGTGGGCGCCGGCCGGCGGCTCTCCGCCCCCACGCGATGTCACCCGGTGTCAGACCCCCGGCTCGGTGAGGACGAGCCCCGACCCGTCCGTCGTACATCGATGGGTCGCCGGCCCCGGAGTCGCGGCTCCGTTCGGCGAGGATGCTGGTCACGGAGCCGGTGAGCCGGCGGCGCGAGCGCACGCTCCCATCGCTGTACGACGTGGGGACGCCCGGGGGAGGTTCGGGACGGAGGCGGACGGGGTGATCGGATCCACGTCCGGGAGGCGAGGGGCGTCTGCGCGGAAGGCGTGCGGGGCCAGGTGGGTTCGTGGCGGTGCCGGCCGCGGCGTCGTCGCGGTCGCCGGGCGGCTCGTGTCGTCCCGCCGTGCGACGTGGAGGGTCGTCAGATCCACCCGCGCCTGGTGGCGAGGACACCCGCTTGGAAGCGTGTGGAGGCGCCGAGACGGGTCATGAGGACGCGCACACGGCGCTCGATCGTGCGCTGGGAGAGGCCGGTCTGGGCGGCCATCGTCGCGTCGGTCGCGCCCGCGGCGAGCATCGAGAGGATGAACGCGCTGTCGCGGTCGACCTCTCCGATCGCGTCCCACGCCATCGGGCTCGCCAGCTGCCACCACGTCTCGCACAGCCGCCGCAGGGCGAGGACGAGGCGGCGGTCGTGGACGAGCATGGACCCGGCGCCGGAGGTGTCGAACGAGGTGAGGTCCACGACGGCGCTGTGGTCGTCGGCCCCGACGATCGAGAACGGCAGGTCGGCGAGGAACCGGTTCTCCTCCCCGGCCTCGGCCCGCGCACGGAGGACCTCGCCCGCGCGGGGATGGCGCAGCATCTGCCCGTCGAGGGTCGTGCGGCGTCGCAGCGGGGTGCCGGCCCTCGTGAGGAGGCGTTGGCGGTGCCGGTCGAGGTCGGTGCCGAACAGGTGCGCGGCGCGCGGGGAGTCGTCGAGCGCGGCCCAGATCTCCTGCGTCGCCGCGCCCGTCACGCCCTGGACGGCGGCCGCGAGTTCGTCCGTGTTGCGCAGCACGGTGAGCCCGGGAGACTGCTCCGCCGCGGCGAGGCGGATGCGGTGGTACTCGTTCGTGAGGTCCTCGGCGGCGTCCCGGAGGTAGAGCGCCCTGGCCTCGTAGCTCGAGGCGAGCGAGGACAACGCGAGCTCCGGGGGGATGGCCTCCCAGGCGTCGTGGCCGGTCGGGCGGAGCAGCCCGTTCTGGGTCAGGTGATCGACCGCGGGATCGATCGCGTCGGCGGGGATGCCGGCGGCGACGATCTGGGAGCGCGTCATCCCCGGGGTGCGGACCCCGAGCGTGTAGATGCGCGTCGAGATGCGGTCCATGCCGGCGTCGAGCGGCAGGGGCAGGGAGCTGTCGTGACCCGCCGCGACGGGGGTGGCCCAGGCGTTGACGGGACGGCCGGGCGTCCAGCCTCCGTTGCCGAGGGTTCCGGAGGCCGAAGACGCCCCCGTGCGGTGCCGAAGGGGGTCGACCGACTCACCCGACCCGGCGGACGCCTCGGGGGCGTCGGAGCCCGTCGCGCCCCGAGGCCCGGACGAACCCGCCGCCGTCGACCCGACGACGCTCCTGCCTCCCGCGACGCCCTTCGCCGTGGGTGTCCGCGACACGGAGGCACCCAGCGGCGTCCGTGCGCGAGGTCGACGCGTGGTCTCTCCCGGGGAGCCGGCGTCGAGGAGTGCGTTCCGGCCGGGGCCCGCAGCGGAGAGCGCAGTGGACACGGTGCCCGGGTCCGTCTCGGTGCCTGCGGTGGTGTCGGTGTCCGTGCCTCGGCCGGGGCCCGTACGGGTCTCCGTCTCGGTCTCCGGGTCGGCGCGGCCCCCGGTTCCCCGCTCGCCCCGATCCTCGTCCTCCGCCGAACCCCCACCAGGTCCGTCCCCGCGGCCGCCGCGCCCGGCTGGGCCGCCTCGCCCGTTCCGCCTGCGGCGACCACCCCGATCGACCGTGCCGCCGCGATCGACCCGGCCGCCGCGTCCTCGACCCGGTCGTGGCGGGTCCTGCTCGCTCGGGGCCGAGGGTTCGCGAGATGTGTCACCCGGACCCTCTGGGCTGCGGTGCCGTGGCTCGTCCGTCGATGTGGCGGCCGCGCTCGGCTCGGCGTCCTGGGTCATCACCCGTCCCCTCGGAATGGCTGTCCTCGATCGGCCGACACGGTCGACGGTGGGCCCGTCACGGACCTTCGTGGCGGGGATCTCGTGAGCGCACCCTAGCTCCGGGCGACCCGCCGCGGGGGGAGGATCGCGCGCCGTCTTCGCCGTGGCAGGCCGGGACGGGGCGGGGACCGGGAGGGGGTGTCCACGAGGGGGGTGGGGACCGTCGGTCGTTGCGCCTAGGCTGGGCGCGTGAAGGTCCTCGTCATCGGTAGTGGTGCCCGTGAACACGCCCTTGCTCTCGCGCTCGCGCGTGACCCGCAGGTGAAGGAGGTGTTCGCCGCCCCCGGCAACCCGGGGATCGCGCAGGTCGCCACGTGTCTCGACGTGGCCGGCTCCGGGTCCGACCCCGAGGCGGTCGCGGCCCTCGCCGTCCGGACGCAGGTCGACCTCGTGGTCGTCGGCCCCGAGGCCCCGCTGGTCGCCGGCGTGACGGACGCGGTCGTCGCTCGGGGCATCCCCTGCTTCGGGCCCACGGCCCGCGCGGCGCGGTTGGAGAGCAGCAAGGCGTTCGCGAAGGAGGTCATGGAGGCCGCCGGGGTCCCCACCGCACGGTCGGCCGTGTGCACCACGGTCGACGCCGTCATGGAGGCCCTCGACCACTTCGGTGCGCCGTACGTCGTCAAGGACGACGGGCTCGCGGCCGGCAAGGGCGTCGTCGTCACGGAGGAACGCACCAAGGCGTTCGCGCACGCCGTCCAGTGCCTCGAGCGCGAGAAGGCGCCGGGGGAGGACGAGACGCGCGTCGTCATCGAGGAGTTCCTCGACGGCCCCGAGATCTCCCTGTTCTGCCTCACCGACGGCGAGACCGTCGTGCCTCTCGCCCCGGCCCAGGACTTCAAGCGCCTCGGCGACGGTGGCCGCGGCCCCAACACGGGCGGCATGGGCGCCTACACGCCGTTGGACTGGGCGCCGGCCACCCTCACCGAGGACGTCGTCACCCGCGTCGCCGAGCCGACGATCGCCGAGATGCGCCGTCGCGGCACACCGTTCGCCGGCGTGCTGTACGTCGGTCTGGCGCTGACGAGCCAGGGGCTGCGGGTCGTCGAGTTCAACGCCCGTTTCGGAGACCCCGAGACCCAGGTGGTGCTCGCGCGGCTGCGCACCAGCTTGGGCGGGGTGCTCCTGGCCGCCGCTCGCGGTGAGCTCGCGGATCTCCCCCCGCTCGAGTGGTCCGACGACGCCGCGGTCACCGTCGTCGTCGCCGCCCGCGGCTACCCCGAGGCGCCCCGCAAGGGGGACCCGATCGTCATCGGCGACGTCGGCGAGGCGCAGATCCTGCACGCCGGCACGCGAGAAGGTTCCGACAGTCTCGTCACCGCGGGTGGACGGGTGCTCTCGGTCGTCGCGACGGGCCCCGACCTCGCGGCCGCCCGCAAGATCGCCTACGCCGCGGTCGACGCCGTCGAGATCCCCGGGAGCCGTCACCGCACCGACATCGCGCTCGCCGCCGCCCAGAACCGCATCGCCCTCCCGGGTCAGGAGCAGGAATGACGCAGGACACCGCCCCGGGTGGGGCACTCGACCTCCCCGGCTACGCCCGGGTCTACTCGGGCAAGGTGCGTGAGCTCTACGCCCCCCTCGACGCGGACGGAACTCCGTCGCAGGAGTTGTTGCTGCTGGTCGCGAGCGACCGCATCTCCGCCTACGACCACGTCCTCGACTCGGTCATCCCCGACAAGGGTCGCATCCTCACCCAGCTGTCGTTGTGGTGGTTCGAGCAGTTCGCCTCCCTCGTGCCCAACCACGTCGTCTCCGTCGACGTGCCGCCTCAGGTCGAGGGGCGCGCCATCCTCGTGCGGCGGCTGCAGATGCTGCCCGTGGAGTGCATCGGCCGCGCCTACCTCACCGGCAGCGGCCTCGCCGAGTACCGCGAGAGTGGCTCGGTGTGCGGGGTGAACCTGCCCGAGGGACTCACCGAGGCCTCGCCGCTGCCCGAGCCGATCTTCACCCCCACCACCAAGGCGCCGGTGGGGGAGCACGACCAACCCATGACGTTCGCGCAGGTCGAGGCCGAGGTCGGTCCGGAGCTCGCCGGCGCGGCTCGGGACATGACGACGCGAATCCTCACCCGTGGCAACGAGATCGCCGCCGAACGCGGCATCCTCATCGCCGACACCAAGGTCGAGTTCGGCGTCCGGGACTCACGGCTCGTCCTCGCCGACGAAGTCCTCACCCCCGACTCCTCGCGCTTCTGGCGTGCGGCGGAGCACGAGGTCGGCCGCCCCCAGACGTCCTACGACAAGCAGTACGTGCGCGACTGGCTCACCTCGCCCGAATCGGGATGGGACCGTCACTCCGGTGACGCCCCGCCCGCTCTGCCGCAGGACGTCGTCCGCGCCACCCGCGACACCTACGTCGCGGCCTACGAGTCGATCACGGGCCGCGCATTCGACTGAGCGCTCCGGCCGGGATCGAGGTCGGGGCGCGGTGCCGAGAGGTCGGGACGAGCCCGGGGCGTCGTGGCGGCCCGGGACCAACCGCACGGTGTCCGTCGCAACCCCCGGTGGGGGAGGGTGCGCGGCTAGGCTGGGAGGATCGTCCGCCGAGTGTGAGGGGTTCGTCGTGGGAAGTGTCGTCGTCGATGTCATGCCCAGGTCCACCGAGCAGGATCCGATGGGGCGTGCCGCGACGCACGAGGCCGCCTCGCAGGGGTTCCCGGGCATCCTCAACGTGCGTCAGGGCAAGCGTTTCGTCGTCACCGTGGACGGGGACGTGACGCAGGAGGTGCTCGCGCTCGTGCGGCAGTTCGCCGAGTCCTCGCTGCTCACCCCGGACGTCGACGAGATCGTCGCGATCCGCGCGGCCGGCGATGCGACGGCCCTCGACGACGACGTCGACACCGATTGGGACGACATGCCCGATCACTGGGGTGCCGGTGACTCGGTGCCCGCGGAGGCCGCGCAGCACACGCCGCGGGCGCTGCCCACTCATCGCGAGATCGACGAGGGGATGCTCGGGCACGTCGAGGCCGGGTCGTACTACGGCCGCGCCGACGACGTGAAGAGCTGACCCGCCGAGGCCGCCGGAACGACGCGCTCACCGCACCTCGCCGAGGGCGACCGGTCACGACGGTCCCGTGCGGGCGGTGTCGCGCGGTGGCGCGGCGTCGGGGCCCCCGATCCCGGGCCGCCTTGTCCCCGGTGATCAGCGCACCCGCCACCGGCCCGGGTCCGGTGCGGGAGGGGAGGGCCGGGCGTCGGCGGCGGTGAGCGGCCGTGCGCCGCGGGCCCATGGTCCGACGTCGCTGCGGATGCCCGTGGGGAACGGCAGGCGTCGCAGCCGACGGTCGAGTTCGACCGTGTCGATCCCGGTGGCCGACCCGACGAGCACGACGTTGCCGTGTCGCCGCCCCTTGAGCACGTCGTGGGTGGCGATGAGGGCCCGGTGCGGCAGGCCCGCCTCGGACAACCCGGCGGCGACCCGGGCGACGTAGCGCAACCCGGGCTCGTCGGTGATGTTCGCGAGGAAGACCCCGCCCGGCGACAACACCTGCGCCGCAGTCGTGAGGAACTCCAGCGTCGTCACGGCGGCGGGCACACGGCCGCCGACGAACGCATCGAGCACCACCGCGTCGGCGCTCGCCGGTCGCAAGGCGAGGATGCCCTCCTCGCCGGTCGTCGGCCGCACCCGGATGCGGTGCCCCCGCGGGAGTGGCGCCGCCCGTCGCACGGCCTCCGTGAGCGCGGCGTCGGGTTCGAGGACGATCTGCGGCGAGCCGGGGCGCACGTGCGCGAGGTAGCGCGCGAGGGTGAGGCCCGCGCCGCCCACGTGCGTGACGGCGACACGCTGCGGTGGCGGGGCGAGGAGCAGATCGAGGCACGCGGCGAGGTGCGCGATGTACTCGAAGGCGAGGAACTCCGGGTCGTCGGGCACGTGCGACTGCGGGTGGCCGCCCACGACGACGCTCACCCCGGACTCGTCCCGGACGAACTCGACAGCCTCGAGATCGTCCGGTTCCATCTGCCCCACGCTACCGGGCGCCGCGGCCGCGGCCACGCCCGACGGCTCACTCGGCGAGGGCTCACGACGGGGTGCTCAGCGCTCAGAAGACGCGGGATGCGGGAGCAGGTCGGCGCATGGGGCGCACGGTCACGACACGGGCGGCGGAGGGTGGACGCGAGAGGTGGGGGAGGATGACGCCCATGCCCCGCAGGATCCGCCCCGCCGACGGCGACGCCGCCCTCACGTCCTGGCGCGCCGACGCCGACGCCCCCCGCGCCGTGCGCGCGACCGCCGTGCGCTACTCCCTCGAAGAACTCGCCGACCGGGCACCGGGCCATTCCGTCGAGGTCCGCGTGCCGCCGTTCGGCGCAACCCAGTGCATCGAGGGGCCCAGGCATCGGCGCGGCACGCCGCCCGCGGTCGTCGAGACCGACGCGCAGACCTGGCTTCGACTGGTCGTCGGTGACCTGACCTGGGGCGAAGCCCTCACGACCGGTCAGGTGCGCGCGAGCGGTGAACGCGCCGCGCTCGACGGGCTGCTGCCACTGTGGGGCCCGGCGGCCTGACATGGGGACCGGTCGCCCCCGGCGCTGCACTACCGTGATCCCATGCCCAGCACCTCCTCCGCACCCGACGCGCGTCACGACGCGGGGGCGACGACCCCGGCCGACGGCACCTCTCCCGAGGCCGCCGGAACCACCGCGGACACCGGAACCGCCGAGACCACTCGGGCCCCCGAGGCCGACGGCACCGAGGAACACGAGGTCGGGCCGGCACCGGCCGGGGCACAGGTGACTCCGGCGACCGTCACGGACGAGGACGAGGGGCGCCCTGCGCCCGTCGCGCCCGCGCCGTCCCACCCCGCCCCGCGCCGCATCGTGCGGTCGGTGAACTGGGTCGCGTTCATCGGCACCGGGGTCGTCCTCGGGTTCATCCTCGGCGGGATCGCCCATGCGCTGGGGCCGGCCGCCCAGGTGGGGGGCATGAGCTACGGCTACCGCACGTCGCTGCTGTTCATCGCGATGTTCGGGGCGATGCTCGGTGGACTCCTCGGCGCCCTCATCGGGGTCGCGGCCGACTCCGCCCTCCAGCGGCGTTCGCGGCGGTGACGCCCGCGGCCGGTGGGTCTCGGGCCGTCGTCGGGGGCGCGCCCGCCGGCGGGGGCTGCCTCGGAGCCGGTCGGGGGGCCCGGCGCGGTGTGGAAGACTGAGCGACGTGCGACGCGGTGACGGACGGCTGAACCACGACATCCTCCCCGGCGAGGCGGGCCCGCAGGACGCGTGCGGCGTCTTCGGCGTCTGGGCCCCCGGCGAGGACGTCGCCAAACTGACGTACTACGGGCTCTACGCCCTGCAGCACCGCGGGCAGGAGTCCGCCGGCATCGCCGCGAGCGACGGCCACCGTGTGCTCGTCTACAAGGACATGGGACTGGTGAGCCAGGTCTTCGACGAGACGAGCCTGTCCCAGCTCACGGGGCACGTCGCCATCGGGCACACGCGCTATTCCACCACCGGCGGCAGCACGTGGGAGAACGCGCAACCGACGTTGGGCGGCGACGACGAAGACACGATCGCCCTCGTCCACAACGGCAACCTCGTCAACACCCCGGAGTTGCGCGACATGCTCGACGGCACCTCCGAGGCCTCCCGCCGCGGAGAGCTCAGCCGCGGCAACACGAGCGACACCGCCATCGTGTCGACCCTGCTGTCGGAGAACTCCGGCCAGAGCCTCGAACAGCGGGCCACGCAGGTGCTGCCCGCGGTGCGGGGCGCGTTCTGCTTCGTGTTCATGGACGAGCACACCCTGTACGCCGCCCGCGACCCCCAGGGCATCAGGCCGCTGGTCCTCGGCCGGCTCGAACGCGGGTGGGTCGTCGCCAGCGAGACCGCGGCCCTCGACATCGTCGGGGCGAGTTACGTCCGTGAGGTCGAGCCGGGTGAGCTCGTCGCGATCGACGAGGACGGGCTCCGGACGCGACGGTTCGCCGAGGCCCGTCCGCGCGGCTGCGTCTTCGAATACGTCTACCTCGCGCGTCCCGACACGACGATCAACGACCGTGGCGTCTACGAGTCGCGGGTCGAGATGGGGCGTGCCCTCGCCCGGGAGCACCCCGTCGAGGCGGACCTCGTCATGCCGACGCCCGACTCGGGCATCCCCTCCGCCATCGGGTACGCCGAGGCGTCCGGCATCCCCTACGGGCAGGGCCTCGTGAAGAACGCCTACGTCGGCCGCACGTTCATCGCGCCCAGCCAGACGATCCGCCAACTCGGCATCCGGCTCAAGCTCAACCCGCTGCGGGACGTCATCAAGGGCAAGCGGCTCGTCGTCGTCGACGACTCGATCGTCCGCGGCAACACCCAGCGGGCCCTCGTGCGGATGCTCCGTGAGGCGGGCGCGGCCGAGGTCCACGTGCGCATCTCCTCCCCGCCGGTCACGTGGCCGTGCTTCTTCGGCATCGACTTCGCCTCCCGTGCCGAGCTCATCGCCACGGGCCTCGGGGTCGAGGACATCCGTCGCAGCATCGGCGCCGACACCCTCGGCTACATCTCCGAGGACGGGATGATCGACGCCACGCGCCAGCCCCGCGAACGGCTCTGCACCGCGTGCTTCACCGGCGAGTACCCGATGGAGCTGCCCGGCGACGCCACCCTGGGCAAACACGTCGTCGAGCCGGGCATCACGCCGCTCTTCCCGGGCAACCCCGACGCCTCCGCCGTCACCGTGCCCGCCGAGGACCACCCTCGCAGCGGCACCGCCACCGTGCAGACCGCCGAGGACGTCCTCGCGACCCAGGGCGCCGCCGGTGCCCGCACCGAGGCGCGACCCATCGATCAGGAGCAGCAGGCATGAGCGAGCAGGCCCTCACCTACGCGTCCGCGGGCGTCGACGTCGAGGCCGGGGACCGCGCGGTCGAGCTCATGAAGGCGTCGGTCGCCCGCGCCCAGCGCCCCGAGGTCCTCGGCGGTCTCGGCGGCTTCGCGGGGATGTTCGACGCCTCGGCGCTGCGCGACATGCGGCGGCCCGTGCTCGCGACGAGCACCGACGGCGTCGGCACCAAGGTCGCGATCGCCCAGGCGATGGACGTCCACGACACCATCGGCTTCGACCTCGTCGGCATGGTCGTCGACGACATCGTCGTGTGCGGGGCCGAGCCCCTGTTCATGACCGACTACATCGCCTGCGGCAAGGTCGTGCCCGAACGGATCGCCGCGATCGTCTCGGGCATCGCGGCCGCGTGCGAGCAGGCCGGAGTCGCGCTCGTCGGCGGCGAGACGGCCGAGCATCCCGGGCTGCTCGGGGTCGACGAGTACGACTGTGCCGGTGCCGCGACGGGGGTCGTCGAGTACGACGACGTCCTCTCGCCGGAGCGCGTCGCACCCGGTGACGTCGTCCTCGCCCTCGCCTCGAGCGGCCTGCACTCCAACGGGTACTCCCTCGTGCGCGCGGTGTTCTCGCGCGCCGGGTGGGGGTACGAGCGTCACGTGGAGGAGTTCGGTCGCACCCTCGGCGAGGAGCTCCTCACGCCCACGCGCGTCTACGCGAAGGACCTCCTCGCGCTCATCCGCACGGAGGGCATCGACGTCCACGCGCTGAGCCACGTCACCGGAGGTGGGCTCGCGGCGAACCTCGCGCGGGTGCTGCCGGCCGGGGTGCGCGCCGAGGTCGACCGTGGGTCGTGGACGCGTCCGGCGGTCTTCGACGTCGTCGAGGCGGTCGGCAAGGTGCCCACGGCGGATCTCGAGCGCACGCTCAACCTCGGCGTGGGGTTCGTCGCCGTGCTGCCGGAGGAGCAGGCGCAGGCCGCGCTCGACCGGTGTGCGCAGCTCGATCTACCGGCGTGGGTCGCCGGTCGTGTCGTCGACGGGGACAGCCCCGCGCGGCCCGACGCCGAAGTCGTCCAGGGCGCGAAGGGCGTCGACGGGGGAGCGGTTCAGCTCGTCGGCGTCCACCGCACCTGAGTCCACCGCCACTGAGCCCCGCCACCGAGCCTTCCGCGATCAGACCCGGGTCCGGGCCACCTGCGGCCGCCGGACAGGGCCGTCCACGCCGTGCAGGGCGGAGACACACTCGTCGCCCGGCAGGCCCACATGGGCACCGCCGGGCGGCGTGACGGATCGCGACGACTCGATCGAACGGGCGGAGCTCAGCGCTCGGGGGAGCCCCACTCGTCATCGCTCTCGTGGTCGTTGTCGTCGGTGTCGACCTCGCGGTCGACCCGATCCGACGTCGAACCGTGGAGCTCACGCTCAAGCGCTCGGAGGTCGGTGTCCGGGCTGAAGTACTTCAGCTCGCGAGCGACCTTGGTCTGCTTGGCTTTAGCTCGGCCGCGCCCCATGGCGTCGACCCCCTCACGCGTCGTCTGCCGGGGCGGCATCACGACGGCCGGGCACCCTCGCGGTCGAGGCGCGCCTGGCCGTCACGGAGCGGCTCCGGAATGTCATTTCTTCGTGGGGCCTACGGTACATGCCCGACGCAGGATCGGAGAACCGGCACGGTCGACCCGGCCGCGCCGCTGGTGGACGCGGTGAGGCGACGTCGTCACCCGTCGAGGGTGCCGTCCCCGCGGCCCGGTGGTCGCACCGGTCCTCGTCTCGTCGACATCGATCCGTATGCCCGCCCCCGGCAGGGCGGTACGCTGACACGGTATCGACGCTGAGCAGCATGCGTGGAAGGCGACGCCATGGCACACCCCAACGACATCGACGTGACCGAGGACTATCTGATGACGCCGGCCGAGGTGGCGGCGTTGTTCCGGGTCGATCCCAAGACCGTCACGCGGTGGGCCGTCGCCGGTCGCCTCCAGTCATTGCGAACGCTCGGCGGTCACCGTCGCTACCGCTCCTCCGAGGTCCACGCCCTCCTCGACCAGGCCTCCACGCGGGGATGACCCGACGGGGACGGCCTCGCGGGTCGCGGCGTCCCGGGTCGGCGTGCCCCCGGTCGTCGGCCCCGATCCCGTCTGTGCCGGGTCCGTGACGGGACGATCGCCGAGACCCTCGGGCCTCGTCCCCCGCGACCCGCCCTCCCCACGGCGAAGGCCGGCCCACCCGAAGAGTGGACCGGCCTTCACGTACGTACGGGCAGGGGTGTTCCTCGCCTCGATGCGCCCCCGGCGGCGTCAGTGTGCCTCGCTCGTCGTGCCGCCCTCGGCCGCCGATCCCTTGGCGCGCATGCGTTGCGCCAGTGCGGCCGCCGCGCCGGGCTGCGCGGTGGAGGCCTCCTGGTTGGCCTTCTGCAGGTCGCGGTAGATCTCCTCCCGGTGGATGTCGACGTCGGCGGGCGCCTTGATCCCGATGCGGACGGTGTCGCCGTTCACCTCGAGGACGGTCACCACCACGTCGTGGCCGATGAGAAGGCTCTGCTGTGGGCGGCGCGACAAGACCAGCACGGCGGTTCCTTAGGGTGAGGGGAGTGAGGAACGTTGTCCGGCAAGGCTACAGCTCAGTCGAGCTGAAGGGTCGCTCGCAACGGCAAGTCCTGATCGGTGAGGACGACCTGGGCGGCCTCCTTGGTGTGGCGGTTGACCACGACCGGGGCCAGGAGGTTCGCGGCGGGCTGCTCACCGTCGACACCGAGGTTGACGAGGAGCAGGACGAGGGCGTCCTCGGCGGTCTCGAGGCCGAGTCGGCTCGCGGTCTCGGGGTCGATCGCCGGCGAGTAGTCGGGGAAGAACGGGCTCGGTGCGATGACGACGAAACCCATGTCGGGCATGTCGAGGCACTGCATGTCGTAGAGCCCGCCCGGTGTCTCCGACAGGCGGAAGTGCTGCGCGAGCGGGAAGCCCACGAGCCCCGAGGGCAGGCTCAGATCGACGCTCTCCACCTGCTCGGTGGACATGGTCGGAGTGCTGGTCGTACTCATCCGGTGGAACCCCCAGAGTGGAAGTGGATCAGGTCTTCTGGTCGAACAGGTGACGTCCCGAACCGCCCGCTCGCGCACCCGTGGCGGTGTACGTCGTGGTGGAGGACGGGGACGAGTGGTTGAAGCGGTCGAGAGTCTCCTGGACCGCTCGATAGCTCGCCTCGAGCATCTCGCTGTTGGAACGGCTGAGCAGAGAGAGCTCCTGGGTCGCCTTCGTCAGGGCGTCACGGTGCTCCTCGAGCACGTCGTCCCACGGCGGGGGTGCCGCGGAGGCGATCTCGGAGAGGGGGGTGTCCTCGGCCAGCCCGAGCAACTCGCACACCGGGCCGGCGTCGACGGCGCGCATGAGCTCGGCCTCCCGCATCTCACCGATGACGACCTCGATCTCGCGGGTCGAGCGACCCATCCATCGCGTCCGCCCGGTTTCGATGAGGACGTGTTGGACCTCCAGCCGGTAGGTCAGGAGCTCGAGGAGTTCCTGGATTCGCCACAGGCCGGCGGAGAGATTGGAGAGCGCGCTCGATGCGGCGTCGACAGACCCGTTCACGCGTACCTCGACTCGTTCACGGCCATCCCATCGTCACCGCGTCCCACCAGGTGAGCTTTTCGCCTCGGATTCGGCGCTTCGGCCTGTCGACGGGGTTGGCCGAAACCGGTACGAGGGTGTGCGCCGGGCACCGTCGTTTGCCCCCCGAGAAAAGCGCGGTTCAGGCCGGGCGACCGTATTGGACGCCCGTTCCAATTGACGGAAAACATGTTCAGAACGCTCTCAGAATGCATCTAAGCGGACGTCCGAGCCAGTCGAAGAATGGTCCTATCAATGCGCTGACCTGCGCGTTCGCCCCATGACTCGCCGAGTTGTGGTGAGTCGAGCCTCTTTCTAGCGTGACTGGTGTGACCGCGGGACCGGGTGGTCTGACAGGTGGAGGCGACATGAGCGAGCAAATCGTGGCCGAGCGGGCTGGTAACGACGTGGATGAGTTGTGTCGAACGCATCTGCCGTTGGTGCATTTTGAGGTGCGGGCGATTGGTGCGCGTCTTCCTGGTCATGTGTTCACTGATGATCTGGTGAGTGCGGGGATGGCGGCGTTGGCGATGGCGGCGCGGAGTTTCGATGCGTCGTTGGGGGTGCCGTTCGGGCGGTATGCGGTGCGTCGGATTCGTGGTGCGTTGTTGGATGAGTTGCGGTCTGCGGATTGGGCGACGCGGTCGTTGCGGTCGAAGGTGCGTCGTCGGGATGCGGTGCATGATGCGTTGGCGGCGTCGTTGGGGCGGCGTCCTTCTCCTGCTGAGGTGGCGGGGGAGTTGGGGTGTTCGGTTGCGGAGTTGGAGCGGCTGGATGCTGATCTGCATGCGTCGGTGGTGTTGCGCCTGGATGTGATCACGGATGTGTCTGGTGGTGGGGGTGCGGCGGATGCGATCTTGCCGAGTACGGATGCGACTCCGGAGATGGTGTTGATGGCGCGGGAGCGTCAGGCGTATCTGCGGGATGCGATCGAGGCGTTGCCGCAGCGGTTGGCCACGGTGGTGCGGGGGTGTTTCTTCGAGGATCGTCCGATGCGGGAGTTGGCTGATGAGTTGGGGGTGACCGAGTCGCGGATCTCGCAGATGCGGGCGGAGGCGTTGCGGTTGTTGCGGGATGGGATGAATTCGCAGTTGGATCCGGAGATGTTGCCTGGTGGTGCGGGTGTGGCTGCGGGTGTGGGTGGTGGTGCTCCCACGGGTGCGGTGGCGCGGCGTAAGGCGGCGTATTACGCGCAGATCGCGGCGCGGTCCTCGTATCGGGACCGGTTGTCCATGCCCACCGCCGACGAAGCCGCCGCGGCTGCATCCATGATCGGGTGACAAGACCTCGACCCATGTCGAGGATGGGGGGACGGGCCACCCCGGCGGTCCCGTGGACATCCCAGACGGTGTGAGCTCCACGATCGTGTCGAGCTCGCCTCTCGGGTCAGGTCGATCGGCAGCCCTCCCCAGCTGCGATCGATCGATTCGGCGCCGATTCCCCCATGTGGCGTCGAATCCACCGGTTTCCCCGGCCGGTGTCGAAGGCCCCTGCCGGTCGAGTTCCCCACTCGTCCGGCGGGGGCCTTCTCCTGCGTCGAGGGCCGACGACAGGGGGCGGTCGATCGCTCGGGGGATCCGCGCGGCACCCGCCTCACCCTCGCCCGTACGCCCGGTGCCCGGCGCACGTCGGCATCGGCGCGGTCCTCCGGCCGGACCGGGCGACGGCCCGCCGCAGTGGTCAGGACCGGCGGGCCCGGAAGCCGTACTCGTAGACCTCGAGCATCGTGCGGGCCTCCTCGGGGTCGGTGCCGTAGGAGGCGAGGCAGGCGACGAGGGCGTCGAGGTGGGCGGGGTCGGTGAGGGAGACACGATCGCTGCCGCAGGGTTCGACCCGGCCGAGTCCGAGGCGTCGGAACATGGCGAGCGCCTCGACCATCGTGAACAGGTGGATGCTGCCGCGGTGCAGCAGCCCGGCGTCGCGGTACTCGAACCTGTCGTGCAACAGCAGGGGGAGCATCACCGACCAGTGCTTGACGTTGGGGACGCCGGCGACGACGACCCCCTCGGGCGCGAGGGCGGGGAGGAGGGCGGCGAGGCTCGTCTCGGGGTCGACGAGCCGGTCGAGGATGTCGACGGCGAGGATCGCGTCGAAGCCACCCCGGGGGAGGTCGAGGTCGGAGAGTCGGTTGAGGTCGGCCTCGATCACCGTGTGCAGAGCGTCCCGGGCCCGCGTGAGGTGGCCGCCGGCATTGTCCAGGCCCGTGACGGCGGCGCCGGTGAGCGCGGTGAGGGCAGCACCCAGCGTCCCGTCTCCGCAGCCGAGGTGCAGCACCCGGCTCGCGGTGGGTGGGACCGCTTGGAGGAGGCGATGGTGGCGCTCCGAGACCTTGAGCCGCGCCGCCTCGGACCTACCGGGCACCGGGAGACTGCCGTAGCGTTCGGGGCGCTCGTGGGTCCCTTCCAGGCGGGCGACGTGGTGCTCGAGGGCGCCGAGTCCGACCGACCGCGCATGGCGTCCCTGCCACACGGCGGCGGCCTGGCGAAAGGTGGCGTCGACGTCGTCGGGATCGGCGTG
Organism: Mobilicoccus sp.; assembly: GCF_032060985.1. Lineage (NCBI taxonomy): Bacteria > Bacillati > Actinomycetota > Actinomycetes > Micrococcales > Dermatophilaceae > Mobilicoccus > Mobilicoccus sp. The sequence continues at coordinate 82,317 of NZ_DAMBGD010000007.1, forward strand.
CCGGTCGACGCCGACGGCGGTGACCGCGACGAGCCACCCCGCCTCACGCACCCGGTGGCAGAAGTCGACCTCGAAGCCTCCGGTGCCGGTGAACGCGACGTCGTCGAACCGGAACCGTCCGGCGAGATCCGGGCGCAGGACCATGCACGCGCCGTCGACGTAGTCGACGAGCACGTCGTGCGGGCCCACGCCCGCGCCGGTGGGGGGGAGGCCACCGGGGGTGTCGCGGTCGCCGCCGGGGCTGCCTGCGCCGCGGTCGCCGCGTCCGTCACCGTCCCCCCTGCCGGTGCCCCCGGCGATGCCGGAGGCGGGGCCTGCGGGGAGCGGCCGTGGCGAGGGTCCCGGCGTCTGCCACCACCGCAGGGAGGCGTCGACCCCGCCGACGCCGATGACGGCGAGTCTCGGGGCGCGCGCGAACGCCGCGAGGACGCGTGAGCGGAAGTGCGGATCGACGATCTCGACGTCGTCACGCAGGAGGACGACGGCCTCGACGCCCTCGAGGTCGAGACAGGCGTCGAGCACGTCGTTGTAGGTCTTGGCGACCGGGGTGTCGGGGGAGGACATGAGGATGGCGTCCTCACCGCCGTGGGCCGCGATCGCCGGAAGGCAGTGGCGGTCGAACCGTTCGGTGGAGTCGACGCAGACACCGAAGACGAACATTCCCGCCCTTTCGCTGGATTGCGGAGCCGCTGCCCCCTCCGGTACCCATCGGCGGCTTCTCGGCGTCGCTGAGCGTCACGGTGCGGCGGCACGTCGACCGGGGAGGATCGCGAGAAGACGGTCGACGCGTTACGGCCGCAACCTTTTTCGTTGTCCGGTCGTCGGTTCAGAACGTGCGTCCGACCCTGTTGATCAGGTCTCGAAAAGGCAGGCGGCGCAGTCGTGTATCAAGATTGCGCAAAGTCTTCGTCTCTGGTTCTCATGCATTCATGCGATCGTCCAGAAAGGTATGTTTTTGGTAAAGCGCGATCCGCTGACCTGCGATGTCTCAACTGACGGACGACCTTGGAGGGGGGGCTCCACGTTCTTAGCTTGTCGAGTGTGACCGCAATACCGACTGGGGTGGAGAACATGGAACTGGACGACACGACAGAGCAAATCGTGGCCGAGCGGGCTGGTAACGACGTGGATGAGTTGTGTCGGACGCATCTGCCGTTGGTGCATTTTGAGGTGCGGGCGATTGGTGCGCGTCTTCCTGGTCATGTGTTCACTGATGATCTGGTGAGTGCGGGGATGGCGGCGTTGGCGATGGCGGCGCGGAGTTTCGATGCGTCGTTGGGGGTGCCGTTCGGGCGGTATGCGGTGCGTCGGATTCGTGGTGCGTTGTTGGATGAGTTGCGGTCTGCGGATTGGGCGACGCGGTCGTTGCGGTCGAAGGTGCGTCGTCGGGATGCGGTGCATGATGCGTTGGCGGCGTCGTTGGGGCGGCGTCCTTCTCCTGCTGAGGTGGCGGGGGAGTTGGGGTGTTCGGTTGCGGAGTTGGAGCGGCTGGATGCTGATCTGCATGCGTCGGTGGTGTTGCGCCTGGATGTGATCACGGATGTGTCTGGTGGTGGGGGTGCGGCGGATGCGATCTTGCCGAGTACGGATGCGACTCCGGAGATGGTGTTGATGGCGCGGGAGCGTCAGGCGTATCTGCGGGATGCGATCGAGGCGTTGCCGCAGCGGTTGGCCACGGTGGTGCGGGGGTGTTTCTTCGAGGATCGTCCGATGCGGGAGTTGGCTGATGAGTTGGGGGTGACCGAGTCGCGGATCTCGCAGATGCGGGCGGAGGCGTTGCGGTTGTTGCGGGATGGGATGAATTCGCAGTTGGATCCGGAGATGTTGCCTGGTGGTGCGGGTGTGGCTGCGGGTGTGGGTGGTGGTGCTCCCACGGGTGCGGTGGCGCGGCGTAAGGCGGCGTATTACGCGCAGATCGCGGCGCGGTCCTCGTATCGGGACCGGTTGTCCATGCCCACCGCCGACGAAGCCGCCGCGGCCTCGCTGGGCTGACCCCGCGCTCGGATCGGGGTGTCGGCTCGGGCAGGGATCACGCCGCGGTGTGCGACGCCCTCCGGGGGCGGGTCGCGGGTGGCGCGGGTGGGTGGCGGGTCGAGCGTCCCGTCCCTCGTCGCGGGGGTTGACGCATGCGAGGTTCTTTATATTAGAGTGCGCTTATGAGTCATGACGGGGGGCTCGTCGACCACCGGATCGACGGCCACGCGATCGACGGCCACGCGATCGACGCGGAGCGGAGTTGGGCGGACGCGGCGGAGCTCTTCCGCTGCCTGGCCTCTCCGATCCGGGTCGGGATCGTCGCCCAGCTGATGGACGGCGAGCGCAGCGTCGGCGACCTCGTCGCCGTGCTGGGGGTCTCCCAGCCGCTGGTGTCCCAGCACCTCAAGATCCTCCGTGAGCAGTGCCTCGTCGTCGGATCACGCGAGGGGCGGCGCACAGTCTACCGGCTCATGGACGACCACGTCGGCCACATCGTCGCCGACGCCGTCAGCCACACCTCCGAGCACGATCACCCGAAGCGCACCACCGAGGAGTCACCATGACCTGCACCACCGCCGAGAAGCACGCCCACACCCACGGCCCCGACTGCGGCCACCGGAGCGTCATCCACGAGGACCACGTCGACTACCTCCACGACGGGCACGCCCACCGCGAGCACGACGGCCACTACGACGAGTGCGCCACGTGCCGGTGCGACAACTGCACCGACGTCTGTGCGCAGTGCACCTGCGAGGACTGCACCTGCGCCACGTGCAACCACAACGCCTGTCAGTGCGACGGCTGCAGCGACTCGTGCGCCAACTGCACGTGCGAGAACTGCTCCTGCCCCACCTGCAAGCACGCGGCCTGAGCGACGCCACGCGCGGCCGGGGTTGCTCGACCCCGAGCCGCTGACGGGCGCGATCTGGCAGAGTCCCGGCCATGGCCGCCCGCGATGCTTCCCGACCCGCACGAGAGGCGACTCCGCCGCACGTGCGGTGGGACGTCGCGGTGGCCGGGCTGGGGCCCGCCGGTGCCGCGCTCGTCCATCGCCTCCTGCGGCGGGGCCTTTCCGTCCTCGCCGTCGACCCGCGTCCGGGTGCGCCGTGGCGGCAGACCCTCGGGGGGTGGACCCGGCAACTGCCCTCCTGGCTCCCCGCGGACGTCGTCGGCGCCACGGCCTCCGACCCCGTCATCCGGGCAGGGGCCACCTACCCCATCCCACAGCAGTACGCCGTCCTCGACAACGCCGCGCTCGCGCGGGCGCTCGACCTCGGCGGCGCCGTGGTGGAGACGCGTGGGGTGGGCGACGCCGAGCTCGCCGACCTGCCCGCCCGGGTCGTCATCGACGCCCGCGGCAGTCGGCCGGGGGACTCGCACCGCCGCGACGACCGGGCTCGCCCCGCCCGGGTCCCCCTCCAGCGTGCCTTCGGCGTCCTCGTGGACCCGGAGGTCGCCGCCCCCGTGCTCGGCGGGGCGAGCGCCGTCCTCATGGACTGGCGACCCGTCGACGGCGCCCCCTCGTGGGGCGCGACCCCACCCACGTTCCTCTACGCGATCCCGATGCCGGACGGGCGCCTTCTGCTGGAAGAGACCTGCCTTGCCGGTGTGCCCGGCCCCGACCACGCCGACCTGCGGGAACGGCTTCGGCATCGCCTGAACCGCTCCGGTCTGCCCGCGTCGACCGTCGACGAGGCGGCGGCTCGGTCGGACGCCGAGTACGTCTCGATCCCGATGGTGCGCGCGCCTCGGCCCCGGGGCGGGCCGTTGCGGTTCGGTGCGGCCGGCGCTCAACACAACCCGATCACCGGGTACTCGTTCTTCGCCTCCCTCCGCGCGGTCGACGACGTCGTCGACGCGGTCGCGGTCGCGGTGCGCGACGGCGGACGGCCCCGCGTGCCCGACCGGCCGCCCGTCGTGCGTCAGGCCGCGCTGCGCGCGCTGCTGCGGCTCTCTCCCGACGACACCCTCGCGCTGTTCGACGCGTTCGGTCGCCTCCCCGCCGATCGCCAGTGGGCGGTGCTCGACGCCCGGGCCGCGACTCCCGACCTCCTCGCGGGCCTCACGACCCAGTTCACCCGGCTGCCCCCGCGCTCGGCCGTGGGTCTGCTGCGGGCCACGACCTTCTGACCCGACCCGTTCGGGCGTCCCGATGCCCACGGCCCGAACCCCTTCCGGGGTGCCGCGCCCGACGAGCCGAGACCGGTGGGACGTCGCGGCGGGACGTCGCCGCCGCAGCCGGAGCGATCGTCCGGGACGGCCTCCAGCGCGGACCTCCGGCGTGGGGTGGCGAGACCTCACAGATGTCCGATTTCGACCGATAAGGGCCTCGACCCGCCCCCGCGACCTGCGCCGGGGTGGACCTGACTCCGAGGGAGAACCCCGTGTCCGTCACCCCACGCTCGTCCTCGCTGCGCGGCAGCAGGCGCCTCAGTCTCCGAGCCAAGATCGTCTCGGTCGGGCTGGTCGGCCTCCTCGGCGCCATGCTCATCGGGCTCGTCGCCGCCGTGCAGGCCGTGTCGGTCTCGCGCGCCATGTCCGAGGCCGTCGAACTCAACCAGCTGCAGCACTCCGCCGAGCGTCTGCGCTTCGGGAACGCCGAGGTCTCCGGCTGGGAACTCGGCGTCGTGGGCGACGTCTACCGGCTCGGCCACGAGGCCGGTCTCAGCGGTGAGAAGGCCTACAACCGCAACGGGTTCCTCGCCTCTCGGGACTCCATCAACGCCGATCTGTCGGCCTTCCCCGTCGGGGAGCTCACCCCCGCCGAGGCGCAGACGTTCGAGACGATCAAGGACCGCTACGAGGCGTTCTTCGCGGCCGACGACGCGGCGATGGCCCTCTACGCGACGGGCGACCCCGCCAAGCGCAGGCAGGCCGACGCGAGCATCAACGGCGGAGCCGCCGGCAGCGCCTACAACGACCTCGCCACCTCGACCGACGCCCTCATCTCCTCGATCTCGCAACGGCACACCGAGGCCACCGAGCAGGGCACCGCGGCCGTCCGTCGCATGCTCCTGATCCTCGGGATCACGACCGTCGCCCTGCTGGTCGCCATCCCGCTGCTCGCGCACCTGTTCGCCTCGCCGATCCGGCGGGGTGTGCACTCCGTGCGCCACAGCCTCGAGTCGATGGCCTCGGGCGACCTCACGGTCGCCGCCGAGACGAAGACCCGCGACGAGATCGCCGACATGGCCGTCGCGGTCGAGCGCACCCGCGCCACGATGCGCCGACTCGTGGGCGAGGTCAGCGAGGCCTCCGAGTCCGTCGCGAGCTCCAGCGACCGCCTCACGGCCGACTCGCACGCGGTCGGTGACTCCGCCACCGACGCCTCCGAGGAACTCGCCCAGATCAACTCCTCCGCGGGTGGCGTCTCGCGCAGCATCGACACCGTCGCCGCGGGCACCGAGGAGATGACGAGTTCCATCCGGGAGATCAGCAAGAACGCCAACGACGCCGCAGGTGTGGCCGCGAGCGCGGTGGCCGTCGCGGAGCGCACCAACGCCACCGTCGCCAAGCTCGGGGAGAGCTCCCTCGAGATCGGCAACGTCATCAAGACGATCACCTCGATCGCCGAGCAGACCAACCTGTTGGCGCTCAACGCGACGATCGAGGCCGCTCGGGCCGGTGAGGCCGGCAAGGGCTTCGCGGTGGTGGCGAACGAGGTCAAGGACCTCGCGCAGGAGACGAGCAGGGCGACCGAGGACATCGGGCGCCGGGTGGAGGCGATCCAGGTCGACACCGAGGCGGCCGTCGCCGCGATCGGGGAGATCGGTTCGATCATCGCCCAGATCAACGACACCCAGGCGACGATCGCGAGTGCCGTCGAGCAACAGACCGCGACGACCAACGAGATCAGCCGAAGCGTCCACGACGCCGCCGCCGGCGCGTCGGGGATCGCGTCCGGGCTCGCCCGGGCGACCCAGGACTCCACGACCTCGATGGAGGCGGCCCGCCACACGGCCGACACGGCAGCCGAGCTCGCCGGGCGCGCACAGGCGCTGCGTTCGATCATCGAGGAGTTCCATGTCTGAGCCGGCCCGGCGCCCCGCCCGAGCGTCCTGAGCCGAGCGTCCTGAGCCGAGAGGCCCGAGCCGTCCGAGCCCCCGGCCCGTTCCGAGGTGCCCGACCCCCTCCCGCTCCGGCGTCGCGGGGCGCGTCGACCGCCGGCGATCAGCGGGCCGCGCCGCACTCGGGATCCGGCTCGCTGCTGCCGATAGGAACCCGCGAGAACGGCACGGACCGTTGGGAGAACGCCCCGAGGCGCGGGTGGGATGGAGGCGACGTGGCTCGCTCGGCAGTCGTGATGGTGACCCGTGGCGCGGGCGACCTCGTCGACCGTGCACTGCGGTCGGCGAAACCGTTCGTCGACGAGATGGTCGTCCTCCATCTCCGCGCCCCGCCACACGCCGCGGACACCTGGCGCCGGATCGGGGCGAGGGTGGTGCCGGGCGAGTGGTCCTCGCACGCCGCGGACTGCCGTAACGCGGCGCTCGCCGCCGCCGACGCGGACTGGAACCTCGTCCTCGAGGCCGAGGAGTGGCTCGCGAGCGGCGTCGACTCCCTGCGGCTGTTCACCGAGCGAGCGGAGGAATGCGTCGGCCTCGTCGAGATCCACCGGGCCGTCGGGGGCGCACACGAGGCCGACCACCCGCGCCATCTCGCGCCGCGGCTCCTCCCCCGCGGCGTGTGGTTCGAGGGCGCCCGCCACGAGGAACCCGTCTTCGACCTGCCCGTCGAGCCCACCGGCGTGGTCCTGCGCAGCGACGACGTCGAGACCGCCCGGTGGCGCGCCGACCATGCCCTGCGCGAGGCCGTCGTGCTCCAGGCCCTCGCGATGCGTCCCGGCGACCCCGGTCTGCTGCTCGACCTCGCGGACGAACTGCGGGTGAGTGGACGCTTCGCCGAGTCCTCCACGCACTACACCACCGCACTTCTCGCCACGCCCCGCACCGACGCGCGGCGGCACGCCGTCGTCGTGGGCGCGCTCGAGGCGTACACGAAGGCCGGTCGGATCACCGAGGCCGTCGCACTCCTTCACGCCGAGGCCCAGCAATGGCACCACTCCCCGGACCTCGCGTTCCTCGCGGGCGACCTGTTCTTCGAGATGCTGCTCAGCACGCCCCTGCCCGGACCCGACCTCGCGGGGCTCGTCGAGGCGAGCTGGCGACGGTGCCTGGAGCTGGGGGAACGGCCGGATCTCGCGGGCGCGGTCCATGGTCGCGGCAGCTTCCTCGCCGCCCAGAACCTCGGGGTCCTCCACCTCGTGCTCGGGCTCGGGGACCAGGCCGACGCATGGTCGGATCTGGCCGGGGCGATGCGCCTCGGGGTGCCGTCGGTGCCCGGCCCCCTGGGGTGAGGGCGGGACCGGCCGACGGCGGGGGTCGAGTTTTTTCCAATTGCTTGATGTTCCAGGGTGTTTCGGAGCTTGAATCCGCCGCGGCGGTGCCGATGGAGGTCTCATGGAGACCCCCTCGCTCACGTGCTGCCTCGTCGTCGGCGACGACGCGCGCGACCTCCACGGTTGCCTCGCCTCCCTCGCCTCCCTCGGAGACCTGCTCGCGGGCACGGTCGTCGTCGGCATGGGCGCGCCCGAACGTGTCCTCGAGTTCGCCCGCCGGGCCGGCGCGACCGTCCACTCCAGGGCGGACGACGGCGACCTCGCCGGTGCCCGCAACGAGGCGGCCGGCATGGCCGAGACGGAGTGGGTGTTCCTCCTCGAGGGCGACGACCGGGTGAGCGCGGACCCCGCGCTGCTCGCCAAGCTCCTCGACCCCCAGCCCGGTGAGGTCGTGCGTCCCGAGGCCCTCCAGATCGAGGTCGTGGGTGGGGAGACGCCCACCCGGGAGGTGCGGCTGTACCGCACGGCCGCCGCTCACTTCCTCGGCGGCGTGCGTCCTCGTCTGTTGTCGCGGGAGTCCGGGCACACGCTGCGCACCCTCAACCCCGGTGGCGACGTCGTCCGGGTCACCGCGGCCTACGCCGGTGATCCCGCCGGTGAACGGATCCGTCTGCTGCGTCGCGAGTCCCGGGCCACGCGCATCGTCGACGTGCTCGACAGCACCGGTAGCGGGGGCGACGAACTCGTCTCCGCCCTCATCGAACGCGCCCGTGCCCGTAGGGCCCTCGGCGACGGGAACGGCGCCCTCGCCGACCTCAACCGCGCCCGAACCCTCCCCTGCGGGGACCGGTACCGCGACACCGCCCGGGAGGAGCTCGCGGGCCTGCTCGTCGAGTACCGTCACTTCGACGGCGCCCGCACGCTCATCGGCCAGCTCCGCGAGGCCGGCGCCGACCCGGGCTACAGCGACTGGCTGGAGGCTCAGGTCCACGCCGCCGAGGGGCAGGCGCAGGACGCGCTGCGGATCGTCGACCGACTCCGCGACGGTGGTCTGCTCACCCGCGCCGACGGCGGGGTCGTCGCCCCGCCGGAGATCCTCAACGAGACGATGATCCTCGCCGCCCGGGTCCACGACTACGAGAAGGCGTTCGAGTGCTGCCTCGAGCTCGTCTCCCGGCACGGGCAGGCGCGTCGCTACGGCCGTCTCCTGCTCAAACTGTGGGGTCGCCGCTCGCCCGAGGGCCTCGCCGCCGAACTCGACCGCGCCGGCGCCCCCGTGGAGTCCGTCGCCGCGGCCCTGCGCCAGCTACCCGAGCCGGGCCCCGCCGCCGCGGCCGCCCTCGAGTCCCGCAAGCCCGCGCTCACCACCGTCGCCGCCTCGCTGTGACGCCCTCCCTGTGAGCGCCACCTCGTGACCCGACCCGACGACGGCCCCGCACCCGGGCCCAAGGACGCCTCCATGCCACACGACCTACGCACCTCCACCGTCGACGACGGAGCGGGGGAGGGCTCCCCGATTCCGGGCACGGACGAGACGAGCGACGCCGTGTCCCGGGACGAGGTCCGCGCCGCCGCCACCGAGGCCGCCGAGGCGCCGGCCGCCGCCGCCGCGGCCACCGTGTCCGGCGGCGGGATCACGGCAGACGAGGCCGAGGCGGGTGACCAGGTCGGATCGGGTGGTGAGACCGGGGTGGGTGACGAGGCGACCTCGGGGGACGAGACGGCCGGCAGCGGTGCGGCCGACAGCGGTGCGACCGACGACGGTGACGCGACCGACGACGGTGACGCGGCCGACGACAGGGACGTACCGCACGGTCACGCCGAGAGCGCCGAGAGCGCCGAGAGCGCCGAGAGCGCCGAGAGCGCGGAGAGCGCGGAGAGCGCGGAGAGCGATCTGACGGACGTCGGGACGGGCCCCGAGGGGGTGGCTGAGTGGACGACGACGAACGAGGCCGGGGACGAGCCCGAGACCTCCGGGGAACGGGTCTGGGTCGTCGGGGCCGAGGGGCCCGGGGAGCAGCTCCCGGGTGATCTGCTCGCCGTCGACGTCGGGCCTCGGGGGCTGCGGGCCCGCCGCGTCGGGACCGAGCCTGAGTCGCGGTTGGACATCCCGGAGTTCACCTCCGCGCCTCGCGTCGGGGATCTCCTCGGTGCGGCCGGAATGCCCACCGAGGGTCGTCCGCCGTCGGTCGCCGTGTGGACCCTCGGTGGCGTGGCGGCAGGTCTCGACGCCGCGGCGCTCATCGCGGCCGCGGCCCCGTCGACGCGGACCATCGTCGTCGACGCGCCGGTCGCGACCCTCGTCGGTGCGCTCGGCGGGGTCGAGCCGGGTGTCGTGCTCGAGATGACGACGGGCGTGCGCACGATCGCGACCGACTTCGATCGGGTCTGGCACGAGATCGACGGCTGGGGGCCGATCCTCGGCGACCGCGGCTCGGCGTCGTGGCTCGGCGGCCAGGGCCTCGCGGCGGGACTGCGGTTCCGCGACGGCGTGCCCGGTGGTTCCGAGCCGCTGCTCATGGCAGGTCGGCGAGCGTTCGGCGACGAGCGCACGTGGCCCGAGATGCTTCGTGTCCACCCTCAGGCCGAACTCCTCGCCGACTTCGCGCCCGTCGTCGGCGACCTCTCGCGGATGGACCCGGTCGCCGAGGGACTGTGCCGTCTCGCGGGAGAACACCTCGCGGACGCCCTGTGCACGGCGTCGGCCCTCCTGCCCGGGCGTCCGCTCACGGCCACGGGGGCGTTGCTGCTCGTCGACGCGATCAAGATCTCCCTCGCTGGGGCCCTCGGCAAGCGGTACAAGGTCCTCGCGCCGGCCCTCGGCGACAGTCTCGCGGGCACCCGGACGATCGCCGAGCACGTCCTCACCGGCGGCCACCTTCCCCACCGCCCGCCGCACATCCACCTGCGGGGTCCGGAGGCCATCTGCGCGGGGCGCTCACGCCCGTAGGCGTTCAGACCGCCTGCGCCCGGCGCCGACCGCATCGAGCGACGAGTCACCATTCCCCGGGTGGTGCGGTGTCGACGCCCGCGCATCGGCGCGGACCCGCCCGTCCGGCGGCATGGGGTCCGAATCACTCCGGGGGGCGGGGCGCACGCGTGCCACCGGAGGCGAGCGCGCCCGGCGATCGGGGCCACACCGGCCAGGCGCATCGTGCATGCGAAAGGGGCGGACCGAGTGGTCCGCCCCTTCGACGTGTGGCGGAGGATAGGGGATTTGAACCCCTGAGGGTGATTAACCCAACACGATTTCCAATCGTGCGCACTAGGCCACTATGCGAATCCTCCGTCGGAGAGCGTACCCGATCGCCCACCCCCGAAACCAATCGGCGCCGACCCCGCCAGAGGGTCGGCGCCGATCGGAGGGCGCCCAGCGCCGCAGGTCAGAACGGGATCACGATGCCCAGGGAACCCGTGCCGTAGCCGTCGACCGCCAGGGTGAAGTCCTCCCGCTTGCCGAGACCGCGCATCTGCATCGCCGCCTCCCGCGGGAGGATCATCCCCGGCTGGTACACCGTCTTGAGCTTGAGGTTGGCGCCCGTCTCCTCGTCGAAGAACAACGACGAGAAGATGTTGAGCACCTCGTAGAAGTTGTCGTACAGCGCGGCGGGCAACTCCTTGTTCTGGATCGCCGTGTCGGCGCCCGTGGACGGCACGAGACCGAGCGCGGCACCCACGCGGGCCGACAGCTCCAGGTCCGCCGCGACGAGGGCCCTCGTCTCCTCGTGCGCGTCCATGTAGGTCCCGACGCAGCAGGCGCGCCGCGCCGTCGGCACCACCTTCTCCGTCTGCGTCGCGATGGTGACATCACGCCCGAGCAGGCTCTCGAAGAGGTCCTTGATGGGCTTGTGGTCGGGGATCTTGGCCATCGTGCCGTCGCTTCGCGTCGTCGGGGTGGGAGAGGGCGCGGGGCACGCGCCGTGAGGTGCTCGCCCGCGCTCAGCCGAAGACGGGCTTGAGCGCGTCGGCGAACATGTCGGCCGTGAACGGCTTGGCGATGAGGAACAGGGCTCCGCTGTCAGCGGCCTGCGCGCGCATCGTGTCCGATCCCTCGGAGGTGACGAAACCGAACGGTACCTGGTCGCCCTGCGCGCGCAACGCCTGCAGGAACTCGATGCCGTTCATGTTCGGCATGTTCCAGTCGGAGAGGACGAGGTCGGGGGAGTTGGCCTTGACGGCGGCGAGGCCCTCGGCGCCGTCCTCGCACTCGATGACCTCGGCGCCCTCGTAACCGGCCTGACGGAGGGTCCGGACGACGATCATGCGCATGGCGCGGCTGTCGTCGGCGACTACTACCTTCACGGGAATCTCTCTTTCCGATGGTTCTGCGGGAGCGGATCCCTCGGCGCGGCGCCGGGGACGGACGAACTCAGGACAGGCGGTTCCACACGGTGACGACGATGGGCTTGTCACCGCAGAGGTACGTCGAGTGCAGGAGCTTGGTCGCGGAGGGGACCTTGAGGGTGGGGGACGTCCCCTGCGCGACGACGGGCAGGGACAGGGCGCTCGGCTCGGGCAGGAGGCTCTTGATGTTGCCGCCGACCATGTTGGTCAGCTCACCGATCGCGTCGGAGATGTCATCCTCGGAGGCCTCCTCCTCGGACAGGCCGAACATCGTCGCACCGAACAGACGCGCGGCCTCCGCCCCCATCTCGACACAGATGAGGCAGTCCGTCGCACCGTTCACGCCGACCGAGCCGGAGACCGCCGGACCCTCGATGTGCGGCGGGTTCTCGACCTCGAGGGGGTCGACGGGGAGGCCGAGCATGGAGCTCCAGACCTCGTTGACGATCGCTGCGACATCGTCGTTTGACAGGTGCATGCTCGGCCCTTCGATGGCGACACGTGGTCTGCGGGGACTCGGACGACCCCGCGCCGGTGAAGGGCCGCCCCGCACGGCTGCGGTGAGTCGGCGTCCGGGCATGGTCATCCGCTATCGGACACCCTCTCTATCGGCGACGCCTCGGACGACCTGAGCAGCCACCCTGACCAGTGTCGTTGCCGCTCAAGCCCGCCCGAGGGGCCCTTGCGGAGGTGGCGGGAGGTCGTGGCGGAGGCCCGGGAGGGGACGAGGTCGCGGGTGGGTCCCTGGGGTGGGTGCCCCACACGCGACCGACGCCCGGGGTACCGGGGCCTCCGTCCGTGTCGTTCGGTCGGGCGTGTGGATGGTGGGTGAGGGGCCCGCGTCGGGGGGGGTCCCCGCGGCGGTGGATGCGGCCGACGTGGGCCGGCGGGCGGGGGCTGTGGGCCGTCGCGGCGGGTGAACTCACCCTCAGGTCACCGATGCTGCCGCCGATGAGTGGTCGAGCAAGATCAGCGACCAGGAAGGTGCCCATGGACGGCATGGAGGAGATCGTTCAGGAATTCCTCGTGGAGAGCCACGAGAACCTGGACCAGCTCGACCAGGACCTGCTCGCGCTCGAGCGGGAACCCGACTCGAGAGAGCTGCTCTCGAGCATCTTCCGCACGCTGCACACGATCAAGGGGACCAGCGGCTTCCTCGCCCTGCACACCCTGGAGCGCGTCGCCCACGCCGGTGAGTCCCTGCTCTCCAAGCTGCGCGACGGCGAGATGACCCTCAACCCCGAGATGGCGACGGCGCTGCTCGAGATGGTCGACGCGGTGCGCTCGCTGCTCGGGCACATCGAGCGGGACGGTGGCGAGGGCGAGGAGGAGTACCACGAGCTCACCGCCAAGCTCGTCGCCCTCCTGGAAGGCCGGTCCCCGCGGGCCGAGGCCGCCGGGGCGCCGGCGGAGGCGGTCGAGGTCACCCACGTCGCGACGGCCGAGGAGGTCGCCGGCGCAGGTGCTCCCGTCGTCCTCGAGTCCCACCAGGAGTCGGTGACGACGACGACCGACGGCGCCTCCACGACGACCGTCTCGACGTTCGAGGACTCGATGGCCGCCGCCGACGGCACCGCGGTCACCGTCACGACCGTCGCGACCGAGCAGCGCCCGGTCGAGGAGTTCGACGCCGCCGGCGACCACGGTGACGACGACGCCGATGACGACGACGCCGGTGACGACGACAGCGACGAGACCCCCGAGCACTCGGACGCGAGGTCCGATGCCCAGGCCGCCGCCATGGTCGCCGCCGCCGCCCAGGCCGACGTCGCCAAGACCGCGAAGCGGGCCCCGGCGGGCGAGGCCGCCTCGTCCTCCGGTGACGACAAGAAGCCCTCCCGGTCGGTCGCCGATTCCAGCATCCGCGTCGACGTCGATCTTCTCGACTCGCTCATGAACCTCGTCGGCGAACTCGTGCTCTCCCGCAACCAGCTCGTGCAGCGGGCGGCGGCGAGCGACGACCAGGAACTCCAGCGTTCGATGCACCGCCTGTCCCTCGTCGCGAGTGAGCTGCAGGAGGGCGTCATGAAGACGCGCATGCAGCCCATCGAGAACGTGTGGAACAAGATCCCCCGCGTCGTGCGCGACCTCGCCAACAGCCTCGGCCGTCAGATCCGCGTCGAGATGGAGGGCAAGGAGACCGAGCTCGACAAGACGATCCTCGAGGCGATCAAGGACCCGCTGACCCACCTCGTGCGCAACTCCTGCGATCACGGAATCGAGCAGCCCGACGTCCGCCTCGCCAAGGGCAAGCCCGCCGAGGGTGTCCTGCTCATGCGTGCCTTCCACGAGGGCGGCCAGGTCAACATCGAGATCATCGACGACGGCGCCGGCCTCGACGCCGACAGGATCCGCGACAAGGCCGTCGAGAAGGGCCTGCTCTCCCGCGACGACGCCGACCGGCTCTCCGAGCGCGACGCTCAGCACCTCATCTTCAAGCCGGGCTTCTCCACCGCCGCGGCCGTCACCAACGTGTCGGGCCGAGGCGTCGGGATGGACGTCGTCAAGACGAACATCGAGAAGATCGGCGGCGTCATCGACGTCACCTCCGAGTTCGGCAAGGGCACGACGACCCGCATCAAGATCCCGCTGACGCTCGCGATCATCCCGGCCCTGCTCGTCCGCGGCAAGGACAACATGTTCGCGATCCCGCAGGTCAACCTGCTGGAGCTCGTGCGGCTCGACAAGGACCAGATGGCCGAGCGTCTCGAGACCATCCAGGGGACCCCCGTCTACCGCCTCCGTGGCCAGCTCCTCCCGCTCGTCGACCTCCGTGACCAGCTCGGCGTGGAGAAGGAGGACCACGACACGACGTTCATCGCCGTGCTCCGCGCCGACCAGCGCCAGTTCGGTCTCATCGTCGACGACATCGAGGACACCGAGGAGATCGTCGTCAAGCCGCTCGGCAAGCAGCTGCGCGGTATCGACCTGTACGCCGGCGCCACCCTCATGGGTGACGGCCGTGTCGCGCTCATCCTCGACGCCAACGCGCTCGCGGCCCATGCCGGCATGGTCAACGAGAGCGCCGAGGCCGCCCGTCGCGCCGCGGAGGAGGCGATCCTCTCGACGAAGGACTCGACGTCGCTGCTCGTCGTCAAGTTGAGCAACGGGCGTCGCGTCGCCCTGCCGCTCGCCTGCGTCGAACGCCTCGAGGAGTTCTCGATGTCCCGCGTCGAGACGGTCGGCCCGAACCAGGTCGTCCAGTACCGCGGCGTCATCCTTCCCCTCCTGCGTCTCGCCGACGACTACGGCAGCTACGACGCGCTGGAGGCCCAGGACTCCTCGCTGCAGGTCGTCGTGTGCCACCACCAGGGCCACCTGTTCGGGTTCGTCGTCGCCCAGGTCCTCGACATCGTCGAGGACGAGCTCGCGATCCGCACCCACCTCGACACCGGCGGCAACCTCGGCTCGGCCGTGGTCAACGAGCACGTCACCGAACTGCTCAACATCGACGCCACCCTCGCGGGACTCATGCCGCCGACCGCCTCGGAGTACACGGGCGCGATCTCCGGCGGGTACTGACCCGCGCTCACCCCGACCGGGGCGACAGCGCAGTCGACCAAGCCTCCGACGACTCCTCCACGTCACGCCCGCACCCGCTCTTCCCGCCAGAAACGAGGAATCATGGCCACGCTGTTCCGGCCTGCCACCACCACAGCGGCCTCCACCGCGCCGCAGCAGGATCCCGACAAGAGGTCGCTGGGCCTTCGTGGCCGCATCCTGCTCCTGGGAATCATCGGCGCCATCGCCTCGCTGGTCATCGCCGTCATCGCGCTCGTCAACGTCTCCAAGATGCAGACGACGACGGAGCAGATGCGCACGTTGGAGAAGACCCAGAGCCTCGTCCAGGACATCCGGTTCGCCAACGGCGACGTGAGCGGCTGGCAGCTCGGTGCCGCCTGGACCGCCTACAGCGTCAACGGCAAGGAGGCCGCCGACCCGACGAAGAAGTACCGCAAGAACTTCCTCACCGGCGCCGAGGACCTCATGGCGAAGATCGACGGCGTCCCGCGGGACAGCCTCACCTCGGCCGAGTCCGCGCAGCTCGACACCGTCAAGGCGCAGTGGCAGGAGTACCTGTCCTTCGACCCGAAGATCGCCGAGCAGTGGTCCACGGGGACCCCCGCGGCGCTCGCGACCGCGGACGACATCCTGCACAAGCAGGCCCTGCCGCACTACGGCCAGATCCTCGACGCCACCGATGCGCTCGCCGATTCCCTCGACGCCCGCAGCGCGCAGGCCGCCCAGGATGCGGCCGACGCCGCCCACACGGCCCGCATCGCGATCATCGTCGCCCTCCTCGTGGCGATCCCGCTGCTCGTCCTGCTCGCCCTGCGCCTCGCGAAGGCGATCCTCGACTCCGTCCGGTCGGTCCGAGACTCCCTGCGCGCCATGGGCAGCGGCGACCTCACCGTCCCCTGCGTGGCGATGTCGCACGACGAGGTCGGCGAGATGGCCCGGGCCGCCGAGGACACCCGTCTCTCGATGCAGGCGATCATCGGCGACGTGAGCCACGCGGCCTCGTCGGTCGCCGCCGCCTCCGAGGAACTCACGGCGACCGCCGCCGAGCTCGACCAGGCGACGAACACCGCCAGCCACCAGGCGGGCACCGCCCGCACCTCGGCGCAGGACATGGCCCGCAACATCGACACCGTGGCCTCCGGTACCGAGGAGATGACCGCGAGCATCCGCGAGATCTCCAAGAACGCCAACGACGCCGCCGGTGTCGCCGCGTCGGCCGTCCAGGTCGCCGACCGGACGAACTCCACCGTCGCCCAGCTCGGGACGAGCTCGGCCGAGATCGGTGAGGTCGTCAAGGCGATCACCTCGATCGCCGAGCAGACCAACCTGCTCGCGCTCAACGCGACGATCGAGGCCGCCCGGGCCGGTGAGGCCGGCAAGGGCTTCGCGGTCGTGGCGAACGAGGTCAAGGACCTCGCGCAGGAGACGAGCAAGGCCACCGAGGACATCGGCCGCCGGGTCGAGGCGATCCAGGCCGACACCGAGGCCGCCGTCGCCGCGATCAGCGAGATCGCCTCGATCATCGCCCAGATCAACGACACCCAGGCCACGATCGCCTCGGCCGTCGAGGAGCAGACCGCGACGACCAACGAGATGGGCCGCAACGTCACCGACGCCTCCACCGGCGCCGGTCGGATCGCCGAGTACGTCGGCGAGGTCGCCGCCGCCTCGAGCGAGACGACCCAGGCTGCGGGCGACACCTCCCGGGCCGCGCACGAGCTCGCGGAGCGCGCGCACGAACTCCAGACGCTCGTCAGCCGGTTCAGCTACTGACCCGACCCGCCTCCGCGGGCCGGAGCGGGTACCGGGGCACCGGCGGCGCCCCGGTACCCTCGTGCACATGACTTCGCGTGCGGCCTGGGGCTTCGGACTGGTGACGACGACCGTCGGTGAGGGTGGCGAGGGCACCGTGCTCGACACGTGGTTCCCCGAGCCGCGCCTCGGCGAGGCCCCCGCCGGCGAGGAGGCACCGGCCGACCTCACGGCGCTCGCCGGCGAGGACGAGCGCCGCGGCGTGCGGCTCTCCGTGGAGCGTGTCGAGATCGACCTCGACGCCGCCCCGGCGAACGTCCCCGACGCCTACCTTCGCCTCCACCTGCTGTCCCACCGGCTCGTCGAGCCCAACTCGATCGACCTCGACGGACTCTTCGGCGTCCTCACCAACGTCGTGTGGACCAACCACGGCCCGTGTGCCGTCGACGGCTTCGAGGCCACGAGGGTCCGTCTGCGCGCCGCGGGAGCGGTGCAGGTCTTCGGTATCGACAAGTTCCCCCGGATGACCGACTACGTCGTCCCCGCGGGCGTGCGCATCGGCGACGCCGACCGGGTCCGGCTCGGCGCCCACCTCGCCGAGGGCACGACTGTCATGCACGAGGGGTTCGTCAACTTCAACGCGGGCACCCTCGGCCACTCGATGATCGAAGGGCGGATCAGCCAGGGCGTCGTCGTCGACGACGGGTCCGACGTCGGCGGCGGGGCCTCGACGATGGGCACCCTGTCCGGCGGTGGCACCGAACGCGTGCGCATCGGCAGGCGTTGCCTGCTCGGCGCGGAGGCCGGCATCGGCATCGCGCTCGGCGACGACTGCGTGGTCGAAGCCGGGCTCTACGTGACGGCCGGCACCAAGGTCACCTTGGCGGACGGCCGTGTCGTCAAGGCCGCCGAGCTCTCCGGTCAGGACGGGTTGCTGTACCTCCGCAACTCGGTCACCGGCGCCGTCGAGGCCCGCGCCCGCGACGGGCACGGGATCACGCTCAACTCCGACCTCCACGCCAACTGAGGCCGGCCTCCGCCTTGCCCATCGATGCGAGCACGCGTCGTCGACGCCGAGGCGGGTGCCTCGTCACGATCGCGCTGCTCGTCCTCGGCCTCGTCCTCGGTGTGTGGGGCGTCGACCGGCACCTCGTGCCCGCCCTCACCCCCGAGATGTGCACGGTCGAGATCGGCGATCAGTCCACCACCCTCGCGCCCGAGCAGGCCGAGAACGCCGCGACGATCGCGGCCGTGGGCGTGCGCCGCGGACTCCCCCAGCGAGCGGTGACGATCGCACTCGCGACCGCGCTGCAGGAGTCCAAGCTGCGCAACCTCGACCACGGCGATCGCGACTCCCTCGGCCTGTTCCAGCAGCGCCCCAGCCAGGGCTGGGGCACACCGGCACAGTTGCAGGACCCGGTGTACGCGACCGAGGCGTTCTACGACCATCTCGTGCGGGTACGGGACTACCGAGACCTGCCGCTCACGGTGGTCGCGCAGAAGGTGCAGCGCAGCGGTTTCCCCGACGCCTACGCCCGCCACGAGGAACGCGCGACCCTGCTGTCGACCGCGTTCACCGGTCGGGAGCCGGCCGCGGTGACGTGCAGCCTCGGTGACCCCGAGGCGCGCTCCTCAACGGCCGAGATCCGCGCGGCACTCGAGGCGCAACTCGGTGTCTCCCCCGCTGCCTCGGGCGATCGGATCACGGGTGTGGTCGCCTCACCGCAGCTGGCCTGGGCCACCGCGAGCTGGGCCGTGGCCCACGCCGACAGCACCGGCATCACCGAGGTCACCGTGGCCGACCGCACATGGAGTCGAGGACACACCGCCCGGGCGACGCGGTGGGCGACGGGCCCGGACACCGGCGCGAGGTCCGTGACGATCTCGACGACGCCCTGACCGACGGCGCACTGACCGACGACTCACTGACCGGCGACTCACTGACCGACGTCGCCCTGAGCTTCATGCCGCCGACACGACGAGGCACGACCTTCCTGAGGGCGCCGACCGGCGTGAGGGCGCGACCTCTCGATCAGGAGGTCGTTCGTGCCGGGTCGCGGCGTTCGTCGGAGCGCGGCGGACTGAGCTCCCCCGCGCTCAGAGCCCGAGGTCGGCGAAGCGGCGGGCGGCGGCGTCGACGCGCTCGTCGGGGGCGGTGAGCGCGATGCGGACGTGGTGGCCGCTGCGGGTGCCGTAGAACGTGCCGGGGGCGACGAGGATGCCGACCTCGGCGAGGGCGTCGACGGTCTCGAGCGCGGGACGCCCGAACGTCGTCCACAGGTAGAGGCCCGCGCGGGAGTCGTCGATCCGGCCTCCGGCCG
Source organism: Mobilicoccus sp. (assembly GCF_032060985.1). Taxonomy (NCBI): domain Bacteria; kingdom Bacillati; phylum Actinomycetota; class Actinomycetes; order Micrococcales; family Dermatophilaceae; genus Mobilicoccus; species Mobilicoccus sp. The sequence continues at coordinate 101,571 of NZ_DAMBGD010000007.1, forward strand.
CCTCGATCGCCAAGGCGAGCACGGAGCGCCGGCGCCGGTAGATCTCCACCTGCGCGGCCACGTGGGCGTCGTCGGAGAGGGCGGCGAGCATCGCGCGCTGCACGGGCCAGGGCATCATCATCCCGGCGTGCTTGCGGACCTCGAGGATCCGCCCGAGGAGCCGGGGGTCGCCGGCGGCGAAGGCCGCGCGGTAGCCCGCGAGGTTGCTCTGCTTGGACAGGGAGTAGCAGACGACGAGCCCCGTGTGGTCGCCGTCGCAGACCCGGGGGTCGAGCAGGCTCGGCACGCCGGTGAACCCGGACCCGCCCGCCTGCTCGAGGCGCTCGTCCTCGTCCCGCCAGTCGATCTCGGCGTAGCACTCGTCGCTGACGACGATGGCGCCGCGCTCCCGCGCCCACTGGACGACCTTGCGCAGGTGCGGCACGCCGAGGACCTTGCCGGTGGGGTTGCTCGGGGTGTTGACCCAGATCAGCGCAGGCGCAGCATCGCCGCCCGCGGGGCCGAGCTCGGTCAGTCCCTCGAAGGGCACGGGGGCGGCCCCCGCGAGGCGGGCACCCACGTCGTAGGTCGGATACGCCACGGCCGGATGCGCGACGGCGCGGCCACGGAGGTCGAGCAACGTCGGCAGCCAGGCGACGAACTCCTTGCTGCCGATGGTCGGCAGCACGGAGTCGGGGTCGACGGCGGGGACGCCGCGGCGCCGCTCGAACCACGCAGCGACGGCCTCACGCAGGTCGGCGGTCCCCCACGTCTGCGGATACCCATGGGCCTCCGAGGCGTCCGCGAGGGCTTCGCGGACGAACGGCGGCGTCGGGTCGACCGGCGTGCCGACCGAGAGGTCGACGAGGCCGTCCGGGTGCGCCGACGCCGTCGCCTTCGCCGCGGCGAGGGTGTCCCAGGGGAAGTCGGGAAGGTCGTGGCCCACCGGGCTCACTCGTCGTGGCTCTGCGGGGGCAGCGCAGCGATGATCGGGTGGTCCTTGTTGATGAGGCCCATCTTGGCGGCGCCGCCGGGGCTGCCGAGGTCGTCGAAGAACTCGACGTTGGCCTTGTAGTACTCGGTCCACTCGCCCGGGACGTCGTCCTCGTAGTAGATCGCCTCGACGGGGCACACGGGCTCGCAGGCGCCGCAGTCGACGCACTCGTCGGGGTGGATGTAGAGCGATCGCTCACCCTCGTAGATGCAGTCGACGGGGCACTCCTCGACACAGGCCTTGTCCTTGAGGTCGACGCAAGGCTGGGCGATCACGTACGTCATGGAGAGTTCCTTCTTCGCGAGCCGTGGCTGGGTGGACCCAGTATGCCTCTCACCCGCCGAGGAGGGTGACGCGCCCCGAGGGCCGGACGGCGCGCGGGTGACCGACCTCGTCAGGGACGGTCGGCGGAGGTGCGGAGGCGGCCCCGAAAGCTCACGAGGGGGCCGCGGGGATCGTCGTCCCCGGCCTCACCCGCGGCTGCGGGGACGTCTCGGTCGCTGCCCGGTCCCACCGAGGTCGCAATGACGGCGCCGACGACGATGTCGTGGTCGCCCCCCGGATAGGTCGCGACGGTGCGGCACTCGAGGGTGGCGAGGGCGTCGTCGAGCAGGGCGACGCCGGTGACCCCGCGATGATGGGCGACCCCGTCGAGCACCGGTCCGGCGGGCCCTCCGCGCGTGGCCAGGCGGGTGGCGAGGTCGGCGGCCTCGAACGGCAGGATGCTCACTCCCCACAGGCCGGACTCACGCAGGGGCGTGCCGAACCGCGAGGCCGCCCCGATGCACATGAGGACCAGCGGTGGGTCCAGCGACACCGACGTGAACGAGTTGATCGTGATCGCGTGGTCGTGGCCCTCGGCGGTGGTCGTCGCGACAGCGACCCCCGCCGCCCAGTTGCGCATGACCGCACGCAGGTCGTCGCCGGTGGGCTCGGGGGACGTGGCCCCGACCTCACCGCCGGCACGGGGGTCGGTCGGGTCACCGCCCGCGCGGGGGTCACGGGGGGCGCCGGGCATCACGGCACCTCGAGCGGGCCGGGGTCCGGCGCACCCGGGTACGGGGCGCCGGTGCCGGGCTCGACCCGCACGAACGCCTCGGCCTGGGCGAGCCGGGTGGCGATGCCGTTGCTCAGCGCGAACCAGCCGTCGCGCACGACGACCTGGGTGCGGTGCTCGGCGAGGGCCGCGTCACGCACCGCGAGATCGCCGGGCGAGGGGCGCAGGACGTGCGTCACGGTCTCGTCGTCGACCGCCGACGGCAGGATCTCGTCGTCGAGAGCCGGGATCAGGGACGGCGATTCCCCCGTGACCGACCCGACGGTGTCGATCACCCACCGCCGGTCGCGCGTCACCCACGAACGCGGTGTGACGACGGTGTAGAGCGCGGGCGTCCGCGGCAGCCGCGCGGTCGCGGCGACCGTCGCCTCGTGCACCCGCACGTGGTCGGGGTGCCCGTAGCCGCCGGTCGGGTCGTAGGTGACGACGATGTCGGGGTCGAGGGCCTCGAGTGCGGCGGCGAGCCGGCCGACGACCTCCTCGAGGTCGACGTACGCGAGCGCACCCGGCCGCTCGTTGGCGGGGGTGCCGGCCATCCCGGAGTCCCGGAAGAAGGCCGGGCCCTCACCGGGGGTCTCGACCTCCTCGTCGGCGAGGAGCACCCCGCGGGCGCCGAGTCGGTACGTGGCGGCCCAGAGCTCGCCTCGCCGATAGGCCCCGAGGCGGTCCTCCGCGTCGGGAGCCAGGTGCGCGAGTTCGGGCGGGATGACCTCGCCCTCGTCGCCGAGGGTGCACGTGAGCACGGTGACGTCGTCACCGCGTCGGACGTGGTGGGCGATGCTCACGCCCGTCGCCAGGGTCTCGTCGTCGGGGTGGGCGTGGACGAAGACGAGGCGTCGCGGGCGCGCCTCCGGTGCGGCATCACCGTGAGGCGGGGGCTGCGGGGTGTGGGAGTGCTGGGTCATGACCGACTCACCGTATCCGCCCCCGCGAGGCGCGCGGACCCCGGACCACGATGACGTCCTCCGCTTCTCCCGCTCGCTGCGCCCGCGCGCTTGCCCACACTCCGTTCGGGAGGGTGGGGAGGGTGGGCCGGAGCATTCACGCCCGCGTGGGGCCACGGCTGCTTAACCTGGCGGTGGACGGGAGTTCACCGCCGACGCCGAGCATGGACCGGTGTCCGGGCCCCGGCCGCCTCGGGCATCACGAAGGCGTCGCCCGCGCCGTCGCCGGCCGCCGGCGGAGGAGGGATCGTCATGCAGATGGGTCTGCGCGAACACATCGATCGGATGCGGGCGGAGGGATACACGGTCCGCAGCGACGATCACGGTTCGGATCCCGACCTCATCGATCCCGGCGGCCGGGCCGTCGACACGTGGCGCGAGTCCTACCCGTACGACGAGCGCATGCCCCGCGAGCAGTACGACGACGAGAAGTACCTCCTCCAGGTCGAGCTGCTCAAGTTCCAGTACTGGACCCAGGACGTCGGCGGTCGCCACGTCATCGTCTTCGAGGGCCGCGACGCCGCGGGCAAGGGGGGAACAATCAAGCGCTTCACCGAGCACCTCAACCCGCGCGCCGCGCACGTCGTCGCCCTCGCCAAGCCGACGGAGAAGGAACACGGCGAGTGGTACTTCCAGCGGTACATCCAGCATCTGCCCACCGCCGGTGACATGACGCTCTTCGACCGCTCCTGGTACAACCGGGCCGGGGTCGAACGCGTCATGGGCTTCTGCACCGACGACGAGTACGAACTGTTCATGGATCAGGCGCCGATGTTCGAGAAGATGCTCGTCGACGCGGGCATCACGCTGACGAAGTTCTGGTTCTCGGTCACCCCTCACGAGCAGCGCACCCGATTCGCCATCCGGCAGATCGACCCGGTGCGGCAGTGGAAGCTCTCCCCCATGGACCTCGAGTCGCTCGACAAGTGGGGCAAGTACACCGAGGCGAAGGAGGAGATGTTCCGGCGCACCGACACCGACTGGGCGCCGTGGACCACCGTCAAGAGCAACGACAAGAAGCGGGCCCGCATCAACGCGATGCGCTTCTTCCTCGACCAGTTCGACTACGAGGACAAGGACACGACGATCGTCTACCCGGCCGACGACCGCATCGTCCGGCGTGGTCGCGACGCCGTCGACGACTGACTCGAGGCGACCCACGCGGGACGACCGGCCTGGGTCGAGGTGATGGACGTCAAGCCGCACCTGACCTGGGGAGACGGGAGGGGCCGGGCTACCCTGGGAGCAGGATCCGGCCTGCCTCCAGCGGTCGGCCGACGCGAGAGGAGCCGCCCGTGGAGGTCGCCGCAACGATCCTGTCGGTCACGTTCGTCCTCGGGTTCCTCGCCTCCCTCCTGCGGCTTCCCCCACTCGTCGGCTTCCTCGCCGCCGGTTTCGTGCTCAACGGACTCGGCCACATCCAGGTGCCCCAGGTCCACGTCATCGCCGACCTCGGCGTGACGCTGCTGCTGTTCGCCATCGGACTCAAGCTGGACGTGCGCACCCTCCTCGCCAAGGAGGTGTGGCTGACGACCATCTCGACGCTCGTGGTCAACGTCGTCGTGGCGTTCGGATTCCTCTCGGTGCTCGCCCTGGCCGGCATGTCGCTGCTGGTCGGCGAGGGCGCCGCCGTGTTCGCGATCATCGGGTTCGGTCTCTCCTTCTCGAGCACGGTCTTCGTGGTCAAGCTCCTGGAGGAACGCGGTGACGGGCACGCGTTCTACGGGCGCATCGCGGTCGGCGTGCTCGTCGTGCAGGACATCCTCGCCGTCGTGTTCCTCACCGCGACCAGCGGACATCTGCCGAGTCCGTGGGCATTCGGTCTCGTGCTGCTGTGGCCGCTCGTCAAGGGTTTCCGCGCCGTGTGGGGCCGGGTGGGGCACGGTGAGATGCAGTCGCTGTTCGGCATCCTCATGGCTCTCGTGCCCGGCTACATGCTCTTCGAGCTCGTCGGCCTCAAGGGAGACCTCGGGGCCCTCGTCATCGGGATCATGCTGGCCTCGCACCCCTCGGCGGTCGAGCTCTCCCGCGCGCTGTTCCACGTCAAGGAGTTGCTGCTCGTCGGGTTCTTCCTCTCGATCGGCATGTTCGGCGGGCTCCCCACGCCGTCGCAGGTGTGGCTCGCGGTGCTCCTCCTGCTGCTCCTGCCGGTGCAGGCGCTCGGTTACGTCTCGGTCCTGCGGACGATGCGGGTGCGGCACCGCACCGGATGGCTGGTCGCCGCCGCCCTCATGCAGTTCTCGGAGTTCGGCCTCATCGTCGTCGCCGTGGGCGCCGACGAGGGGCTCCTCTCACGGGACTGGCTCGTCATCATGTCCCTCACCCTGTCCCTCGCGTTCGTGGTGTCGTCCCTCGTCAACGGCCGGGGCCAGCCGCTCGTCGAACGGCTCGCGAGTCGGATGCCGGCGCAGGACCCCGACAGGTTGCACCCCGAGGACCGTCCCGGTGACATCCGGGGCGCCGAGGCCCTCGTCGTCGGGCTGGGTCGCGTCGGCCGCAGTGCCTACACGCAACTCGTCCAGACGTACCGGCTCGACGTCGCGGGCATCGAGAGCGACGAGACGCGCGTGCGCAAGCTGCAGACCCAGGGCTTCAAGGTCGTCGAGAGCGACGCGAGCGACGAGGAGTTCTTCACCCGGCTCCGCGGCCGCGAGAACGTGCGCATGGTCGTCCTCGCCCTCCCGGCGCACAACGCCGAGGTCGTCGCCATCCTGCGTGCCTCGGGGTTCGAGGGCATCGTCGCCACCGCCGCCCGGTACGAGGAAGGCGTCGCCCGCTCGCTCGCGGCGGGTGCGGACGCCGCGTTCAACGCCGCCGCGGGCGCGGGGCTCGAACTCGCCGACCAGGTGGCGCGCCTGGACGTCGGGGCTCCCGCCACCGGACCCGTCGGCGCCGCGCACCCCCCCGAGACGCCACCCCCGCGACCGCAGCATCCGCAGGTGGGTGGCTGAGCGTTCGCCACCCCCGCGGACCCGGGGCGGACGACAATGGGGCATGACCCTCACGGAGATGCTCGATCGCAGCGTGCGCACGTTCGGGCCGGCCACCGCCCTTCGCGACGACACCCGCGCCGTGACGTACACCGAGCTCGGGGCGCGGGTCGGGGACGTCGCTGCGGCGCTCGTGGCCCGCGGGTGCCGTCCCGGGGACCGAGTGGCACTCGCGCTCCCCAACGTCCTCGAGTTCGCGTACCTCTACTACGGCATCGCCCGTGCGGGCGGCATCGCGGTGCCGCTCAACCCCGGGTTGCGACGTGCCGAGATGTGTCGGCTCCTCGCGGACTGCACGCCCAGGCTCCTCCTCACCTGGGCGGGGATTCCGTTCCTCACCGAGGGTGAGGGTGCGGCCAACGGCGAGGGTGCGGCGAACGGTGGGCACACGGACGACCTGGGCATCGATGTCGTCGTCCTCGATCCGACGTCGCTCGCGGACTTCGCGCCGCGCGATGAGAGCCCTCCGCTCGTCCCCCGGCGCGGCGACGATCTCGCCGTGCTGCTCTACACCTCGGGGACGACCGGCGAACCCAAGGGCGCGATGCTCACCCACGACAACCTCGTCGTCAACGCACAGGTCGATCAGGGACTCGTCGAGATGGGCCCGCACGACGTGCTGCTCGGGGCGTTGCCGTTGTTCCATGCGTTCGGGCAGACGTGTTGCCTCAACCTGCCCCTCGTCTCGGGCAGCGAGGTCGTCCTCCACGCGACGTTCAACCCGCGGCACGCGCTGACGGCGGTGGGCGAGAACGGCATCACCGTGTTCCTCGCCGTCCCCGCGATGTACACCGCCCTGCTCCATCTGCTGTCACGCTCGCCCGAGGAGTACGACCTCGACAGCCTCCGCATGACGATCAGCAGTGGCGCCCCGTTGGCGGTCGAGCTGCTCCACCGGGTCGAGGAACGGTTCGGCGTGGTCATGCTCGAGGGGTACGGACTGTCCGAGACCTCCCCCACCGCGACGCTCAACGTCGAGGGGCGCCGTCGTCCCGGCACGGTGGGCACGCCGCTGCCGGGAGTGCAGATCCGGATCCTCGATCAGGAGACGGGCGAGCCGGTCGGGGGCGACGGCGGCGGGGTCGACGTCGTGGGCGAGGTCGCGATCCGCGGCCACAACGTCATGCGCGGGTACTGGAACGCCCCCGAGGCGACGGCGGCCGTGCTCTCGCCCGACGGGTGGTTGCGGACGGGGGACCTCGGCCGTCTGGACGCCGACGGCTTCCTCACGATCGTCGACCGCAAGAAGGACCTCGTCATCGTCGGCGGCGAGAACGTCTTCCCCCGGGAGGTCGAGGAGGTGCTGTACGCGCATCCGGCCGTCGCCGAGTGCGCGGTTCTCGGCGTTCCCGACGCCCGGCGCGGCGAGGTCGTCGGCGCCGCGGTGGTGCTCGCCGAGAACACGGAGGCGACCGAGGCCGAGCTGCGGGCACACGTGCGGGCTCGGCTCCGGAGCGTCAAGGTCCCGCGCCACGTCTGGTTCGTCGACGCGCTGCCCAAGGGGGGCACGAACAAGATCCTCAAGCGCGAGATCGCCCTCCCGGAGGAACTCCGTCTGCCCGTGTGAGATCGGAGCGCGCGTGGGCGCGTCCTCGCCTCAGGCGTCGAGGAGTCTCTCCCCCGCCGCGAGAATGACGCAGGTCGTGAGGACCTCCAGGGCCTTCTCGAGCTCGTCGGTCGTCGGGAACGAGGGGGCGATTCGGATGTTGCGGTCCTCCGGGTCGTCACCGCCGGGGAACGTCGCACCCGCGGGCGTCAACGCGACGCCCGCCTCCTTCGCGAGCTGGACGACACGCCGTGCCGTGCCCGGGACGACGTCGAGGCTGACGAAGTAGCCCCCGCGAGGCTCGCTCCAGCTCGCGACGCCGAGTGCCGCGAGGTCGGTCGCGAGGGCCTTGCCGACGGCCTCGAACTTGGGCTCGAGGATCGCGCGGTGCGCCTCCATGTGCGCCTCGACGCCCGCCGTGTCGCCGAAGAACCGCACGTGGCGGAGCTGGTTGATCTTGTCCGGGCCGATGGAACGCATCGAGTCGCGGGCGAGGAACCACGCGACGTTGGCCGGGGAGGCCCCGAAGAACGACACGCCGCCACCGGCGAAGGTCACCTTCGAGGTGGAGGCGAAGACGAACGGGCGGTCCGCGTGGCCCGCCTCCTCGCAGGCGTCGAGGATCGAGGCGAGGTGGTCGTGCTCACCGGTGAGGTGGTGGACCGCGTACGCGTTGTCCCAGTAGATGCGGAAATCCGGTGCGGCGGTGGGCATCTGGGCGAGGCGGCGGACGACCTCGTCGGAGAACGTCACGCCCGTCGGGTTGCTGTACTTGGGCACGCACCAGATGCCCTTGATCCGGGGGTCCTCGGCGACGAGGCGCTCGACCTCGTCCATGTCCGGCCCCTCGGGCGTCATCGCGACCGTGCGCAGCTGCACCCCGAGCTCCTCGCACACCGAGAAGTGACGGTCGTACCCGGGCGACGGGGCGAGGAAGACGACCTCCTCGCCGGCCCACGGCCTCTCACCGCCGGGGAGGGCGTGGAAGAAGCTGCTCGCCACGCAGAAGTGCATGAGCGAGAGCGAGGAGTTGTCGCGGGCGACGAGCTGATCGACCGGCACGTCGACGAGGGGCGCGAACATCTCGCGGAGGGTGAGGACGCCCTTGGCGGCGCCGCCGTAGTTGCGGACGTCGCCCTCGGCCTCGGTGCGGTGGTCGCCGGGCGCGAGGGAGGCGAGGAGGCCTTCGGCGAGGTCGAGCTGTGCCGTGCACGGCTTGCCACGAGTGATGTCGAGCTTCAGCCCGGAGGAGGCGAAATCCTCGTACCGCCTGCGGGCGGACTCTCGGGCGGCGGCGAGGCCCTCGCGGTCGATGTGGTCGGTCGTCGGCACGTCTGCACTCCTCGGCATCGGATCTGCGGCAGGGCGAGCCTATCCGCTCGCGCCCGACACGCACCGCCGCGAGGGGCCCGTGTCACGCGCGGCGGATCGCCGACGGCGCGGACGGAGCCGGCGGCTCGCGGTGTCCACGGCGAGGCGCTCGCGCCGCGGTCCGGCGCCCAGGCACCCGGGGGCGTCGCGGCGGACGCACCCGCGTGGCTCGGGACGCCGGACCATGGCGGGAGTGACCTCAGACCAGTCCGGCCTCCGTGACCAGGCGACCGATCTGGGTGTTGCCGAGCTTGTCGACGAGGCGCTTCGGCACGAACCGCGCGAGCGGCACGTGGATCTTCTCGCCGTCGCGCAAACGTGCCGTGGCGGCGAGCAGGGTGCGGACGTCGTAGGTCGAGCCGAAGGTCTCCGGCACGCCCCGCTCGACCCCGAGCAGGCTGTAGACGGCCTCCATCCCGGTGCGCACGGAGTACTCCGTCGTGAAGATGCAGTCGCGCCCGGTCTCGGCGAACTGGCCCAGGAAGGCGAAGTTCGTGGCGCCGGCGGGCACGACCTGGGGCCGATCCCCCGCGTGCCGAGGCATGAAGAACGACGTGACGTACGGCATCATCACCGGCACGCACTTGGCGCCGTTGGCGGCGAGATCGGGGATGTCCGCCACGGGGACACCCATGTGGTAGAGCCACTCCGCGGTGATCTCCTCGCCGGTGCACTCCTGCATCGTCTTCTTGACGTAGTCCCCCGGGCGGTCGGCGAACAGGCCGTAGACCCACACGACGATCTGGTCGGGCTTCTGCGCCTTGAAGTGCGGTTGCCGGTTGACGGTCCAGGACATGAGCCAGGAGGAGTCGCGGGCGGTGACGATGCCGCCGGTGACGACGCGACCGCTGAACGGGTCGCGCTTGGCGATCTTGCGGATGTACTCCGGGATGCGCGCGTCGAGCGTCGTGACCGTCGCCGACTCCCACTTGGTCTCGTCGATGGAGCTGCAGAACACCTCAGGGCGCCCGAACGAGGGGTCCTTGCGGGCGATGCGTCGCCACAGGTCCCAGGCCGAGGCGGGGCCGCGGTCGAGCTTGGCCGGCGTGTGGTGGTCACCGTTGTCCGAGTTGTCGACGAGCGAACCGATCGTGAGGAAGACGTAGTCGTTCTCGCCGAGCTCGACGCTCCGCTTCTCGCCGTCCTGGGTGAGGTGCAGGCGGGTGGCGGTCTTGCGGGGACCGGCGAAGTCGAAGTCGACGTCGGTGACGTCGGCGCCGTAGGTGAACGTGACCCCCTGGTCGATGAGCCAGCTCGTCATCGGCAGCACGAGCGACTCGTACTGGTTGTACTTCGTGAACTTGAGGGCGGAGAAGTCCGGCAACCCGCCGATGTGGTGGATGAACCGGTGCAGGTAGAGCTTCATCTCCAGCGCCGAGTGCCATTCCTCGAACGCGAACATCGTCCGCCAGTACATCCAGAAGTTGGAGTCGAGGAAGTCCCGGCCGAAGACCTCGTTGATGCGCTTGCCCTCCATGTCCTCGCGGGTGGCGAGGAAGACCTTGACGAGCTCCTTCTGCGCCTTCTCGCTCAGGGTGAAGAGGTCCTTGGTGTGCGCGTCCTGGCCACGGTTCACGGTGGCCCGGCAGAGGCTGTAGTTCGGGTCGTCCTTGTTGAGCCAGTAGAACTCGTCGAGGACGGAGGCGCCCTCGATCTCGAGGCTGGGGATGCTGCGGAAGCAATCCCACAGCGTCTCGAAGTGGTCTTCCATCTCGCGGCCGCCACGGATGACGAATCCGCGCTCGGGCTCCTCGATGCCGTCGAGGGCACCGCCGGCGAGCTCGCTCTTCTCGAGGATCGTGATGTTGTGGCCCGGGACGCCGGCGTCGCGGATGAGGAACACGGCGCTCGACAGGGACGCGAGGCCCCCACCGACGTACCAGGCGCGAACGTCCTCGGCGTTCTTCACGGGGCGGGGGCGGGCGAAGGCTTCGTAGTTTCCGCTGCTGTGGAACATGGCTCTCCTTCTCCGACGTGCCGGGTGGAACCCCCCGGCTACTTATTGAGCGTACTCATCTTTGAAGTTGAGTCAATGGGGGTACAGTGTGACTCATGACGCAGACCGAGAGACCCCTCGGCCGGCGGGAGCGGAACAAGGCGGAGAAGCGTGCCCGCATCCGGGACGCAGCGGCGAGGTTGTTCTCCCGGCACGGCTACGAGGGCACGACGATGGCCCAGGTGGCACGGGACGCCGACGTCGCCATCGGCACGGTGTTCCAGTACGCGGCGACCAAGCCCGAACTCCTCATGATGGTCGCGGCCGAACGGTGGCGCGAGGTCCTCGATGCGGTGGTCACCGGCCTCGCCGGACGCGACGACCCCATCGAGGCGATCCTCGTCCTCGTCGAACCCGTCATCAAGACCGCGGAGGCCGAACCGGACCTGTCGATGACGACCGCACGCGAGCTGCTCTTCGGCGCTCAGGGGCCGCACCGCACGGAGGTCGCCGAGATCGTCGCCGCCGTCGAGGACGCCGTCGCCGGTCTCCTGCGGCGCTCCGGGGCGGCCGATCGTGCGCAGAGCGCAGCCCGCCTCGTCGTCTCCGGCGCGCTCCTCGAGATCAACCGCAGCCGCACCGGTCGCGCCGACGCCGCCTCCGTGCGGGAACGCGTCCGCGACCTCGTCGAGGTCGCCGTCCGCGGGGCCACGGCCGAGGAGGGCGCGCTCCGCGCCTGACGCCCGACCGCGCCGTCGCGGGGACGCGCCCTCCCGGCCTCCTCGGACGACGGGTCAGCGGCCGCGGGCGATCGCTCGCACGATGCCGTCGCCGAGCATCTGGACGAGCTGGACGACGACGACGAGGACGAGGACCGCCGAGAGCAACACGGGCGTGTTGAACCGCTGGTAGCCGTATCGGATGGCGAAGTCGCCGACACCGCCGCCACCGATGGCCCCGGCCATCGTCGAATACCCGATGAGCGTGACGAGGGTGAGGGTCGCTCCGGACACGAGACCCGGAAGCGCCTCGGGCAGCAACACCTTTCGGACGATCTGAGCCGTCGTCGACCCCATCGACTGCGCCGCCTCGATGCGCCCGACCGGCACCTCACGCAGGGCCGACTCGACGACCCGCGCGTAGAACGGGATCGCCCCGACGGCGAGCGGCACGATCGCGGCCGTGGGCCCGTAGGCCGTGCCCGCCACGAGCCGGGTGAACGGGATGAGCACGATCATGAGGATGAGGAACGGCAGCGAGCGCGTGAGGTTGACCAGCGCCCCGAGGCTCTGGTGCACGACCGCGTTGCGCCGCAGCCCGTCGGGGGCCGCGAGGCGCAGCCACACCCCGAGGCCGAGCCCGAGGACGAGGGTGACGAGGAAGGCGCCGAGGGTCATCCACGCGGTCTGGCCGAGGGCGGTGAGGAGCTCGGGCAGAGCCTCGACCCAGGTGGTCTTCGTCATGCCGCACTCACCGTCACTCCCGCACGTCGTAGGTAGGCGACGATCTCGTCCTCTCGGCCGCCCCGCTCGTCGCCGAGGGCGACACGCAGCCGTCCGACCTGGTGTCCGGCGACGCGCTCGAGGGTGCCGCCGAGGATCGACACCTCGACACCGAGGTCGCGGGTGAGCCGCGAGAGGGTCGGGTCGACCGCGCGCTCGTCGGCGAAGGCGAGGGTGAGGTGATGCCCGGGGATCTCGGCGAGAGGCTCCCCCACCGGCAGGAGGATGCCCGCGAGGCGGGAGTCCGGGTCGCCGACGAGGTCGAGGAGCCGACCGGACTCGACGACGCGACCGGCCTCCATGAGCGCGGCGGAGTCGCAGATGCGCCGGACGACCTCGGCCTCGTGCGTGATGAGGACGACGGTGACCCCGGTCCGGTCGTTGATGTCGGCGATGAGGTCGAGGATCTGGGCGGTCGTGTCGGGGTCGAGCGCGCTCGTGGCCTCGTCGCACAACAGCACCGAGGGGTCGGTCGCGAGCGCACGCGCGATGCCGACACGCTGCTGCTGTCCCCCCGAGAGCTGGGAGGGACGACTGTCGGCGCGGTCACTGAGGCCGACGAGGTCGAGGAGCTCGGCGACCCGTTCCCGGCGTCGCGCCGAGGGGACGCCCGCGACCTCCAGCCCGTAGGCGACGTTCTCGGCCGCGGTGCGACTCGCGAGCAGGTTGACGTGCTGGAACACCGTGCCGATCCGGCGTCTCGCGGCCCGCAGGTCCTGCCGGGAGAGGGCGACGAGCTCGACACCGTCGACGGTGATCGTCCCCGACGTGGGGCGTTCGAGGAGGTTGAGGCAGCGCAACAGGGTGCTCTTGCCGGCGCCGCTGCGGCCGAGGATGCCGAAGATCTCGCCGCTGTCGACGGACAACGACACGTCGTCGACGGCGGTGACCTCCTGCCCGCGACCTCGGTAGACCTTCGTGACGGACTCGAGGGTGATCACGAGTGGCCGCCGGTGGTGGGGGCGGGAGTCGCGGGCACGGCGTTCGCGGGCCTGGCCGGCAGCACCGACCCGCGGTAGGTCTTCTCGATGAACTGCGCGATCCGGGGATCGGCGAGGGCCTGGGCGACCTTCTGCACCCGCGGGTCGTCGACGAGCTCGGGGCGGGTGACGAGGCCGTTGGCATAGGGGTTGTCCTCGACCTCGTCGAGGACGAGCGCGTCGCGGTCGGGCGCGAGGCCGGCCTCGAGGGCGTAGTTGCCGTTGACGACCGAGAGGGTCACCTTGGGGTCGTCGAGGGTCGCGGCGAGCTGGGGCCGGTCGACCTGGACGAAGGTGAGCTTCTTCGGGTTGGCGGTGATGTTCTTCTGGGTCACCTGGGCGTAGTCGAGGTTCGGGTCGCCGGGGCGCACGTCGAGGCGCAGGAGACCGGCCTGCTGCAGGAGGAACAGCGCCCGGGCCTGGTTGACCGCGTCGGCGGGGATGGCGACGACGGCGGCCTGGGGCGTGGACGCGACGTCGTGGACCTTGCGGCTGTAGAGGCCGAGCGGCTCGATGTGCACGAGGCCGACCAGGCGCAGGTCGCCCTGGTGCTCGGCGTTCCAGTTCTTCAGGTAGGGGGCGTGCTGGAAGAAGTTGGCGTCGATGTCACCGGAGGCCACGAGCTGGTTGGGGTCGACGTCGCCGGCGATCTCCTTGACGTCGATCTTCACGTCCCCCAGCAGGCCCTCCTTCTCGGCCTCCTTGAGCAGCGTCGAGTGCGGCTCGGCGTCCGCCATGATCCGCAGCGGCGTCCCGGGGTCGGCCTGGGCGCCGGCGCCCGTGCGCAGTCCGCACCCCCCGAGGGCGAGCGGGGCGGCGAGGGCGAGGGCGAGCAGCGTGTGGGCGCGGCGGGGCATGAGCGTTCCGTTCGTCGTGGTGGAAGGGCGCGGACGACGTCGTCCGGAAGTCGCGGCGCGCGGAAGTCCTCACGCGCGGCCGTCGCCCTCAGTCCTAACACCATGAGCTTTGGTTGCCCAAAACGCGATGTTATGTGAGATGCTGGTCGGCGCCGTCGGTGCGCGGCCGTGGGTAGCCTGTCGGGGCCCATCCCCTCCCCTCGAACGGAGCCCGCGTGACCACCCGCCTGCGCCCGAGCCAGACCCTGCTGCTCGGATCCCTCGTCTTCGGGCTCTTCTTCGGAGCGGGCAACCTCGTCTTCCCGGTCCTCATGGGACGCGAGGCAGGGGCGGCGAGCCCGGCCGCGGCGACGGGATTCCTCCTCACCGCCGTCGGACTGCCCATCCTCGGCGTCGTCGCGTCGGCGATGGCCGGGGCGGACAGCCTGCAGAGCCTCCTTCGTCCCGTGTCGGGTCGGCTCTCGCTGTGGTTCACATGCGCGCTGTACCTGACGATCGGTCCGCTGTTCGCGATCCCGCGGACCGCGACCGTGTCCTACGAGGTGGGGATCCGGCCGCTCGTCGGCGAGGGACACACGCCGCTGTTCCTGTTCTCGGTCGCGTTCTTCGCGCTCACCGCGCTGGCCGCTCGGCGACCCGGCCGCCTCATGGACTGGGTGGGGCGCTACCTCACCCCCGTGTTCCTCGTCCTGCTGTCGGCGCTCGTCATCGCCTCGTTCGTCGCCCCCATGACGACGACGCCCGCCGCCCCGTCCGGGCCGTATGCCTCCGCACCCCTCGCCCGCGGCCTCGTCGACGGCTACTCGACGATGGACGCACTCGCCTCGCTCGCGTTCGCCGTCGTCCTCGTCGACGCGACGCGGCGCCTCGGCGTGAAGGGTCCGCGACGACTCGCCGTCGAACTGGGCAAGGCGGGGCTCGTCGGCGGCCTCGGCATGGCGGTCGTCTACGCGACGCTCGCCCACGTCGGGGCGACGAGCGTGGGAGCCGTCGCCGTGGCCGACAACGGTGGGGTCGTGCTCGCCGGCGTGAGCCTCCACTACTTCGGCGTGGCCGGGCAGTACCTCATCGCCGCGATCGTCCTCACCGCCTGCCTCAAGACCGCCATCGGGCTCACCGTCGCCTGCGCGACGACGTTCGTCGAGCTCACCGCGGGCCGCCGGGGGGCCGCAAACGCGACGGAGACCTCCGACCAGACGGGCATCGGACGCCACGGGCGGGGCCGACGCGTCGCGCACGACGGTCGCGGGGGGCCTCCCGACGGCGTACCGGTGGTGGGCGTGGGGGTTCGTCGGGGTGTCGTTCGCCATCGCGAACCTCGGCCTGGCGGCGATCGTCGCGATCTCGGTACCGGTCCTCATGTTCCTCTACCCGGTCGCGATCGTCGTCATCGTCCTCGCGCTGGCCTGGCCCTGGGTGTCGCAACGACTCGTCCTCGCCCGCGTCGTCATCGCCTTCACCGCCGCGGCGGCCTTCTTCGACCTGCTCGGCGCACTCCCGGCCTCGCTCGCAGCGACTCCCGTGGTCACGACCCTCACCGAGGCGGCGAGCGCTGTCCTGCCGGGCTACGACGTCGGATTCGGGTGGGTCGTCCCCGCCCTGGTGGGGACGGTCGTGGGCCTCGCCCTGTCGGCTCGGGGATCGAGGACGCGCCAGGCAGAGGCCTCGTCGGCGCGGGTGGCGGCACCGGCCTGACCCTGCTCCGCGGCGTGATGAGACGCTGTGACCGTGGCCACTCCTCCCGCGATCATCGCCGTCGACATCGACGGAACCCTCCTCACGCGCTCCGGTGAGGTCCTCCCCGGCACCCGCGCGGAGTTCGCCCGTGCGCGTGCGGCGGGGGCGAGCATCGTCCTCGCCTCGGGTCGTCCGATCGCGGGACTGAGGCGCCTCGTGCGGCGGGTGGCGCTCGACGTCGACGGGCTCGTCCTCGCGGGGTCGAACGGCTCGATCGTCGTCGACGCCGACTCCGGGGCGACCCTCGCCCGCCACAGCCTCCCCCTCGCGCTCGTCACCGAGATGGTGGGCCTCGCCCACGAGGCGGGCGTCCTGCCCATGCTGTGCGACGCGGACGAGATCGTCACCGACCGCCCCGAGGATCCGCAGGTCGCGATCGAGGCGCGCGGCAACGACCTCACCGTCCGCGTGGTCGACTCCCTCACGAGCCTGACCGAGGGCGAGGTGCAGGTCGACAAGCTGCACATGTTCGGCACGCCAGCGCTGCTCCGGCCGTTCTCGGAGCGGTTCGTCGCGCGGTTCGGCGATCGCGTCGAGCACGCGTTCTCGGCGCCGTTCTACTTCGAGGCGACCGCCCGCGGCGTCGACAAGGGATCGGCGCTGCGCGACGTCGCGCAGGCGCGCGGGGTGTCCCCCGCCCAGGCGGTCGCGTTCGGGGACAACGGCAACGACATCCCCCTGCTGCGCGCAGCCGGGATCGGCGTGGCGATGGGCAACGCGATCCCCGCCGTGCGGGAGATCGCCGACCGCCTCACCGCCTCCAACGACGAGGAGGGCATCGCGGCCGTCCTCGCCGAGCTCTTCGGCGACGGAACCCCGGCGGCCCCCGTCCCCCTCCCCGACGTCGCCCCGATGTACCACCGCACCGTCGACCTCACCGACGAGGACGCCACCTTCGGCACCGAGGGCGACGGGACGACGAACGGCACGGACGTGGGGCACCACGGGCCCGGCGGCGACGCGACCCGCGGCACCGGGCTCTGACCCGCCACGCAGGACGCGGCACCCCACACGCAACACGCGGCACGTGGTGGCGGTCAGGTGGCGGCGATCTCCCCCGCCACCGCTGCGGCCAGTCGCAGGACGGCGTCGTCCCCGTCCCAGGGTCGTGGACGTGCCGTGGGGTGCGGCGCGGGATCCATGACGCCACCGTCCGCGCCCACGATGTCGTCGGCGACGAGGCCGCGCATGGTCGGGTGGTGGCGCTGGCTCGGCCCCGTCGGCTGCGGCGGACCGGTCACAGGCTGGTGTGAATGCGCAGGGCGGCGATGAATTCGCGGTAGAGCTCGTCGCGGGCGAGCAGGTCCGCGTGGGTGCCCGCGTCGCGGATCCGCCCGTGCTCGAGGACGACGATCTGATCGGCGTCGAGCACCGTCGACAGGCGGTGGGCGATGGTGACGACGGCGCCATCGCGGGAGGCGTCGGCGATGACCTGCTGGATCGCCGCCTCGGTCGTGCCGTCGAGTTGGGCCGTGGCCTCGTTGAGCAGGAGGACGCCGGGTCGGCGCACGAGGGCGCGGGCGACGGCGAGGCGTTGCCGTTCCCCACCGGAGAGGCTCGTCTCGGACACGGCCGCGTCGAGCCCGTCGGGCAGCGAACGGATCTTCGCGTCGAGTCGCACCGCGGCCAGCGCCGCCCACGCCTCGGCCTCCGCCTCCGTGGGGGTCGCATGAGTGGGGTGCGGCGCGGCGACGCCCGCGTCGGCGTCGGCACCCGTCCGGACACGGAAGAGGACGTTCTCGCGCACTGTGCCGGGGATGACCGGTGTCTCCTGCTCGACGTAGGCGATGCGCGAGCGCACGTCGTCGATGCTCAACTGCCTGTAGGGGACGCCGTCGAGTTCGAGGTGCCCGCAGGTCGGGTCGATGAACCGCAAGAGGAGGGAGAACACGGTCGTCTTGCCGGCGCCCGAGAGCCCGACGAGCGCGACGTGTCCGGTGCGCGGGATCTCGAGCGTGACGTCGCAGATGGCGGGCTCGGCGGCGCCGACGTAGCCGGCCGTCACCCCGCGGAGGGCGAGGACCGGCACACCCACCGACACCTCGTGTGCATCGAGGTCGGCAGGCGCGTCCTCGGGGCGGCGGGTGGTGTCCTCGAGGTCCAGGTCCTCGGTCTCGCGGATACGCGCGGCTGCCGCGAGTCCGCTCTGGAGGGTCGAGACGGCCCCGGCGAGGGAGGAGATCGGGCCGATGATCGTGAAGGCGTAGAGGAGGAACGCGACGAGGGTCGAGACGAGCAGTTCCCCCCGGGCGACGCGTACCGATCCCAGCCCGAGGATGACGATGATCGCGAGCTGCATCCCGCCGCCGGCGACGGCCCACGTCAGCGCCGAGAACCACACCGACCGGATCGACTGCCGTGCCGATGCCTCTGCCATCGCGGTGACGCGGCCGATCTCGCGGTCCTCGGCCCGGCTCGACTTCACCGTGCGAAGTGCTCGGATACCGCCTTCGAGCGTCGCGCCGAGGTCGCCGATGGCGTCCTGAGCGCGTTTGTCCGCCTTGGCGATCTGCGGGACGAGGACGGCGAACGCCACGACGATCGCCGACAGCGCGAGCAATGTCGTCACGAGGAGCGGCACGTCCAGCCACGCCATGAGCACGATGGTGCCGACGAGAGCCACGAAGCCGTTGACGAGGTCGATGAGGCTGTTGGTCGTCGCCTCACGCAGCAACACGGTGTCGCTCGTCACGCGCGTGACGAGCTCACCCGTGCGGTACCGCTGGACCTGTTCGAGCCTCGCCCGAAAGAAGCGGCGCACGAGTCCGCGGCGGGCGTCGAGGACGATGTGCTCGGCGAGGCGCCCCAGGACGAGGCTCTGCGTGAGGCTTGCTGCCGTGCCGATGACGAGCAACAGGAGCAGGATCGCGGCGGGGCCTGCGAGGTCCAGGCCCGTCTCGAGGGAGTCGAGGACCCACTTGACGACCATCGGCGTCGCAAGCGAGACGCCGGTACCGCCCAGACTCAGCACGAGTCCAAGGGTGAGGACCCGCAGGTGCGGGCGCGCGTAGGACCACAGCAGCGCCGTCCCCTCGCGGAAGGGCACGTCGCTCGTGCGGTCGGCCGACATCTGGGGTCACTCGATCATGCATTCATCGACGACGCGTCATGCTCATCAATGGGAACGCGTCTCGTCGATCTGCCGAGCAACGACGCCTGGGGTCGCACGGAGGCAGCATCGGTCACCGCGAGGACGCTCGACACGAATCCTGGATCGACCGGGTCGGTCGGGCGCTCGATCGGCACGACGGTCATACCGCCACCCTTGCACACCGCCACAACGGTTCACTCGGCACTTTCGTGGTCGCACACCCTCGGTCTCACCCGCCACGACGGTTCACTCGGCGCCCTTGTGGTGGTGAGGGCAGCCGGTTCGTGTCGCGGACTCAGGCCTGAGCAGCGTCGCGCAGCAGCCGTTCCAGCTGGGCGGCCAACGGCAGCAGGCGGGTCTCGTCGCCGCCGGGGGCGTAGAGCTGCACGCCGACCGGAAGCGCGCCTGCCGTGCCGGCAGCGATCGACATCGCGGTGTGGCCGGTGACGTTGGCGAGGGTGCTGAACGCGACCATCGGCGCGGCACGAAGGATCGCCTGCCCCATCCATGCACCCGTGAGCTGCGGCAACGGCGGCGGCAGGCAGGCGATCGTCGGCGAGAGCACGACGTCGTACTCCGCCCACCGGGCTTCGACGCCGCGGCGGATCCGCTCGGCGGCACGTCCCGCGGCCCGCAGGACGACGTCCGGGATCGCGGCACCCACCCCCGCTCCGCTGCGGGTCCGGGCCTCGGCGCGTTCGGGGTGGGGCACGCGACTGCACTCGTCCGCGATCGCCGCGAAGAACGACGGCACGAACGCGGGCTGGGCGTCGGGCCACCGGCCCGGCAGGGCGCGGACGTCATGTCCTGCCTCCGCGAGACGGCGAGCCGTCTCCCCGAGGACGCGCCGCACCCGCGGGTCGACGCGGATCGTGGGCCACGGCGGGGTGGCGATCCACCCGATCCGCAGACGCCCCGGCTCGCGCGCGGCGGCTGCGGCGAAGGGCTCGGTGGGGGCGCGGGCGGAGAACGCATCGACGTCGGTCGTCCCCGAGATCGCGTCGTAGACGAGCGCGCAGTCTGCGACGGTGCCGGTCAGCGGGCCGATCGTGCCGAGCGCCCCCCAGAGGTCCGGGTGCGGCGCCGTGCTCACCCGCCCACGGACGGGTTTGAGACCGACGAGACCACAGCAAGACGCGGGGATGCGGATCGACCCGCCACCATCGCCGCCGATGCCGACCGGCACGACCCCCGCGGCGACCAACGCCGCGGACCCGCCACTGCTGCCGCCGGGGCTCCGGTCGAGGTCGTGCGGGTTGCGGGTGATCCCCCCGTCGCCCTCGGTGAACGGGTACTGGCCGAACTCCGGCATCCGGGTCGTCGCGACCACGACCGCACCGGCCTGCCGCAGACGAGCCACGACCGCCGAGTCCGCCACGGCCGGCTCCCCGCCACACCGCCCACCGAACGTCGTGACGACCCCCGCGACGTCGTTCTCCGCCTTGATGACGACGGGCACCCCCGCGAGCGGCCCGACATCCTCGCCCGCGGCCATCCGGGAGTCGAGGGCATGGGCGGCCGAGCGCGCCTCATCGGCGAGGACGTGCTCGGCGGCGTCAAGGTGCCTCGCCTCGTCGAGTCGGGCGAGCGCAGCCTCGACGACCGCCCGCGCCTGCACCCGTCCCGCTCGGACGTCGGCCGCGATCTGCGTGGCTGTGGCCTGGGTCATGGATCGACCGTAGACGCCGCATCCCCTCATCGCCGCATGAGCGCGAACACCCACCCGAGGTGTCGGCGCTGTGCCGTTGATCGAGCGCGAGACACGACAGCCGGAGCCCGGGGACCGACGCAGGGGCTCGGCTCCGATCCAGGGAGCGCCGCCGTCGCCGCCACCTCGCATCGTGATCGAGCACCCCCCGGGCATCACCGCCCAGGGTGGCCCCTGCATCGCCTGACGATCGCGCAAAGACCTGCTGGGCATTGACTCAGTCGCACATTCGTTCTAGACTTGCTCCAACCGAACATCCTCCCGGAGAGGCCCGCCCGTGACTGCCCAGACCACCCCTGCCGCGGTCCTGGCACCGCCCGCGCAGTGGGGTGTGGGCATGCCGGTTCCGACCGCCCGGTTCGCCGAGCTGAGCGAGGATGAACTTCTCACCGAGCTGGAAACCCACGAGAAGGTCAGCGCCTGGATCGAGGCGCGCGGCCTGTCGGTGATCGAGGAGCTCACGCGGCGCCGGGAGCGGGCGACCCTGGCGGAACTGTCCGAACGCCAACCCGACGCCTCGGCCCGGGCGCGAACCCTCGCCGTCGCCGGCGCGCGGGAGGCGGTCGTGGACGAGATCGCGTTGGCCACAGGCGCGAGCGAACGGACCTGCACCACGCGGGTGCGGATGGCCCGGGAATGGGAACGCTTCACCCAGATCCGCGACGCCCTGGCCACGGGGCGGATGAGCGCGGCCAGGGCGGTACAGGTCACCACGCGGAGTTCTGCGGTCGACGCCGGGCGGATGCCCGCCATCATCACCGAGGTCCTCGCCCCCTACGACACCAGCGATGACGGCGACGACGGCGGCCTGGCCGTGCCGCAGAGCGTGTTCTCCTGGCGCCTTGGCCGGGCCGTCGCGGCCGCAACGACCTGTCGGCAGCGGCACCTGGACGCGATCCAACGCCGCGACGCCTGGGCATCGCTCAGCCCCGAAGCGGACGGGGCATTCACCGTGACCGGGCACGCCGCTCGCATCGCCGCCGCCTACGGACGCGTGGATGACCATGCCCGCCGCCTCCGCCGCGAATGCGACCCCCGCACCCTGGCCCAACTCCGCTCCGACATCGGCCTGGACCTGCTCATCGAGGGACACCTCCCCGAGACCGACGGCCACGCCGCCTTCGGTGGGGCGCTGCCGGCGGCTCGAGTGACCGTCACGATCTCGGCCGCATCGCTCCTCGGGGCCAATGACGCGCCCGGCACCATCGAGGCCGGCACCCGGGAGGAGCACCTGCCCGCGTTCATCATCCGGGACCTGGCCTACGCCCACGGCTCCACCTGGCGACGGCTGGTCACCGATCCGGCCACCGGAGTCCTCCGTGACCTCAGCACCCACCGGTACCAGGTCACCGGCGAACTGCGTGAACGCCTCATCGCCCGCGACCGCTACTCCCGCGTGCCCGGCTCCATGCGTCGCGCCGCCTCCTGCGACCTCGACCACGACATGGACCATGCCGCCGGCGGGCCGTCCAGCGAATCGAACCTCTCGGCGAAGAACCGTCGCGGCCACAACCACAAGACCCACCACCGCTGGGGCACCCTGCGCGAACCCACCACCGACGGCGCCATCACCTGGACCACCCCCACCGGCCGGCACTACGTCACCCGACCCCACGACTACCGCGACCCCTCACCCCGAGGGGTCGAGGACCCGAACGACGCCACACGCGACGATCCCGCAGGCGAGGTCACCCCGCCCGTCCCGGTTGAGAACGCTGTCGTCGACGGACGCGACACCATCCAGGACGACCAAGGCCCACGCGAGCGCAGTCATCCGGACAAGCCCCGACGATCACGGGCACACGCCGGAGCGATGATCATCGCCCTGGCCCGCAACGCCCGACGAAGCGACTCCACCCACCAGGCCCAAGCCCGCGCCAACCACGTCGAGGAAACCGGTAGCCCGATCCTGCGCGAGGACTCCCACAGCGCACTGCACATCCGCCGACCACCCACCACCCCCGAAGACCGCGCCGAGAAGCGCGCACGACAACGCGCGCACCACCACGAGCAAGCCCGAGCGCACTGGTTCCGCGACGACCCCGGCCCACCCCCCTTCTGACGGCGGGTCAGGACGAGGTCGGAGTCAGGCGGTAGTGCAAGCGAACGGCGTTGGCGTTCCAGAGGTCGAGGCGATGGTCGGTCCGCAGGACACCCTCGTCGTCGACGTAGACGCGGAACTCCTCGTGGAGGGGAACCCGTGCCACGTAGGACTTCCCACCCTGCTGGACGAGCACGTAGGCGCCGTCCCCGCCGAAACGCCCCCGGGGTGAGCTCAACCGGAGCGAGCCGTTCGCATCGACCTGAGGTCGCAGGAAGACCTGCACGTTCCCCGCCTCCAGCGGGAAGGTCACGTGCACCCGGGGTTGCGCGTCACCGGGAAGTCGACGCACGCCGTAGCAGCCGCTGTAGACGTACTCTCCCGTCGCCCGCAGCCGCCGCACCCAGGCCGCTGCCACCTGCACCCCCGAGGCGTCCGTGATCACGCGGACGTCGCTGGTCATGCCGTGCGCCACGGCCAACGGGTCGATGGGGATGGCCAGCTGCCCGACGCGACGCCCGAACGCGGCCGCGACGACGGCCCCGGCCGGGTGGAACCACCGCGACCAGCCGACCCACACCTCCATCCGCCATCGGGAGGTGCGCTCGTAGAAGTCACGCACCTCCGGAGCGAGGTCGTCACAGTGGAACGAGGGCCCGTCGAGGGCGTGAAGGTCAGGCAGCAGACCGGCCTCGGGGAGGGCGACGAGCGACCCGCCGAGCGATGCGGCATGGGTCTCGACCCACTCGTCACTCACCCGAGAACCTGCGCTGACCGGCCCGGCCAGCCACGATTCGGCGCCTCCCAGGTCCACCTCGCGACCGGCCACCCGCCAGAACGCACGGGTGGCCGCGTCCATGGTGGCGAGGCCTCCGGCCTGCCTGGGACTGCCTCGCATCGCCCGCCGCCCGGGCCTCTCAGCCCTTCTTCGCGTCGCTGCGGGCGCGGGCGGCGGTGCGGGCGCGGGTGACCTGGTCGAGGTCGACCTTGCGGATGCGGACGGCCTCGGGGGTGACCTCGACGCACTCGTCCTCGCGGCAGAACTCGAGGCTCTGCTCGAGGGAGAGCTTCTTCGGCGGGATGACCTTCTCGAAGTTGTCCGCGGAGGAGGCGCGCACGTTGGTGAGCTTCTTCTCCTTGGTGATGTTGACGTCCATGTCGTCGGCGCGGGAGTTCTCGCCGACGATCATGCCCTCGTACACCTCGGTGCCGGGGTCGACGAAGAGGATGCCGCGCTCCTGAAGGTTGACCATCGCGTAGGAGGTCACCGGGCCCTGCCTGTCGGCGACGAGCGAGCCGCTCTGACGCGTCGAGATCGGGCCGAACCACGGCTCGTACCCGTCGAAGACGTGATGGGCGATGCCGGCGCCGCGGGTCTCGGTGAGGAACTCGGTGCGGAACCCGATGAGGCCGCGCGAGGGCACCTTGAACTCCATGCGCACCCAGCCGGTGCCGTGGTTCGTCATCTGCTCCATACGCCCCTTGCGGGCGGCCATGATCTGCGTGATCGCACCGAGGTACTCCTCGGGGGTGTCGATCGTCAGGGCCTCGACGGGCTCGTGGACCTTGCCGTCGACCTCACGGGTGACGACCTGCGGCTTGCCGACGGTGAGCTCGAAGCCCTCGCGGCGCATCTGCTCGACGAGGATCGCGAGCGCGAGCTCACCCCGCCCCTGGACCTCCCAGGCGTCGGGACGCTCGGTCGGCAGGACGCGCAACGACACGTTGCCGACGAGCTCACGGTCGAGACGGTCCTTGACGAGACGGGCCGTGACCTTGGCGCCACGCACCTTGCCGGCCATCGGCGAGGTGTTCGTGCCGATCGTCATCGAGATCGCCGGCTCGTCGACCTTGATGACCGGCAGCGGGACGGGGTTCTCGGCGTCGGCGATCGTGTCGCCGATCATGATCTCGGGGATGCCGGCGATCGCGATGATGTCGCCCGGCCCGGCGGCGCCGTTCTCGAGCGGCTTGCGCTCCAGGCCCTCGGTCATGAGCAACTCGGTGACCTTGACCTTGTCGATCGACCCGTCGTGCTTGCACCACGACACCTGCTGACCCTTGCGGATCTCGCCGTTGAACACGCGCAGGAGCGCGAGACGGCCGAGGAAGTTGGAGGAGTCGAGGTTGGTGACGTGCGCCTGCAGCGGCGCACCCTCGGTGTACGCCGGGGCGGGGATCGTCTCCATGATCGTCTTGAACAGCGGCTCGAGGTCGCCGCCCTCGGGCAGGCCACCATCCTCGGGGCGCTCCAACGACGCACGCCCGGCCTTGGCCGAGGCGTAGACGATGGGGAACTCGATCTGGTGCTCGTCGGCGTCGAGGTCGAGGAACAGTTCGTACGCCTCGTCGACGACCTCGGCGATGCGGGAGTCGGGCCGGTCGACCTTGTTGATGCAGAGGACGACGGGCATCTTGGCCGCGAGCGCCTTGCGGAGCACGAAGCGCGTCTGCGGCAGCGGTCCCTCGGAGGCGTCGACGAGCAGGACGACGCCGTCGACCATCGACAGGCCGCGCTCGACCTCGCCACCGAAGTCGGCGTGGCCGGGGGTGTCGATGATGTTGATCGTCACGCCGCCCGGGTGCTCGGCGGCCGACGGCCCGTTGTAGTGGATCGCCGTGTTCTTCGCGAGGATCGTGATGCCCTTCTCGCGTTCGAGGTCGCCGGAGTCCATGGCGCGCTCGTCGACGTGCTGGTGTTCGCCGAACGCGCCACCCTGCCAGAGCATCTTGTCCACGAGGGTCGTCTTGCCATGGTCGACGTGGGCGACGATGGCGACGTTGCGGATGTCACCGCGGGTCTGGGTGTTCTGCGTAGGCACGTGCCTCATTGTCTCAGGAGTGCGGGGATGCTCCGTCCACGCGCGGTCCGCCGGTCGTCAGGCGTCGTGCGAGGGCCGTGACGATGGCGGCGTTCGCGGGCAGCCAGTCGACGTCGAACAGCTCGGAGGCGCCGAGAAGCCGCAGGTCGTCGTGGTCGGCGAGCGGCCGGGGTTCCCCGAGGACGATGCGCGCCAGCCAGACGTCCATCTCGTAGGGCGGCGTGACCGGCCAGCGCCCCGCGGGCGACGGGCCCGGGACGTGGGCGCCGACCTCGACCGTCACGCCGAGCTCCTCGCGGAGTTCCCGGGTGAGCGCGTCGAGGGGGTCCTCACCCGGCTCGACCTTGCCGCCGGGCAACTCCCACCGGCCCGCGAGCGCGGCCGGTGCCGTCCGCCGCGCCGCCCACAGCGCGCGCGGCCTCTGCAGATCGTCGACGAGGGCGGCAGCGACGACGTGGGGGGAACGCATGGCCCCATTGTGTCTCCTGCGACACCATTCGTTGACGCTCACGGGCTCGCTCCACGGCGCGCGAATGAGCCTGTGACGTGCGACTTTCCACAGCGAGGACCTAGGTCCATGCCCCGGGTGCCGCGGCAGGGAGGTAATAGAGGGGCCGCCTCGGGTACGTCCCGATCGGCCGGGACGACGTCGAGACGGGCGCCCCCGAAAGACCGCCGAGAACAGGACCCCTCGTGCACACCGAAGAGCATCACCTTCGCTGCGGTCATCCCGCAGACGCGCCGTCAGCCCCTCGTCCACGCCTCGCGGTCCGTGCCGTCGCCGGTACCGGACTCGCCGCGCTCTGGGGGTCGATCCACGCGGGCGTCGCCGCCGCAGCACCCCACACCCTTCCGGCCGCCGGTGAGGCCGACCTCGAACTGCCGGACCTGGGCTCCGTGAGCTTCCTCGGCGGGATCAGCGGGCACCTGCTGCTGTCGTTAGGGCTCATCGTCTGCGTGCTCGGTCTCGCGTTCGGGTTCATCACCTACCGGCAACTGCAGAAGATGCCCGTGCACCCCTCGATGCGGGAGATCTCGGAACTCATCTACGAGACGTGCAAGGCCTACCTCGTGCAGCAGGGCAAGTTCCTCATGCTGCTGTGGTTGTTCATCGGCACGGTCATCTTCGTGTACTTCAAGTTCCTCATGGGCTTCGACTGGGGCAAGGTCGCGATCGTCCTGCTGTTCAGCCTCATCGGCATGGCCGGCAGTTACGGCGTGGCGTGGTTCGGCATCCGCGTCAACACCTTCGCCAACTCCCGCACCGCGTTCGCCTCGCTGCGCGGCAAGCCCTTCCCCGTCTACGCCATCCCCATGAAGTCGGGCATGAGCATCGGCATGGTCCTCATCAGCGTCGAGCTGTTCATGATGCTCGTCATCATGCTGTTCCTGCCCGGTGAGATCGCCGGCAGCTGCTTCATCGGGTTCGCCATCGGTGAATCCCTCGGCGCCTCCGCCCTGCGCATCGCGGGCGGCATCTTCACGAAGATCGCCGACATCGGCTCCGACCTCATGAAGATCGTCTTCAAGATCAAGGAGGACGACGCGCGCAACCCCGGCGTCATCGCCGACTGCACCGGCGACAACGCCGGCGACTCGGTCGGCCCGTCCGCCGACGGTTTCGAGACCTACGGCGTCACCGGCGTCGCCCTCATCACGTTCATCCTGCTCGCCGTCCACGAGCCGGCGCTCCAGGTCCAGCTCCTCGTGTGGATGTTCGTCATCCGCGCGGTCATGATCATCGCCTCGGGCGTGAGCTACTTCGGCAACGAGATGATGGCGCACCGCAAGTACTCCCACGTCGACCAGATGGACTTCGAGGTCCCGCTCACCGCGCTCGTGTGGCTCACCTCGGTGCTGTGCATCGTGCTCACCTACCTGACCTCCTTCCTCGTCATCGGCGACCTCGGCGACGGCACCCTGTGGTGGAAGCTCTCGACGATCGTCAGCTGCGGCACCCTCGCCGGCGCGCTCATCCCCGAGCTCGTCAAGGTCTTCACCTCCACGCACAGCCGCCACGTGCGTGAGGTCGTCATCTCCTCCCGCCAGGGCGGTCCGAGCCTCGACATCCTCTCCGGCCTCGTCGCCGGCAACTTCTCCGGCTACTGGCTCGGCATGGCGATCGTCGGCCTCATGACCGGCGCCTACTGGATCAGCGGCCTCGGCCTCGCCGAGCTCATGGTCGCCCCGGCCGTGTTCGCCTTCGGTCTCGTCGCGTTCGGATTCCTCGGCATGGGACCGGTGACGATCGCGGTCGACTCCTACGGCCCCGTCACCGACAACGCGCAGAGCGTGTACGAACTCTCGGTCATCGAAGAGGTCCCCGGCATCACCGGCGAGCTCCGTCGCGACTACGACATCGACCCGCAATGGGAACGCGCCAAGCTGCTGCTCGAGGACAACGACGGCGCCGGCAACACGTTCAAGGCCACGGCCAAGCCGGTGCTCATCGGTACCGCGGTCGTCGGTGCGACGACGATGATCTTCTCGATCATCATGGCGCTCACCGGCGGCGAGGCGTCCGAGATGATCAACCTCTCCCTCATGCACCCGCCGTTCCTGCTCGGCCTCATCACCGGCGGCGCCGTCATCTACTGGTTCACCGGCGCGAGCATCCAGGCCGTCACCACCGGCTCCTACCGGGCCGTCGAGTTCATCCGCGAGAACATCCGCCTCGACGGAGTGACGAAGGCGAGTGTCGAGGACTCCCGCAAGGTCGTCGAGATCTGCACGCAGTACGCCCAGAAGGGCATGCTCAACATGTTCCTCGGCATCTTCTTCTCGACCCTGGCGTTCGCGTTCATCGAGCCGTTCTTCTTCATCGGCTACCTCATCTCGATCGCGCTGTTCGGCCTCTTCCAGGCGATCTTCATGGCCAACGCCGGTGGCGCCTGGGACAACGCGAAGAAGATCGTCGAGGTCGACATGCACGCCAAGGGCACGGCCCTGCACGATGCGACGATCGTCGGCGACACCGTCGGCGACCCCTACAAGGACACGAGCTCGGTGGCCCTCAACCCGGTCATCAAGTTCACGACCCTGTTCGGCCTCCTCGCCGTCGAGCTCGCCGTGCAGCTCGCCGACCAGCAGGGCAACACGACCCTCACCTCCTCCCTCGCCGTCGTGTTCTTCGTCCTCAGCGCCTACTTCGTCTACCGCTCCTTCTACGGAATGCGCATCGGCACCGGGCAGGGCGACCTCCTGCGCGACGCCGAGGACGAGGAACGCCCTCACGCGCAGGTCTGACGCCGACGGCAGGTCGGCCCCGACGTCGGCGTCATGGGTGCCATCATGTGGCCCATGACGCCGACGTCGATGTCCTGGCAGATCGAGCACCCGCGCCTCACCGAGTTCGCCGCCTCCGCCGAAGCGCGCTGGGACCGTGCCCTGCCCGACTACCCGGCGTTGCACGCCTGGTCCGTGGAGCGCCCCGAGGAGTTCTGGGCGAGCGTGTGGGACGACTTCGAGGTGGCGTGCTCGGCGCCGTACGAGGCCGTCCTCACCGGCGGCCCCATGCCGCACCACGAGTGGTTCACCGGGGCCCGGCTCAACTACGTGGACCAGGTGTTCCGGCACTGCGGCGCCGACGGCCCCGTGGCGCGGGACGGCGCCGCCATCGTCTCCCACGCCGAGGACGGCACCCGCGCCGAGCTGTCGTGGGCCGAGCTGGAGGAGCAGGTCCGCGCGGTCGCCGGGACGTTGCGCGACCTGGGCGTCGGTGAGGGCGACCGCGTCGTCGGGTACCTCACCAACGCCCCCGAGACGATCGTCGCATTCCTCGCGACCGCCTCGCTCGGGGCCATCTGGGCCGTCTGCGCCCCCGACCTCGGCGCCTCGACCGCCGCCTCCCGGCTGGCGCAGCTCGAGCCGCACGTCCTCGTCGCGAACACCGCCTACGACTGGGCGGGACGCACCTACGACCGGCGCTCGGAGGTGCTCGAGCTCGCGGACGCGTGCGGTGTCTCCGCGATCGTCGAGGTGCCCCGCGCCGGGCTCACCTTCGACGAGGACGCGCCCGCGATCCCCGCACGGATGCGCCGGGTCCCCTGGAACGACGCCCTCTCCGGCGCGCCCCTGGCGCAGACGGCCCAGGTCGCCGCGAACCACCCGTTGTGGGTGCTGTTCTCCTCGGGCACGACGGGGGTGCCCAAGGGCATGGTCCACTCCCACGCCGGCGTCGTCGCCTCGCACCTGTCGATGTTCCGCCTCTGCCTGGACTGCGGTCCTGCGGACACGTTGTTCTGGTACACGACGCCGAACTGGATGATGTGGAACATCGTCACGTCCGCGCTGATCGCGGGCACCCGAACGGTGACGTACGAGGGCCACGTCGCCTACCCCGCGCCGGACCGTCTCTGGCGCCTCGTCGCCGACGAGGCCGTCACGATCTTCGGCACGAGTCCCGGCCACCTCCACCTCGGGGCGCAGTCCGGCCAGGAGCCTGGGCGTGACCTCGACCTGTCCTCCCTGCGCGCGATCGCCGTCACCGGCGCCCCCGCTCCCGCCGTCCTCAACGTGTGGGTCCGCGAGCACGTGCGGCAGGACGTCCCGCTGCTCTCGGTCTGCGGCGGTACCGACGTCGTCAGCGCGTTCCTCGGCTGCAGCCCGTGGCTGCCCGTCCACGACGGCGAACTCTCCGGCCCGGCGCTCGGTGTCGACGCCCAGGCGTGGGACCCCGAGGGCAACCCCGTGGTCGAGGAGGTCGGCGAGCTGGTCATCGCCTCGCCCGGACCGTCGATGCCGCTGTACTTCTGGGGCGACGAGGACGGGTCCCGCTACCGGTCGGCCTACTTCGACACCTACCCGGGGGCCTGGCGCCAAGGCGACTGGGTCACCCGCACCGACCGTGGGACGTTCGTCGTGCACGGGAGGTCGGACTCGACGCTCAACCGCAACGGCGTGCGGTTCGGCTCCTCCGACATCTACGACATCGTCGAGTCCGACCCCGCGGTCGCCGACGCCGTCGTCCTCGGCGTCGAGCTCGACGGGGGCGTGTACCGGATGCCACTCTTCCTCGTGCCCGCCCCGGGTCACGAGCTCGACGACGCCGAACTCGACCGGATCCGGCAACGTCTGCGCAGCGAGGGCTCCCCCCGACACGTCCCCGACGAGATCCGCGTCGTCCGCGGCGTCCCCCACACCCGCACCGGCAAGAAGATCGAGGTGCCTCTCAAGCGCATCCTCCAGGGCGCCGCACCCGGCGCGGTCCTCGACTCCGGGGCCATCGACGACGCCTCCCTCGTCGAGGACTACGTCGCACTCGGCCGCGAGTGGGGCACCCAGCCCTGAGGCACGTCGGCCCCGGGCCCACACAGCGATACGCACCGCGTGGTGTCTGTTCTGGCCGGTCCCGTCCGACTACCGTTACGTCATGTTGATCGCCGACATCATCCGGTCCAAGGGCAGTGACGTCGTCACCGCCTCCCCCAACGACACGGTGGCCGACCTCGCGGGCCTCCTCGCCGAGCACCGCATCGGTGCGGTCGTCGTCTCCGGCGACGGCGTCACCATCGACGGCATCGTCAGTGAGCGCGATGTCGTGCGCGCCATCCCGACGCGCGGGGCCGACCTCATCTCCGTCAAGGTCTCCGAGATCATGACGCGCGAGGTCGTCACCTGCACGCCCAAGCAGACCGTCGTGCAGCTCGCGGACCTCATGACCCAGCACCGCTTCCGCCACCTGCCCGTGGTCGAGAACGACGCCCTCGTCGCGATCATCAGCATCGGCGACATCGTCAAGGCCCGCACCGCCCTCCTCGAGGACGAACGCGACCAGCTCATCGACTACGTCCGGCAGTGACGCCGGCGCCGGAGCGGCCGTGACGTGCGCCACGCCACCGTCGAGCATCCGGTGTCGGAGAGATTTCGGCGCGCCGTTTCCTTCCCAGACCCGGGTGTGGCCAGTACTGTCACGGCCAACCCCCGGCGGCCCCGTGCCACACGGAACTCGCCCCACAGAAAGGCTCACCCGCCATGTCAAGAACTCGGTCCACGGCCACACTCGCTCTCGCCTCGGTCCTCGTGCTCTCGCTCAGTGCGTGCGCCCAGTCCGAACGCGAGAACGGCGGAGGCGCCGGCGGCGGGGGTGAGGGAGGCGGCACGTTCACGTTCGGCGCCGCCGGGGCTCCCAAGGTCCTCGACCCGTTCTACGCCACCGACGGCGAGACCTTCCGCGTGAGCCGCCAGATGTTCCAGGGCCTCGTCGGGTTCAAGCCGGGGACCGCCGAGGTCGCCCCGGCCCTCGCCACGGAATGGAAGCCCAGCGCAGACGGTCTCACGTGGACGTTCACCCTCGCCGAGGGCGTCAAGTTCCACGACGGCACCCCGTTCGACGCCGACGCGGTCTGCAAGAACTTCGAGCGCATGTTCGGCCAGACGGGCCCGGGTGCGACCGCCGCCGTGTCGCAGTACTGGACGGACAACTTCGGCGGGTTCAAGGACGGCAAGGACCCGAGCCTCTACAAGTCCTGCACCGTCAAGGACCCCAAGACGGTCGACGTCGCGCTCACCCGGGTGACGTCGAAGTTCCCCGCACTTCTCGGGTTGCCGTCGTTCTCGATGCAGAGCCCCACGGCCATGGACCAGTACAAGGCCAACGAGGTCAAGGCGCAGGGTGAGGGCTTCGCGTTCTCCGAGTACGCGATGAAGCACCCGACCGGCACCGGCCCGTTCAAGTTCGAGAGCTACGACCAGGCCAACGGCACCATCACCCTCGCCCGCAACGACGAGTTCCACGGCGAGAAGGCCAAGATCGCCAAGCTGATCTTCAAGATCATTCCGGACGAGTCGACGCGTCGTCAGGAGCTCCAGGCCGGAAGCATCCAGGGCTACGACTACCCCAACCCGGTCGACTGGCAGGCACTCGAGGGCGAGGGCAACCAGGTCCTCATCCGGCCCGCCTTCAACCTCCTCTACCTCGGCCTCAACCCCAAGGCCAACCCCGAGCTCAAGGACCTCAAGGTCCGGCAGGCGATCCAGTACGCGATCAACCGCGACCAGATCGTCAAGACCCAGCTGCCCGAGGGCGCCAAGGTCGCGACCCAGTTCATGCCCGACACGGTCGCCGGCTACAACTCCTCGCTCCAGCCGGTGCCGTACGACCCCGAGAAGGCCAAGCAGCTCCTCAAGGAGGCCGGAGCCGAGAACCTCACGCTCAACTTCTGGTACCCCTCCGAGGTCACCCGCCCCTACATGCCCGCCCCGCAGCGGCTCTACGAGGCGATGAGCACGGATCTCCAGAAGGTCGGTATCAAGGTCAAGACGACCACCAAGCCGTGGAACGGCGGCTACCTCGACGGCGTCGACGCCGGCCAGGCCGGTGCCTTCCTCCTCGGCTGGACCGGTGACTACAACACGCCGGACAACTTCATCGGCACCTTCTTCGGCGACACGACGAACCGCTTCAACACGGGCATGTACCCGTGGGGCAAGCAGCTGTCCGACGACCTCAAGAAGGCCGACAGCATCGTCGACGAGGGGGCCCGTTCGAAGGCGTACGAGGGCCTCAACAAGACGATCGTCGAGCAGTACATCCCCGCGGTGCCGATCAGCCACAGCCCGCCGGCGCTCGTCCTCGGCAAGGGAGTCGCCGGGGTGACCCCGAGCCCCCTCACCGACGAGAAGTTCGACCAGGTCACTCTTCCGAACTGATCCTTCTCGTCCGCGACGGGCCCGGCGTCAGCGCCGGGCCCGTCGCGCGCCCTCCCGGAGGTCCACGTGCTGCGGTACATCGTCAGACGACTCGCGCAGATGGTGCTGGTCGTCCTCGTCCTCTCACTCCTGCTGTTCGCGTGGCTGCGGTCGCTTCCCGGAGGGCCCGTCTCGGCCCTGCTCGGTGAGCGCGCCACGCCCGAGAGCCGAGCTCAGCTCGAGGCGGCGCTCGGGATGGACCAGCCCATCTACGTCCAGTACCTGAGGTTCCTCGGCCGCGCCGTGCGCGGGGACTTCGGGGTGTCCACCGGCGTGCTCCCCGGGCGGGAGGTGATGTCGATCTTCCTCAGCCGGTTCCCCGCGACGATCGAGCTGTCGATCTTCGCGATCCTCCTCGCCGTGCTCATCGCCGTCCCCGCCGGCTACCTCGCGGCGCGACACCGCGGCCGGCCTCTCGACGTCGCGGGCGTGCTCCTCTCGCTCGTCGGCGTGGCCGTCCCCGTGTTCTTCCTCGCGTTCCTGCTCAAGTACGTCTTCGCCGTCGAGCTCGGATGGCTGCCCGCCTCGGGCCGACAGACGAGCACGATCGGGGCCACCCGCATCACCGGGTTCTTCGTCCTCGACGGGTTGATGACGCGGGAGTGGGACGCCGCCTGGGACGCGTTCAGACACCTCATCCTCCCCGGGCTCGCGCTGTCCTCGATCCCGTTCGCGGTGATCTTCCGCATCACCCGAGCCAGCGTCCTCGACGTGCTCGACGAGGACTACGTGCGCACGGCCGAGGCGAAGGGCCTCACGCAGGCGGTCATCCGCAAGCGTCACGTGCTGCGCAACGCGATGCTCCCGGTCGTCACGACCATCGGCTTGCAGATCGGGGCGCTCCTCGCCGGGGCCGTGCTCACCGAGAAGGTGTTCTCGTTCCCCGGAATCGGCGACGCCCTCGCCAGATCGTTCGAGATGCGCGACTACGCCATGCTCCAGCTGCTGATCATGGCCGCCGCCGCCGTCTACGTCATCGTCAATCTCATCGTCGACCTGCTGTATGCCGTGATCGACCCGCGCGTGAGGACGGCCCGATGAACTCCGGCAAGAAGGACCGCATCGACCGGCTCGCCGCCAGCGCGGCCCCGGCCTCCGGCACGGCCGCCGACGCCCCCACCGACACGGCCACCGACACGATCGACCGGGGCACCGTCGCTGACGCCGGTCGGGTGGCCGGCGGGGAGGGCGTGAGCCTGTTCGCGAGCGCCTGGGGCCGACTCCGGCGCAACCCGCTGTTCCTCGTCGGCGCCGCCATCACGATCAGCTTCGTCGTCCTCGCGCTGCTCTCGCCGTGGATCGCCCCGCACGACCCGAGCGCGCAGCTGCTCTACTCCGAGATCAGGCAGCAGACCAACCCGATCCCCGCGGCCCGCCCCGGCTTCCCCCTGGGTGCCGACTGGTTCGGCCGAGACCTGTTCTCCCGGCTGCTCGTCGGCAGTCGCCAGACCCTCTTCGTCGGGGTGTTCGCCACGATGGGCGGACTGCTCGGCGGTCTGATCCTCGGAACCCTCGCCGGCGCGTTCGGGGGCTGGGTCGACGCGGTCGTCATGCGGCTCGTCGATGTCATGCTCTCGATCCCGAGCCTGCTCATGGCCTTCTCGATCGCCGCGATCTTCGCCAACCCCAGCCAGATCACGGTGATCATCGCGATCGCCGTCGTGCAGATCCCCGTCTTCGCACGGTTGTTGCGCGGCTCGATGATGGCGCAGCGGCACAGCGACCACGTGCTCGCCGCCCGCGCGCTCGGCGTCAAGAGGGCGCCGATCGTCTTCCGGCACATGCTGCCCAACGCCCTCGGCCCGGTCATCGTCCAGGCCACGCTCGTCCTCGCCGTCGCGATCATCGACGCCGCCGCACTGAGCTTCCTCGGCCTGGGCAACCCCGACGACCGCATCCCCGAATGGGGACAGATGCTCGGGGCGTCCCAGCAGTACCTGGCCGGTTACCCGCACCTCGCGTTCTACCCCGCGCTGTGCATCATCGTCGTCGCGCTCGGATTCACGTTCATGGGTGAATCCCTGCGCGAGGCGCTGGACCCCAAGACGAGGCGATGACCATGGCGCACACGACCCCCACCACCCCGCCCGACACCCGCCGCCGCCATGCGCGCGGAGACGGCCCGCTGCTCTCGATCCGCGATCTCACGGTGCAGTTCACCCGCGCCGGGGAGGAATCGTTCACGGCGGTCGACCACGTGAGCTTCGACGTGCAGCCGGGGCAGACCGTCGGTCTCGTGGGCGAGTCCGGCTGCGGCAAGTCCGTCACCTCGCTCGCGATCATGGGGCTGCTGCCCCACCGCGGCAACAAGGTCACCGGCACGGTCGACTTCGACGGCACCGACCTGCTCAGCCTCAGCGACGCGCAGATGCGGGACCGCCGGGGACGCGACGTCGCGATGATTTTCCAGGACCCCTTGAGCTCGCTCAACCCCGTCGTCCCCATCGGCATCCAGGTGACCGAGGTCATCGAACGGCACCGAGGCATGAAGCGCTCGGAGGCTCGTCCGCTCGCCGAGGAGCTCCTGCGCAAGGTCGGCATCCCCGACCCCGCACGACGCCTGCGCGAGTATCCACACCAACTCTCCGGCGGGATGCGGCAGCGCGCCCTCATCGCGATGGCCCTCGCCTGCGAGCCGCGGCTCCTCATCGCCGACGAGCCGACGACGGCCCTCGACGTCACGATCCAGGCCCAGATCCTCACCCTGCTGCGGGAGCTCGTCGAGGAGTCCGGCACGGCGCTCATCATGATCACCCACGACCTGGGCGTCGTCGCGGGGCTCTGCGACCGCGTCAACGTCCTCTACGGCGGCCGCATCGTCGAACGCGCGGACCGGCACGAGCTGTTCGCCACGCCGCGGCACCCCTACACGACCGGACTGCTCGCCTCGATCCCGCGGCTGGACGCCCCGCGCGGCGCCCGCCTGGACCCGGTGCCCGGATCCGTCGCCGACAACCTGCCCTGGGACTCCGCGTGTGCGTTCGCCCCGCGGTGCTCGCAGCCCCTCGAGATCTGCCGAGAGCGCACCCCCGAGCTCGTCGACGAGCCCTCCGACGGTCCCCTACCGCGGTCGCTGCGGTGCCACAACCCCGTCGAGCAGGCCCCGGCCGGGACACCTGCCGACCCCCAGCCCGAGGAGACCCGATGAGCACCGCCGCCGGGACGGCCACGACGAGCACGACGCCCGAGGGCGAGGACGTCCTCGTCGACGTGAAGGGCCTCAAGGTCCACTTCCCCATCAAGAAGGGCATCGTCTTCGACCGCACCGTCGGGTACGTGTACGCGGTCGACGGCATGGACATGCAGATCCACCGCGGCGAGACCTACGGGCTCGTCGGGGAGTCCGGCTGTGGTAAGTCGACGTTCGGTCGGGCGCTGCTGCACCTGGAGGAGCCCACCGCGGGCTCGGTCCACTTCGACGGCGTCGACGTCGCCTCGCTCAAGGGCGAGGATCTGCGCCGGCGCCGGCAGGACATGCAGATGGTCTTCCAGGATCCGCTCTCCAGCCTCGACCCGCGGCAGTCCATCGAGTCGCTGTTGCTCGAGGGCATGCAGGCCCACGGCCTCGTCCGGGACAAGCGGGCGGCGAATGCGCGCCTGCGGGAACTACTCACGGCGGTGGGCCTCCCGACCGCCGCCCTGCGCAAGTACCCGCACGAGTTCTCCGGCGGCCAGCGCCAGCGCATCGGCATCGCCCGGGCGCTGTCGGTCGACCCCAAGCTCATCGTCGCCGACGAGCCGGTCTCCGCCCTCGACGTGTCGGTGCAGGCGCAGGTCGTCAACCTGCTCGAGGACCTGCAGCAGGAGTTCGGCCTCACCTACCTCGTCGTCGCCCACGACCTCGCCGTCGTGCGACACATCAGCGACGTCGTCGGGGTGATGTACCTCGGCGCGCTCGTCGAGGAGGCCGACGCCGACGCGCTCTACGCCGAGCCGCTGCACCCCTACACCAGGGCGCTCATGTCGGCCGTGCCCGTGCCGGACCCCACGGTCGAGGACCGGCGCGAGCGGGTCATCCTCGCCGGGGACCTGCCCAGTCCCGCGGCACCGCCCTCGGGATGCCGTTTCCACACCCGCTGCCCGTGGCGTCAGGAGACCCGGTGCGACACCGAACGTCCCGAGTTGCGCGTCGTCTCGACCCGCAGCGACGCCTCCGACGTCCGCCCTCACCGGGTGGCCTGCCACTTCGCCGAGCAGATCGCGGACGGCACCCTCGTCGCCCATGCGGTCGCCCCCACCGGTGGTGAGCGGTTCTTCGAGGCGGGCACCCCCGCCGGCGTCACCGGCAGCTTCACCGGCCCCGCGTCGGTCACGGAGGTGAGCTGACGGCGGTGCCCGCGACCCGCACCGAAGGGGGCCCGAACCGGTACGACGGCGCGACTCTTGACAGCGGGAGTATTTTGACGGGGTAAATCCGTTTTTATCCATCGGAGTGCCCATGTCCGCCGCCGTCGCCTCACCGCCGCCTGCGTCCCCCTCCCCCGCCTCCCCGCCCGCGGGCCGCAGCCCCTCGCGGGACCGACGGTGGTGGTTCGCCCTCGCCACCGTCGTCCTCGGGTCCTTCGCCGTCCTGCTGTGGATGGGCCTGCAGATCTCGGAGTCCAAACCCCCGATCCCGACGAAGGTCGTCGACACCGGCGGCCGGGTCATCGCTCAGGGCGACGACGTGATGGACGGCCAGCGCGTCTGGCAGTCGATCGGTGGACAGCAGATCGGATCGGTCTGGGGTCACGGCGCCTACGTGGCCCCGGACTGGACCGC
Organism: Mobilicoccus sp.; assembly: GCF_032060985.1. Classification (NCBI taxonomy): domain Bacteria; kingdom Bacillati; phylum Actinomycetota; class Actinomycetes; order Micrococcales; family Dermatophilaceae; genus Mobilicoccus; species Mobilicoccus sp. The sequence goes on from NZ_DAMBGD010000007.1 coordinate 139,576, forward strand.
CGACTGGCTGCACCGTGAGGCGGTCTTCGTCCTCGACGAGTACGCGCGCGACGCCGGGGTGGCGAGCTACGACGCCGCCTCTCCCGAGGTGCGCGGGGCCCTCGAGGCGCGCCTGCGGCAGGCCTTCCGGACCAACACCTACGACCCCGCGACCGGCACGATCACCCTCGACCCGGCGCGGGCGCGCGCCTACGAGGCGAACGCCCGGCACTACGCGGAGGTGTTCGGGCGCGGCCATGACCAGTACGCCATCCCGGCCGGCACGGTGACCGATCCCGAGGCCATGCGCCGGATGACGACGTTCTTCTGGTGGAGCAGCTGGGCGGCCTCGACGAACGCGCCCGGTGACGAGGCCACCTACACCCGCAACTGGCCGCACGAGCCGCTCATCGGCAACGTGCCCACCCCGACGAATGTGCTCTGGAGCATCATCAGCATCATCACGCTGCTCGCCGGGATCGCCGGAATGGTCTGGTACCACAACTTCGTCGCCCACGACGACGAGGTCACCGACGCGCCCCCGAGCTCCGACCCGCTGCTCGGATACGAGGCCACCCCCTCCCAGCGGGCCACCCTCAAGTACTTCTTCGTCGTCGGCGCCCTGTTCGTGCTGCAGATCGCCGCGGGCATCCTCTCGGCGCACTACGGCGTCGAGGGCGCCTCTCTCTACGGCATTCCCATCGACCAGGTGCTGCCCTACGCCGTCGTGCGCACGTGGCACACCCAGCTCGGGATCCTGTGGATCGCGACCGCCTGGCTCGCCACGGGCCTCTACGTCGCCCCGGCCGTGGGCGGCCGTGAGCCGGCCTTCCAGCGGCTCGGGGTGAACGTCCTGTTCGGCGCACTCGTCCTCGTCGTCGCGGGATCGATGATCGGGCAGTGGCTCTCGATCACCGGCCGCATGGGGTACGGCACGGAGGTGTCGTGGTGGCTCGGCACGACCGGCATGGAGTACCTCGACCTCGCCCGGCTGTGGCAGATCGGCCTCATCGTCGGACTGTTCCTGTGGTTCGCCCTCATGGCCCGCGGCATGTGGCCCGCGCTTCGCCGCGCGAAGGACGGCCCTCTCTCCCCGACCGCCGAGGCCCCGCTCGCGGCGGGCGGCCGGCGCACGCTCGTCATCATGCTCCTCATGAGCTGCCTCGCGATCGCGTCGTTCTTCGGTGCCGCGTTCGGCATGGGTCACGACACCCACCTGTCGATCACGGAGTACTGGCGCTGGTGGGTCGTCCACCTGTGGGTCGAGGGCTTCTTCGAGGTGTTCGCCACCGTCGTCATCGCGTTCCTCTTCAGCCGCCTCGGGCTGCTGCGCCCCGCGGTCGCCGCCACGGCGACGCTCTCGGCGACGACGATCTTCCTCCTCGGCGGCATCATCGGCACCGGGCACCACCTCTACTTCACCGGCGCCAACGACGCCGTGATGGCGTGGAGCGCGACGTTCAGCGCCCTCGAGGTCGTGCCCCTCGCCCTCGTCGGGTTCGAGGCGTTCCGCAACCTGCGCATCCTGCGGGTCAGCGAGTGGGTCGCCGGGTACCGGTGGGCCATCTACTTCTTCATCTCGGTGTCGTTCTGGAACATGCTCGGCGCCGGCGTGTTCGGGTTCCTCATCAACCCGCCGATCTCGCTGTTCTACGTGCAGGGCCTCAACCTCACGCCGTTGCACGGCCACACGGCCCTGTTCGGTGTGTACGGGATGCTCGGTATCGGACTCATGCTGTTCTGCGTCCGCAGCCTCATGCCGGGCAGGGAGTGGAACGACTGGCCCATCAAGCTCGGCTTCTGGGGCCTCAACGGCGGGCTGCTCGCGATGGCGCTGCTCAGCCTGCTCCCGCTTGGGCTCGCCCAGGCGTACGCGAGCATCTCCGAGGGCCTCTGGTACGCGCGGAGCGCGGAGTTCCTCTACACCCCCGCCCTCACGGTGATCCGGTGGATGCGCACCCCCGGCGACATCCTCTTCGGCCTCGGCGCGCTGTCCATCGGGTTGTTCATGGTCGGCCTGCTCACCGGCCACGCCTACCGCAAGGACGGGGAACAGACCGTCCCCGGGCAGCCGATGTCGGCGGACGTGGCCGACGAGGTGCGCGCCGCACGTCGCGGCTGACGACGCGGCCCGGGGCTCACCGCTCAGGGCGCGCTCGCGGGCTCAGATCCAGCCTCTCTCCCGGGCCAGGTGCACGGCCTCGTGGCGGTTGGCCGCGCCGGTCTTCGCGACGGCCGCCGACAGGTAGTTGCGCACCGTGCCCGGGGAGAGGTGGGCGCGCGCGGCGATCTCGTCGACCGGGGCCCCCTCGGCGGCGAGTTCGAGGACGTCGCCCTCCCGGGGGGAGAGGGGGTTCGCGCCCGCCGAGATGGCGTCGGCGGCGAGTTCGGAGTCGACGTACCGGCCGCCGGAGTGGACGGTGCGGATCGCCTCGGCGAGCACACCCGCCGAGGCGGTCTTGGGCAGGAACCCACGCACGCCGAGCTGCAGCGCCTTCTTGAGGTAGCCCGGACGCCCGTGGCTCGTGACGACGAGGATCCCCCGGCCGGGGTCGGTGGCGAGGATCGTCTCGGCGACCGCGACGCCGTCGGCGCCGGGCATCTGCAGGTCGAGCACGGCGACGTCGAACTCGTACGCGCGCGCCATCGCCATCGCCTCGGTCCCCGACGCCGCCTGCGCGACGATCTCGAGGTCGTCCTGCATCGAGAGCAGCATCGCGAGCGCGTCGCGGAACAGTGTCTCGTCGTCGGCCAGCAGCAACCGGATCACGCGTGCACCTCGTCTTCCCCCGTCGTGGTCTCGCACCACCTTCCCACGTCGGGGGGACCGCTCAGCCCGTCATCCGGTCATCCGGTCATGCCGAGGCACCCGACACGGGCGCGGAGGTCGGGACGTGCGCCCGGAGGAGATACCCGGAGTGGCTCTCGGCGGGGCCGGCCTCGAGCGTGCCACCGACCGCGTCGAGCCGTTCTCGCAGCCCGACGAGACCCGACCCTCCGGCCTCGGCACCACGAGCCTCCGAACCCGTCGAGGGTTGAGGGCGGGACACCACGCGTGCCGTGGTGCTGGCGAGCGTGAGCGTGGCTCCGTCGCCGGTGCGCTCGAGGGTGAGGTCGGCACTCACGGCATGCCCGTGGCGCAGCACGTTCGTCACCCCCTCACGGACGACCCATGCGAGGGTCACGCACCCCGCCTCGCCGACGAGGTCGGTGAGCGCCGCGAGGTCGGGGTCGTCGAATCCCTCGGCGCTCGTGCGGATCCCGGCGGCGCGCAGGACCGACCGGGCGCCGGTCACCTCCTCGGAGAGGTCGATGCTCCGGTAGCCGCGCACGACGCCGCGCACCTCGGCGAGTGCGCTCTGGGCGAGGTCGCGCACGGCGGTCATCTCCCCCACCGCTCGGTCGTCGCCGCGGCGCGCGAGTTCCGCGGCGAGTTCGCTCTTGATCGCGACGCTCGACAGGGTCCGTCCGAACACGTCGTGCAGGTCCCGGGAGAAGCGGAGCCGCTCCTGCGCGACGGCGAGGTCGGCGGCGACCTGCTGGGCGTCGGCGAGCCGGCGGACGACGCCGATCATCCAGGCGGTGAGCGGCGCGGTGGGCGAAAGGAGCAGACAGATCCACACCGACAGCATCGTGAGACCGATCGCCGTCGACACCCCGAGGCGTGGCGGCCCCCAGGCGTAGATCGCGAAGAGGAGGGCCAAGCCCCCGACGAGCCCGAGGAGCACCGGGCGGCGGGGCCACAGGAGCAGCGCGATCGAGCCCCCGATCGCGAGCGGCACGGGGCCGAGATAGGCGAGGTTGCCTCGTTCGAGGCCGGAGGAGGCCGCCGTCGGCATGGTGAGCAGCGACGCCGACACCACCGTGACGACGACGCCGAGGACGAGGAAGGCCACGACGAGGGCGCGGTGAGCCTCACGCCCCCGGGTACGGACCTCCACCACCACGCTGCAGACGACCAGCCACACGATGAGCGTGACCGCGAAGGCCACGGCGAGCGACCCGGCGGCGGACGACAGCCCCGTGCCGATCACGGCGTTGTGCACCGCCACGCCGCCCGCGGTGGTGAGGATGAAGGCCCCGAAGGCGAGGAGCACGTGGAGTGACCAGCGGCAGTACGCCTCGAACCGGCGGCGTTCGCGGTCGTTGCTCGGGATGACGACGCCGCCTGGGGGCGTCGGGGTGGCGAGGTCGGCGGGCGGGGGCGGCATGTCCTCGATGATGCCCGGAGGGCGCCGCCGCGTGCCCGCAGCCGGGGGGCGCGTCATCGGCGGGGCGACCACGGCATCCGGGTGCGGACGAGCCACCCGCCGAGGGCACTCCAGGCCAGCAGCACGAGGCTCGGGCGCAGTGCGTGGGTGCAGGTCTCGGCGAAGGAGAGGGCCGCGCCGTCCGCGTCGGTGCCCGCCATCCCGAGGCGCATCAGCTCACCGACGGGGTGCAGCGGGGTGAAGGAGGCGATCGTCTGCACGACGTCGGGCATGATCGCCACCGGGAACATCGAGCCGGAGAACACGAGCGCGATCGTGATGAGCGGCATGGTCGTGATCTGCGCATGTTCGACGCTGCGGGTGATGATCGTCGAGGCGAGTCCGAGCAGCGCCCAGGCGAGGCAGCCGAGCGCCATCGCCGCGACGATGAGCAGCGCGTTCGCGGGCATTGCCGCGTCGAGCAGGACGACGGCGCCGAGCACGCAGAGGACGGTCTGGACGATCGTCGCGAGGACGAACGGCCCGGACAGGCCCGCGAGGATGACCCCGTCGGAGGCCTCGCCGGTCCGCAATCGCGAAAGGACGGAGGACTCTCGGCGCGCGACGACCGCCGTGACGAGCGTGTAGTAGACGGTGAAGACGAGCGCCATGTGGAGGATGACGAGCGGCGCCATCACCCCGAGCGACAGCCCGGAGGTGGCGCCCAGCATCGCGAGGAACGCGACCATGAGGCCCGGGACCAGCAGGGTGTTGATGAGCGCGACCTTGTTGCGTCGCAGCAGGCGCCACTCGCCCCCGCCGAGCGCGAGCACCTGCCGCATCCGGGAGGCCGGCGGGGGGCCGTCGAGGGGGGTGGTGCGCGGCGGCTCCCCTCGTTCGATCGTCGAGACGGAGACGGAACGGTCGTGCTGGGTCGGGTCGGTCATCGTGAGGTCCTCTCGTCGTCGGGGCGTGTCGTCGGGGGCGGGGCGGGGGGTCACGCGGCGGCCCGGTCGGTGGGGTGCTCCCCGGAGGTGGCGATGTCGAGGAAGGCCTGCTCGAGCGAGGCCGACGAGGCACGCAGGTCGGTGAGCCTGACGGTGTCGCCGGCCCAGGTCAGCAGGTCCCGCAGCGTGCGCTGAAGGTCCGACGTGCGCAGTTCGGTGCGGCCGGCCGCGGTCGAGACGTGCACGCCGGGGAGGGCGGGCAGCGGCACCTCGGGGGTGCGGAAGGAGATGTGGGAGGGCTGGGCGGCGACGATCTCCTCGGTCGTGCCGCTGACCGTGACCCGACCCTCGTGCATGATCGCGACCCGGTCGGCGAGGCGCTCGGCCTCCTCGAGGTAGTGGGTCGTGAGGACGATCGCGGTGCCCGAGTCGAGCAGCCCGGTGAGGATCTCCCAGGCGCGGTGGCGGCTCTCGGGGTCCAGCCCGGTCGTCGGTTCGTCGAGGAAGAGGATGCGGGGGCGGCCCATGATCGCGAGGGCGAGGTCGAGGCGGCGGCGTTCCCCGCCCGACAGGCTCTGCACGGGGACCTCGGCGCGGTCGAGCACGTCGACGATCGCGAGCGCCTCCTCCACCGGTCGCGGCGCGGCCATCGTGCCCGCCCACATGTGGGCCGTCTCGAGGACCGTGAGGTCGCCCGAGAACCCGGCCTCCTGCAGGACGATCCCCATGAGCGGGCGCAGTCGCCGCCGCTCGGTGAACGGGTCGAGACCGGCGATCTCGACACGGCCGGCGCTCGGGCGCGCGATGCCCTCGAGCAGCTCCATCGTGGAGGTCTTGCCGGCGCCGTTCGTGCCGAGCAACGCGAACAGCTCCCCGGGGGCCAGGGAGATGTCGACCCCCTTGACGGCCTCGAAACCCGTGCGTGGGTGGCCGTAACGTCGACGGAGGTCGGTCGCGGAAAGGATCGGTGCGCTCATGTCTCCACTGTCGGCGGAGAATGAACCGCGAGGCCGTGACCAGTCGCATCGGCCGGGGTGAGCCCGTCATCGGCGGGGCATGACATCCGTCATGGGGCCGGCGCCGGCGCCTGGGCGCGGGGGCGGCAGACCCGCCCGGGCATGACGGTACGTGACGGGCGGCGGCCCCTCCTCCGCCGCCCGTCACGCTCCGCATGCCCTATCGACGGTCGCGCGCGGTTCCCAAGCCTTTGCCGTGAACTGCTGAGAACTGGAGCGTCGTGGCCGTCGCGACGCGTCGGGGTCGGTGCGGTCGCCGGGGGCGACGCGGTGCCATGATGAGGCTCATGCGCTCGGTCTCCCAGTCACGCAAGCTCGCCGACATCCACTACGCCATCCGCGGGCCGGTACCGGCGGAGGCCAAGCGCATGGAGGACGAGGGCCACCGCATCATCAAGCTCAACATCGGCAACCCGGCCCCGTTCGGGTTCGAGGCGCCCGAGGACATCCTCGTCGACATGCGCCGGATGCTGCCGGAGGCGGTGGGGTACTCCGAGAGCAAGGGCATCCCCTCGGCGCGGCGGGCCATCAAGCAGTACTACGACGGCATCGGTGTCGAGGGTTTCGACGTCGAGGACATCTACCTCGGCAACGGTGTCAGCGAGCTCATCACGATGACGCTCCAGGCACTCCTCGACAACGGGGACGAGGTACTCATCCCCGCCCCGGACTACCCGCTGTGGACCGCGACCGTCTCCCTCGCGGGCGGCACTCCGGTGCACTACCTGTGCGACGAGCAGGCCGACTGGGCGCCGGACCTGGCGGACCTCGAATCCAAGATCACCGCCAGGACGAAGGCGCTGGTCGTCATCAACCCGAACAACCCGACCGGGGCGGTGTACCCGCGGGAGGTCGTCGAGGGCATGGTCGAGATCGCCCGCCGGCACGACCTCATCCTCATGAGCGACGAGATCTACGACAAGATCCTCTACGACGGCGCCCGCCACGTCCCCACCGCGAGCCTCGCGCCCGACCTGCTGTGCCTCACCTACAACGGACTGTCGAAGTCCTATCGCGTCGCGGGGTTCCGTGCCGGGTGGGTCGTCATCTCCGGCCCCAAGGACCACGCGCGCAACTACATCGAGGGCATCGAGATCCTCTCCAACATGCGTCTGTGCGCCAACCACCCGAGCCAGCACGCCATCGCGACGGCCCTGGGCGGCCGCCAGAGCATCGAGGATCTCGTCCTGCCCACGGGACGGCTCGCCCGACAGCGCGACGTCACCGTCGAGATGCTCAACGCGATGCCCGGAGTCTCGTGCGTCGTCCCCAAGGGCGCGCTGTACGCCTTCCCGCGCCTCGACCCGGAGATGTACCCGATCAGCGACGACGAGGCATTCACCCTCGAACTCCTCCGCGCCCAGAAGGTTCTCGTCGTGCAGGGCACCGGTCTCAACTGGCCTCACCCCGACCACTTCCGCATCGTCACGCTTCCCCACGAGGACGAACTGGCCGAGGCGCTCGGGCGGATCGAGAGGTTCCTCGCCACCGTGCGCTCGGGCGTCGTGCGCGTCTGACGCCACCGGCCGCGCCATCGACCGCCCCGGGCGAAATGTCCTGATCCTCGACTGGCCACCGCGGTTGCTCCATAGGTAACCTGGACGAATGTCCAACTGTCTCGTCGCGATGCTCGGGGCCCCTGAACCGCGACGTCTCATCGCCCGACTCCGGGCGGTGGGCGTCACGCCCGACGTCGTGCACCTCACCGCCGACGACGGTCTCCCGGAGGCCGACTGGGACGGCATCGCCCTGGTCGGAGGCCCGGTCAGCCCGTACGACGAACGAACCGTGTCCTTCCATCCGATCGGTCTCGTCCTCGCCGGGGCCGTGGCCCGTCAGATTCCCACCCTCGGCATCGGCGGCGGTGGTCACCTGCTCGCACGCGCCCTCGGTGCCCGGCCCACGACCCCACGCACCCCCCTGCCTCCCGGCATCCGCGCCCTCACGCGCACCGCCCACGGACGGCTCGACCGCCTGTTCCGACACGCACCCCCCTCACCCGCCTGGGTCGAATGCAGCGGCCTTGCGTACACCGACCTACCGGTGGGATCCCACGTCCTCGCCGTCGACGAGTCAGGGCTGCCGCAGGCCGTGCGCTTCGGCCCCGGCGCATGGGGCTTCCAGGGCCATCCCGAGATGGACGCCGACACCGTCGAGGCCTGCCGCGGAGCGGGGTACTGCGACGACGCGGACGAGGCCTTCGTCGACGAACTCGCCGCCATGACCGGTGAACTCGACGAGATCGGGGCCCGGTGGGACCCCATGCTCGAGGAGTTCGGTTCGCTCGTCGCGGCGAGGACGATCGCGGGCGGCTGAGCGCGGAGGTGCGGGCGGGCGAGGTCCGGCTGTGGTTCGATCACGGCATCGACCCCGCCCATCGCCCGCACCTGGAGGAAGCGATGACCGTCCTCGTCATCCAGCACGAGGCCCTCGTGCCGCCCGGCCTGCTCACCCGCACGCCCCTCGACCTGTGCGTCGCGAGGCCCGACCGGGGCGAGGCGCTGCCCGCGCGACGCGAAGAGGTCGACGCGCTCGACGCACTCGTCGTCCTCGGCGGCACGATGAGTGCGAACGACGACGCCGAGTACCCGTGGTTGCCCGCCACACGGCGGCTCATCGCCCAGGCCGCCGACGCCGGGGTGCCCACCCTGCTCCTCTGCCTCGGGCACCAGCTCGGGGCCGTCGCCCTGGGCGGCACGGTGGAGCGCAACCCGCGGGGGCCGCTGTGGGGCGTCGAACCGGTGGGCCTCACGGACGCGGGGCGGGAGGACGAGCTCCTCCGCCATCTGCCGCCCGACGCGCCGGTCGTCCACTGGAACGGCGATGTCGTCACCGGGGTGCCGCATGGCGCCACCGTGCTCGCGCGCGACCGGCGGGGCGACGTTCAGGCCGCCCGCTACGCCCCGCGCGTCTGGGGGCTGCAGTGCCATCCCGAGGCCGACGCCGAGATCGTCTCCGGGTGGGGTGCCTCCGAGACCGCACCCGAGGACCGCGAGCGCGCCACACGGACCGTCGAGGCCGTCCGGGTGGCGGAGCACGACCTGGCCGAGGCGTGGATGCCGGTGCTCGACGCCTTCGCCGCCCTCGTCGAGGCGCCCCGGCGATGATCCGCGTCTCGATCGTCGGCGGCAGCATCGCGGGGCTCACCCTCGCCGGTCTGCTCGACCCGGATCGGTTCGCCGTCACCCTTCACGAGGAGCGGCCGGAGCGACGCGAGGCGGGTTCCGCGCTCGGCCTGTGGGGGTCGGCATGGTCGGTGCTCCGGGCCCTCGGCCTGGAGGAACGCTCTCGTGCGCAGGCCGCCACCGTGTCGGCGGGCGCGTTGCGGGACGCGACCGGGCGAGCTCTCGTCGAACCGCCGTCGGTGCCGATGGATCTCATCCTGCGTCCGGTCCTCGTCGAGCTGCTCGACTCGGCGGTGCCCGACTCCGTGCGCCGGGTCGACGCCCGCGTGGAGGAGCCCCTGGACCTGCGTGCCGACCTCGTCGTCGGCGCCGACGGCGTGCGCAGCGTCGTGCGGCGGTCGGCCTTCGGTGCACATCTCCTCCCACGCCCGACGCCGTGGCTCGCGCTGCGAGGGCTGCTCGACCGACCGCCCCCCGTCGCCGGGAGTACTGGGGTCACGGGGATCTCGCCGGAGTCGTCCCCGCGCCCGGCGGACGCACGTACTGGTTCACCTCGCACGCCAGCGACCTCGGCTCCTGGGCCGACGGCGAGGATCGGTGGCGTTCCTCCCCCGCGGTCGACGTCACCGAGGCGCTCGAGGAGACCCGCCGCGTGTTCTCGGCGCGCCCGGATCGGGCGCCGGAGGTCCTCGACGCCCTCGCCGGCGCGACACCCGAGAGCACCCTCGCCCAGCGGATCCTCGAGGCGCCGCCACTGCCCCGGCTCGTCCACGGTCGCGCGGTGCTCGTGGGCGACGCCGCGCACGCGATGACGCCGAACCTCGGCCGCGGGGCGTGCGAGGCGATGGCCGACGCCCACGTGCTCGCGCGGGAGCTGGGGCGCACCGAGGGTGACCCGGCGCGCCTCGGCCCGGCGCTCGCGCGCTACGAGGCGCGTCGTCTGCCGGCCGCCTGGGCATTGCCCCCGGTGTCCCACCTGCTCATGCGAACGGCGCTCGCCCGCCGGGGTCGACGGGCGCGGGACGCGACGCTCCGGGGGGTCGGGCGCCTCGTCGGGCTCGTGTCCCTCACACGCGGTTGCGCCACCCCGTCCCCGTCCTGAGGGCACGGAGGTTGGTGCGCAGCAGGTCGCCGTATCCGACCGGACGCCCACCTGCGCAGTGCGGGGTGAGGATCACACCCGGTGCCCGCCACAGCGGCGATTCCGGTGGGAGGGGCTCGGTCTCCATGACGTCGAGCGCGGCGCCGCCGAGGGTGCCCGCGTGCAACGCGGCGACGAGGGCGTCCTCGTCCAGCACCGAACCACGGCCGACGTTGACGACGTAGGCGTGGGCCGGCAGGAGGTCGAGGCGGCGGGTGTCGATGACGTGGCGCGTGTCCTCGGTGCCGGGCAGGAGCGAGACGAGGATGTCGGTCTCGGGCAGCACGGTGTCGACGTCGGCGGCGCCGACGACCTCGACACCGGCCCGCACCCCGGCCGACCGGGCGACGCCCCGGACGCGCGCCCCGAGCGCGGTGAGCATCGGCGCGAGGGTGTGGGCGATGCTCCCGAACCCCCAGATCAGGACCTCGGCATCGAGGAGCGTCGTCACCGGCCCCTCAGGGTGCAACGGCTGGTGACCGGCCATGTCCGCGCGCCACGTGCACTCGCGTCGAGCCTCGAGCAGGGTGGGCAGTCGTCGCACCAGCGCGAGGACGAGGGCGAGGGTGTGCTCGGCGACCGGTCGATCGTGCAGGCCGACCCCGGAGCACACGACCGCATCGTCGGCGAACCCCGCGGCGGTGAGGACCTCGGTGCCCGCCATGAGCCCCTGGACCAGCTGCACCATCGTCAGGGCGCGGGCGTCGTCGGGGAGCAGGTGCGACGGGCGACCCCAGACGACGAACACGTCGGCGTCGTGCACCGATTCGGGCAGTGGGCTCGCCGCGTCGTAGACGAGCATCTCGACGTCGTCGAGGGTGGAGTCGCCGACGGGGTGGGCCGCGCCGAGGGCGGGGGGCTCGATCACGTCGGGCCACAGCACACGAAGGCTCATCGCCCCAGCCTGCCATTTCGGGGCGCGGATGGTCTCGCCCGCCCGCTACCGTGGGGCCATGACGACCTACCGGATCGAGGCCGCCGCATGAGCGGCGGCCTCGTCGCACTGCTCGACGACGTCGCGACCCTCGCGCGGATGGCCGCGGCGTCCGTGGACGACGTCGGCGCGGCCGCCGGGCGTGCGAGTGCCAAGGCGGCGGGGGTGGTCGTCGACGACACCGCGGTGACGCCCCGCTACCTCACCGGGTTCACCGCGGACCGCGAACTCCCCGCGATCAAGCGGATCACCATCGGGTCGCTGCGCAACAAGCTCGTGTTCATCCTGCCCGCAGCGCTGCTGCTGAGTCAGTTCGCGCCGTGGCTGCTCACACCGCTGCTCATGCTCGGCGGGACCTACCTCGCGTTCGAGGGCGCAGAGAAGATCTGGGAGAAGCTCCACCCTCACGAGGGCCACGAGGAGGCGGTGCCCGCCGTCCTCGAGGGCAAGGAGGCGGAGGACAAGATGGTCTCCGGTGCGGTGCGCACCGACTTCATCCTATCGGCCGAGATCATGGTCATCGCCCTCAACGAGGTGTCGCACGAGCCCCTGCTCGCACGGGCGATCATCCTCGTCGTCGTCGCGTTCGGCATCACGCTCGGCGTCTACGGCGTCGTCGCGCTCATCGTCAAGATGGACGACATCGGCCTCCACCTGACCAAGCGCGATTCGACCGTCGCTCAGCGCATCGGGCGCGCCCTCGTCGCGGGCATGCCCAAGGTGCTCACCGCCCTCGCGACGATCGGGACCGTCGCGATGCTCTGGGTGGGCGGCCACATCCTCCTCGTCGGGTTCGACACCCTCGGCTGGCGCTGGCCCTACGGGCTCGTCCACCACGCCGAGGAGGCCGTGCACCACGCGACCGGCCCCCTCGGCGGCGTTCTCGGCTGGCTGACGAACACCCTCGGGTCGGCCGTGTTCGGCCTGCTCGTCGGCGTGCTCGTCGTCGCGATCATGCACGTCGTCCCGCGGCGAAAGACCGACGGGGGCGAGCCGGAGCACGCCGCCGAGCACGCCTGAACACAGCTGTCCTCAGCCGCGTGCTGCCGCCTCGAGGGTCGCGACGTCGGGCTTGACCATCTGCAGCAGCGCCGCTTCGACGCGCGCGATCGCCTCCTGGTCACCGGCCTGCAGGACGTCGAGGTACACCCGCGGAATGACCTGCCACGACAGGCCGAAGCGGTCGGTGAGCCACGAGCACTGCACGGGCTGTCCCCCGTCGACGAGCGCGTCCCACCGGGCATCGAGCTCGGCCTGGGTGCGCGGATAGGTGTGGAAGGACACGGCCTGGGTGAAGGGGAACCCCGGGCCTCCGTTGAGGGCGAAGAACGGCGCGCCCTCGAGTTCGAAGCTCACCGCGAGCACCTCCCCCTCCGGCACGCCGGACGGGTGATCGCCGCCCACGACGAGGTGGACCGCCGTGATCCGTGAGTCGGGGAACACTCCGCAGTAGAACTCCGCGGCCTCCTGGGCCCGTCCGTCGAACCACAGGCACGGGGTGGCGCCACGCGCCTGGATCGGGGTCGGATCGCCCTGCTCGACCTCAGTGGCCCGTCCGGTCGAGGTGGTCATGCGCCGACCGCCTCGATGAGCTGGAACATCGCGCCGGCCGGGTCGGCGACCGTGGCGAGGCGCCCGTACGGCGAGTCGACCGGGCCGTCGAGAAGTCGCCCACCGAGCTCCCTCACCCGCTCGATCCCCGCGTCGACGCCGTCGTAGCCGAGGTACACCCGCCAGAACGACGGCGTCCCCTCGGCGATCACACCACGGGCATCGCACAGACCGGCCGACGACTCCGCCTCGGGGCCGTGGGTGGCGTAGCGCCACCCGTCGTCGGCCATCGTGTGGACGTCCCAGCCGAAGACGTCGCGGTAGAACGGGAGGGCGGCGTCGAAGTCGGTGCTCATCACCTCGAACCAGACGGGGGTGCCGGCGCGCATCGGCAGGTCGAGGCCCTCGAGGGTGCCCGGCTGCCACATCCCGACGAGGGCTCCCGCCGGGTCGAACGCGAGACCCATGAACCCGCGGTCCGCGACCGGCATCGGCGGAAGCAGCACCCGCCCGCCGACGGCGCCCATCCGCTCGACGGCTGCGGCCATGTCGGGGGTGCGCAGGTAGACGGTCCACGCGACGGGGACCTCGCCGCCGTCCGGCGCGGGCACCCCGGTCGTGTCCATGAGCCCCCCGATGAGGTCCTCACCGGAGTACACGAGGCGGTAGCCCCCGAACTCCTCACCCTGGTCCTCGAACCTCCACCCGAACAGCTCACCGTAGAAGCGCATCGCCCCCTGAACATCCGGGGTCCCCAGGTCGATCCACGCCGGGGCACCCTCCCGGCCCGCGGTCGCGGTCTCACCCGCGGTGTGCGCGGTCGCGTCGGTGGACGTGGTCGCGTCGGTGGGCGTGGTCGTCGTCGTGTCGGTGTTCATGAGGTCTCCCTCTGCTCGGCGACGCCCACCCCCACGGCGGACGTCCTGCGTCGACACTAGGCGCGCCCCTGTGACTCAGGACACTCCGATCTTGCGGAGTGCGGGGAGTGCCGTGAGGATCGGCATCTCCCAGGGGTGGGCGGGACGGAACGTGAGGTGCACCGACGTCGGTGCGCAGATCGGAGCCGGGTGGACGGCGACCAGGGGTGACTCGTCCGCGAGTTGGGTCACCGGGTCCGCGGTGGCGGGGACCATCGTGGCGAGCAGCCAGGGGAACCCGGGAACCACCGGCAGAGCCAGGTCGCCGGGGCCTCGTCGCAGGACTCCCGCCCCGGGCACGCCGGCGGGGGCCGGGGCACCGAAGAGCCCCACCCAGACGAGGGGGTCTCGGCCCGCGCCGGCCGGGACGTGCACCCGCACCCGCACGAGGTCCTCGGCGCCGGGCGGCGCGAGGCGGAACGGGGTCGCGGTGGTCTCGGCGACGTCGTCGGCGACGCGGCGCAGCTCTCCCGGTGCCACGCCGACCTGGTCCCGGAACCGCCGCGTGAACGTGCCCGGCGAGGAGAACCCCACCTCGTGGCACACGTCCACGACGCCGAGTCCCTCGGTGAGCAGGAGTCGCTTGGCCGCATGGAAGCGCAACGCGGCGACGTACCGGATGGGCGGGGTGCCCACGGTGGTCGTGAACGCCCGTGCCAGGTGGAACGGGCTGTAGCCCGCCACGTCGGCAAGGTCCTCGAGGGTGAGGGGCTCGCGCAGATGGGCACGCACGAAGGCGGCCGCGATCTGCACGCCCTGGATCACCGGGTCGACGCCCACGCCCCCACCCTCGGCCGGTGAGACCGCGATCCGGCCCCCCGGCCCCCGTGCCTTCTCGGCCGCCATGTCCGCGACGATAACCGGCCCGCGCCATCCCGACCAGGGCCCCGGCGAGGCCGGTCACCCACCGCGGGGATGCCGACGGGTCAGAGGATCGGCACCCGGACGCGCACGTCGGCGACGACCTGTGGGTCCGCGTCGCCGAGCAGCAGACCCGCCGCCTGATCGAGGCGGTCCCGGACGACCCCGAGGGGGTCGACGAGGCAGGACCGTCCGACTCCGAGCGGGTCGGTGCCCTCGGCGGGTCGCCAGGCCTGGTCGCAGGCGAGCAGGAACGCCTGGGCATCCATCGCGCGGGACCGGGTGAGCAGATCCCACTGCCCTTCCTTGCCCGGGCCGTCACCCCAGCTCGCCGGCACGACGACGACCTGGGCCCCGGCCCGCCCGAGCGCGGTGAACTGATCGGCGAATCGCAGGTCGTAGCAGGTGGCGAGACCGACGGACACCCCGTCGACGTCGATCGTCACGAGGTCCGAGCCCGGCGCGACCAGGTCGGACTCCCGGCTGCCGAACGCGTCGAACAGGTGGATCTTGCGGTAGCTCGCCTCGACGCCGCCGCCGGTCGCGAGCAGGGTGTTGTGGACGCGGCCGTCGTCGGCGGGTTCGAACATGCCGACGACGAGGGTGACGCCGAGACGAGCCGCGCATTCCCGGACCCCCGTGGCGAACGCACCGTCGAGGGGCTCGGCGACGGCCGGCAGGTCGGTGCCGAAGCAGGCCATCGACGCCTCGGGGAACGCGACGAGCCGGGCCCCGGCCTCCGCGGCGCGTGCCGCCTCGGCCTCGATGGTGCGGAGGTTCTCGGTCGGGTCCGACCCGCTGCTGATCTGGGCCGCCGCGAGGCGAAGCGTCTCGGTGCTCATGGTCACTCTGTATAGCCGACGCGCTCCCCCGAGGCGGCGTCCGGCCGGTCGTCATGCTGTGGCCGGGCCTCACGCCTGCCCGGCGTCGCACCGTCGTCCGGCGCACTCCACCTAGGATCACGAGGATGCAGTCACCCGAGATCGGCCACATGGAGAACTACGGCGCCTCGCACCTCACGGTGCTCGCTCTCACCGTCGTGGCCGTCGTCGTCCTCGTCCGCACGGCACGCGGGCGACACGGCGAGACGGTGACGACGGCCTTCGGCTGGGTGCTCCTCGTCGTCGCGGTCCTCTGGATGGTGTGGTGGTGGCTGCCGGGCAACTTCGACGTGGGGCAGTCGCTGCCGTTCCACCTCTCGGACTGGCTGCGGATCATCGCGCCCCTCGCGCTCGTCAGCCGCCGCGGGTGGGCGATCGTCCTGTCCTACTTCTGGGGACTCACCTTCAACCTTCAGGCGCTCCTCACCCCCGACCTCGTCTACTTCCGCTACCCCGCACTGGAGTTCGCCGGGTACTGGTTCCTGCACGCGTCGGTGTTCGTCGTCCCCGTCGTCCTCATGTGGGGCCTGGGGTACCGGCCGACCTGGCGCGGGTGGGCGTTCGGGTGGGCGGTGACGATCGGGTGGGTGGGGGTCGCGCTCGGCGTCAATGCCCTGCTGGGCACGAACTACGGGTTCGTCTCCGAGCCGCCCGGCAACCCCTCGCTGCTCGACCTCTTCGGTCCGTGGCCCTGGTACGTCGTCACGGTCGCCCTGCTCATCGGCCCTGTCTACGCCCTCCTCACCTGGCCGTGGGCGACCCGCCGCACCCTCGCGGGCACGGTGCCGCTGCCCGGCGGGCTCGCCCGGCGACGCGACTCCGCCCGGCCCGTCGGCGCCTGAGCCCTCGCGCGCCGGCCTCACCGTGGGACCTCTCGTCCGGGCCCCTCACCGGGCCCTCGCCCGGCCCTCGGGCGGGGTGGGGTCGGCCGTCCTAGGCTGGCGACATGTCGATCCGAGATCTGCTCACCGACGCCGCCTCCCGTCCACTCGACGCGGCACGACCGGTCTTCCACGGGCTCACCACCGAGGACGCCCACCGCCTGCCCGGCGGGCACGGCAACTCCATCGTGTGGCTGCTGTGGCACGCGGCGCGCCAGATGGACGTGCAGACGCTCGCTCTCGGCGGCGGCGAGTCCGTGTGGCGTTCCGGGGGGTGGGCCGATCGGCTCGGCGTCGACCGTGGCGAGCGCGACTTCGGCTTCGGCGACTCCGTCGAGGAGGTCGCCTCCCTCCACGTGCGCGACGTCCCGGCCCTCGGCGATCACCTCGCCGCCTGCATCGACGCCCTGACCGGCTACCTCGCCACCCTCGACGACGCGGCCCTCGACGAGGTCATCGACGACTCCTACGACCCACCCGTCACCCGCGGTACCCGCCTCGTCAGCATCATCGACGACGCGGCGGTCCACGTCGGTCAGGCCGCCTACGCCCGCGGCCTCCTCGACGGGTGGCGCGCCGCGGTCTGAGAGCAGCGGCGACTCCGCCCGCGCGTGGCCTCGGGCGTCGGTGCAACCGCGATGTCAGCGCGCGGAGCGGTCCCTGGGTCTGGTCCAGTCGATCGTGTGCCGGAAGGCCAGGTGCCGCCTCACCTCGGCTCCGGGAAGATGCCGCCGGGTCGCGTCGCGGATGTGGTCCAGGCTGAGCTGGGGCTCGATGGTCGGACAGGGGGCGGGGCCTTTACCGGCGAGCGCCACCCGCGGGTGGCGGACCAACCCGATGAGGGGGTTGGTCACGGCGGAGGCGATGTCGAAGGCGTGGTCGACGACCGACACGGGGCGGGACAGCCCCACGCAGAGGAACCGCCCGCCCGAGCGCAGCGTCCTCGAGACCGCTGCGAGCGCCCGGTCGATGTCGAGGTGATGGAGGACGGCGACCATCGTGACGAGGTCGGCGCCCTCGGGGAGCGCGGTGAGGTCGGTGTCGTCGATGATCACGTTCGACAGACCGACGCACCGTCGCCGCGCTGCCTCCCGCATGGGGGCGTCGACGTCGACGCCGCGGACCTCCTCGAAGTGCTCGGCCAACGTCGCGACGAGATTCCCACGGCCGCAACCGATGTCATGGGCAAGCCCTCGTCGCGCCGGGAGCCTC
This sequence comes from Mobilicoccus sp., assembly GCF_032060985.1. Classification (NCBI taxonomy): domain Bacteria; kingdom Bacillati; phylum Actinomycetota; class Actinomycetes; order Micrococcales; family Dermatophilaceae; genus Mobilicoccus; species Mobilicoccus sp. The sequence continues at coordinate 157,211 of NZ_DAMBGD010000007.1, forward strand.
GCGAGGATCCACGAGTGGAACGCGTCGTTGTGACTCCACGGATGACGAGCGTTCGCGGCGTCCAGGCCGCGTCCGATCGGCGCGGCCACCGCGCGGACCGCATCGCGCATCGCCATACGTCCAGAGTGACAGGTCGAGATGTCGTGTCGTCGTGTCCGTCGTCCCCGCAGCGAATTCCGCTCCCGGACGGAGGCTCACGCCGATGGGACTCCCGCGACTGCCCCGTTCCGCCACCGCCTCCCGTGATACCGGCCCTCGCCCGGTCCGTCGAGGCCCGGCCGACGCGTCGTCACTCCCCCGGGAGACGGCTGTAGACGAGCATGTCCCGGCGTTCGTCACCCACCTGCTCCCACGACCGCAGCAGGCCCTCGCGGGCGAAGCCGCACGCCTCGGCCGTCCGCCACGAACCCTCGTTCCAGGGCTCCACGTGAAGTTCCAACCGACGGATCTCCTCCAGACCGAGCGCCCACCGTGCGGCCGAGGCCAGTGCGGCGCGAGCGAACCCGCGACGTCGGAACGGTGAGGCGATCCAGTAGCCCGTTCGAGCACGCCCCTGCGCGATCTCCGAGGTCCACACCCCGACCTGGCCGAATGCCTCGTCGGTGCTCGGGTCGGCGATCGCGAACGAGTAGCCGGCGCCGGTGCGGAGTCGGTCGTGCTGACGGGCGATGTAGGCGAGGGCGTCCTCGCGGGTGCCCGTCGTGGGAACGGTGGTGATGAGCGGGATGAGGGGGTCGTCGGCGACGGACTGCACGAGCGGTGCGTCCGCCTCGGCGAACGGCCGCAGGACGACGCCGTGACCGGTGAGGGTGGGAATCGCGTCAGGAAGCATCGGGTGCTCGTCGTGCGGCTCGTACCTGAGCGATGCCGTCGGCGATCCGGTGGGCGTCCTCGCGACTGATCCCGGGAAACGTGCCGAATCGAACGGGCGCAGGGGCCTTCCCGGTCGTCGCTCCCCACCGAGAGAACACCGCGAGCACGTCGTGCGCGTCCGGGTGCGGATGGTCGAGGAGGTCGCAGACCTCACTCGTGTATTCGTCGCGGGGGGCTCCGCTCTCCACGAGTCCCCACGGATCGACCCGTGCGAACAGCTCGACAAGGGCCGGGCCGTCGGGGTGGACCGCTCCGACGTGGGCACCGGGCGCGAGGGTCCGGCCCGAGCTCGCGGCCTTCTCATCGTCGTCGCGGTCCGCCTTCGTCCCCGCGGTCTTCTCCCCGCTCTCCGCCGCGCACATACGTCGATGGTGACATCCGCACCCCGCCGCGCCCAGCGGATTCCGTCGTCGGCGCTGGTCGCCGGAACGCCCACGCCCTGTGTTTGACTGCCTCATCCGCGTGAGGAAGGACTCCCGCCATGTTCGCAGCCGCGTCGCCGCACACGATCGTTCTCGGGGCGGGGCCGGTCGGCCTCGCGGCCGCGCTCATGCTCACCGCCCAGGGTCGTCGGGTCACGGTGTACGAGGGTCGGGACGAGCTCGTCCTGTCGGACGAGAACAGCTACCCGATCGGCGTCAACGCGCGCGGGCAGGAGGCGCTGCGCCGCATCGATCCCGATCTCCTCGCACGATTGCAAGATCGCGGTGAGGTCGTCGAGGCGTTCCACATCTATGCCGGCACGAGGCGCCTGTCGCGGCTCGAGAGCGGACGGATCATCGCGACGACCCGGGCGTTCCTCACCTCGATCCTGTTCGAGAGGGCCCGAGAGACCGACGCCCTCACCTACGTGCCCGGACACCGGCTGGCCTCCCTCGACGTCCACGAGCGCACGTTGACGTTCTCGACGACCTCGGGCGAGAACGTCGTCGTCGACGCCCGCGACGCCCGGGTGATCGCCGCGGACGGGGTGTGGTCGGCCGCGCGCCGGTCGCTCGCCGAGCAGCGCCCGGAGTTCGCGCCGCGGGTCGGGGAGTGGGGGGTGCAGTTCCGGGTCGCCTACTCCCGGCCGTACGCCTCGGCGCCCGGGATGGATCCGGCCGTCCACCACATCTTCACGAGCAAGGGCATCTACACGGCGACGCTCGCCGACGGCGTCTGGGGCGTCGCGCTCACCGCGATCGCCGGCGACGAGGCCGAGCCGCTGCTGCTGTCGAGGGAGGCGAGCGAGGAGAACGTGCGGGCGTTGCGGGCGCACGTGCAGGAGCACGCGCCGCTGGCCGCTCCCCTGCTCACCCACGACGATTACGTGGCGTACTTCTCCCGGGAGCCCTTCGGGGGGGCGGTCGTGCGCTGCCCGCGGCTGGCGTTCGACGAGTGGTTGCTCCTCGTCGGCGACGCCGCGCACAGCGTGCTGCCTCCGACGGGCGAGGGCGTGAACTCCGGACTGGAGGACTGCTTCCTGCTCATCGAGCGCGAGGCCACCGGGTCACCGACGTGGTTCGCCGACTTCGAGGAGCGTCGTCTGCCCGACCTCGCGGCGCTCGGTGAATACGCCTGGACGCTGCGGGACAACATCAGCAGCAGCGACCCCGCCCGGGACGCGGCGAACCTCGTCCTGCGCATCGGCGACGCCGCTGCGGCGAAGGTGCACCTGCCGAGCGCGCAGGTGGAGGCCCGGCTGTTCGGGCCGGATTCCGATCTCACGCCGTATCGCGAGGTCCTCGCGCCGTGGCTGCGCCAGCGGCGGTTCCTCTACCCGGCGGCGCGGGAGGCCGTGGCCGGGGTGCAGTCACTGACCCGCCTCGTTCGTGGTGAGGCGCCCCGGGCCCGCCGGGACGAGGCACCCGAGGCCACGCCCCAGGTCGATCACCCGATGCGCATCACGGTGGTCGGCGGATCGCACGGCACGGGCCGGGCGTTCGCCGAGGCGGCGCTGCGGGTGGGACACGACGTCACGGTGGTCTCGCGGTCCGGCATCGGGGTGGGCATCGCCCGGGTCGTCACCGGCGACGCCGCCGACTCCACCGTCGCCCGCGAGGCGGTGACCGGCGCCGACGCGGTGGTCGTCACGGTCGGCGGTTCGAAGCGCGAGCCCCACGCGCGGACCGACGTCACGCGGTCGGTCGTCGCGGCGATGCAGGAGGCCGGTGTCTCGCGGCTCGTCGTGCAGACCTCCCTCGGCACCGGCGGCTCGGAACGTCAGCTGCCTCCGCTTCAGCGGGCGATCGCGCCCAAGCTGCTCGCGGGTCCCCTCGCCGATCACGAGGCCCAGGAGAGCCTCGTCCGGGAATCGGGTCTGGAGTGGACGATCGTGCGTCCGGCGGGCCTCACCAACGGCGCCGCAACCGGCGCGTGGCGCACCCTGCGCGACGACGAACCCGGCACCCTCGGCGGCCGCGTCACGCGCGCCGACGTCGCCGCCTGCCTCCTCGCCTGCCTCACCGACCCCACGACCATCGGCCAGAGCCTCGGCGTCAGCGGGTGAGGTCGGGGACGCTGCGACCGATTCAGCGTGCAGATCGCCAGAGTGCGTCTGTGCTCCCCCAATTGGGCGAGCACAGACGCAGTGTGGGCACCCCTCGGGGATGAGCCCGTGACCCTGGGGGGTCCCCACACTCGGCTGGTGCATTCCCACATCGGGAGCATACGGGCGCCTTCAGAGCCGCTGAGGTTCAGCCTCGCCCCCGGGGGCGACCTTGGGCCGCCCCCTTCATTCGGTCCGGTCGCTCTGTGAGTCGTCGGTTTTGATTTG